>JBKHXT010000001.1:0-4783 GCA_046565885.1 Acidimicrobiia bacterium
CGCAGCACGCCGACCAGCATCTGGAACCGCCGGGGGTCGGGCTCACCCTCCATCGACAGCTGGTCGACCACCTCGAGCACGGTGACCGCCGCGGCGTAGCGGTCGAGGTCGTCGCGGATCGGGCGGAAGGCATCGATGCCGTCGACCTGGGTGATGGTGTCGAGGTTGCGGCCCTCGTACAGCTGCAGCGCCACGTGCGACAGGGGCTCGAGCCGGGCGCCGAACTTCGAGCGGGTCTTGCGCACGCCCTTGGCCACCGCCCGCACCTTGCCGTGCTCCTTGGTGGCGAGCACGACGATGCGGTCGGCCTCGCCCAGCTTGTAGGTGCGCAGCACGACGCCCTCGTCCCGGTAGAGGCGAGAGCCCGACGTGGTCACGACACGCTCTCGACGCCCCCGAACCGTCGCTGGCGCTCCTGGTACTCGCGCACCGCCTCGAAGAGGTGCTCGCGGCGGAAGTCGGGCCAGAGGACGTCGGGGAAGCTGAGCTCGCTGTAGGCGAGCTGCCAGAGCAGGTAGTTGGAGATGCGCTGCTCGCCCGAGGTGCGGATCATCAGGTCCGGGTCGGGCATCTCGGGGTCGTAGAGGTGCTTGGCGATCGTCTTCTCGGTGATCTTGTCTGCCGGCACCCCCGACTCGACGATGGCCCGCACGGCGTCGACGAGCTCGGCCCGCCCGCCGTAGTCGAAGGCGATCGTGAGGGTCATCGTCTTGTTGTGCTGGGTCAGCTCGACCGACTCGTCCATGCGGCGCAGCACCCGCTTGGGCACCCGCCAGCCCCGCCGGCCGATGAAGCGCATGCGCACGTCCTTCTCGTGCAGCTCGTCGCGGCGGCGCAGCAGGAGCGACTCGTTGAAGCCCATGAGGTACCGCACCTCGTCGGCCGGCCGCCGCCAGTTCTCGGTCGAGAACGCGTAGACGGTGAACCACTCCACGCCGAGCTCGAGGCAGCCGTTGGTGGCGTCGAGCAGCGCCTCCTCGCCGGCGGCGTGGCCCTCGGTGCGCTTCAGGCCGCGCCGCTGCGCCCACCGGCCGTTGCCGTCCATGACGGCGGCGATGTGGGTGGGCACCCGCGTCGGATCGATCCCCTCGACGGCCATGGGCCGACGCTAGCCCCGGCCCTCCACCGGCCCGCGCCGCCCAGGTCTCGTCTGAGCCGGTGCCACATCCGGGTACGGTCCGCCGGTGGTCGACATCAAGGCGAAGCTGGCGGACAAGCCGGTGCTCGGCACCGCCCTGCGGGTCCAGGACCGCTTCGGCGAGATCTACGGCGGGGCGCTCGCCAACGGCATCGCCCTGCAGATCCTGCTGTCGCTCATCCCCCTGCTGCTGGTGGCCATCGCCGTCGTCGGCTTCCTCGCCGGCGGCGGCAGCGACTTCACCGACGACGTGATCGACGGCCTCGGCCTGCCCGCCGACGGCGACGCCGCCGATGCGGTCAGCGGCGCCATCGAGACGGCGCAGGACTCGCGCCAGGCGGCCACGGTGATCGGTCTGCTCGGCCTGGCCTGGCGCGGCCTCGCCGTGGCCGGCGCCTTCCAGCAGTCGGTCGACAAGGCGTGGCAGACCAAGCCCGAGGGCATACGCGACAAGGGCCGGGGCCTGGTGTGGCTGGTCGGCGCCGGGGTGATCTTCGCCGCGTCGTTCTCGCTCAGCACGGTGCTCAACTTCCTGCCCGGGTTCGTGGCGCCCATCTCCATCGCCCTCGGGCTCGCCCTGAACGTGGGCCTGTACCTGTGGACCTTCACCGAGCTCGGGCGCCTCCCCATCGGCTGGCGCTCGATGCTGCCCGGCGCCCTGCTGTGCGCGGCGGGCTTCGAGGTGCTCAAGCTCGTCGGCACCCTCTACGTCCCCCGGCTCGTCGCCGGGTCGTCCGCCCTGTACGGCTCCCTCGGCGTCTTCATCGCCCTGCTCGCCTGGCTGGCGTTCTTCGGGCGCCTGTTCGTCTACGGCTCGGTGCTCAACGTGGTGCGCTGGGAGGACGACCACGGCACCGTCCAGGTGCCGGTCGAGGCCCCGAGGGTCGAGGCGGCCATCGCCGTCGGCGCCGACCGGGCCGGTGCGGTCACCGACCGCCTCCAGACGGAGGGCTCGGCGGGTTCCGCCTGAGCGTCGGAGGGGCCGGGGTACCGTCGAGCGGTGGCCCCACCCGAGATCGCCGAGACCCTCGAGGGGGTCGTCGCGCAGCTGCCGGGCGGGGGCGAGGTGCGCGACGGGCAGCGCCAGATGGCCGAGGCGGTGGCCGACGCCATCGAGTCGGGGCGCCACCTCGTCGTCCAGGCCGGGACGGGCACGGGCAAGACCCTGGCGTACCTGGTGCCGGCCGTCGTCACCGGCGCCCGGGTGGTCGTCGCCACGGCCACCAAGGCGCTGCAGGACCAGCTCGCCGGCAAGGACCTGCCGTTCCTCGAGCGCCACGTCGGCGGCTTCACGTGGGCGGTGCTGAAGGGGCGGTCGAACTACGTGTGCCGCCAGCGCGTCGCCGAGCTGCTGGCCGACCGCGAGGGCCGCCTCGACGTCGCCACCGACGACCCCGGACTCGTCGCCGTGCTGCGCTGGGCCGAGACCACCGACGTCGGCGACCGGGCCGAGCTCGACGTCGAGCCGCGCCCCGCGGTCTGGGACGCGGTGTCCGTCGGCACCGACGAGTGCCCGGGGGCGGCCAAGTGCCCCAAGGGCGAGACGTGCTTCGCCGAGGGTGCCCGCCGCCGGGCCGCCGAGGCCGACGTCATCGTCGTCAACACCCACCTCTACGGCACCCACATCGCCGCCGGCGGCGTGGTCCTGCCGCCGCACGACCTCGTCGTGCTCGACGAGGCGCACCGGGTCGAGGAGGTCGTGTCGGCCACGTCGGGCAGCGAGCTCACCAGCGGGCGCATCAGTGCCGCCGCCTACGCGGTCGGGCGGGTGATCGCCGACGACGCCCTCGTCACCGACCTGCTCGCCGACGCCACGCGGGTCGGCGACGTGCTCGACGACCTCGTGGGCAAGCGGCTCGATCCGCCGCCGGCGCGCCTGGTCGACCTGCTCACCGGCCTGCGGGGCAAGCTCGACAAGGCGTCGGCGGCCCTGAAGCAGGTGCCGGAGGCCAACGTCGACGTCGTGGCCCGCCGCAACCGAGCCGTGCAGCAGCTCACGGGGCTGGCCGAGGCGATCCTGAAGGCCAGCGTCGTCCCGACGGGCAGCGTCGCCTTCGTCGAGGGCCGTCCCGGCTCGGCCCGGCTGCGCATCGCACCCATCGACGTGGCGGCCCTCCTCGAGGAGCTGCTCTGGCACGAGACCACAGCGGTGCTGTGCTCGGCCACCATCCCGCCCAGGCTGCCCGAGCGCCTCGGCCTCCCGGCCCGCAACGTGACCGAGCTCGACGTCGGCAGCCCGTTCTCCTACGAGGACCACGCCCTCCTCTACTGCGCCACCCACCTCCCCGATCCCCGTCAGGACCGGGCCGGCGCCGTCCACGACGAGATCGCCTCGCTCGTCGAGGCCGCGGGCGGGCGCACCATGGCGCTGTTCACGTCGTGGCGGGCCATGCAGGCGGCGGTCGAGGCGCTGCGCCCCCGCCTGGCCACGCCCGTCCTCGCCCAGGGCGAGCAGCCCAAGCCGGCGCTGCTGACGGCGTTCACCGAGGATCCCGAGACGAGCCTGTTCGCCACCATGTCGTTCTGGGAGGGCGTCGACGTGCCCGGGTCGTCGCTGTCGTGCGTGATCATCGACAAGCTGCCCTTCGCCCGCCCGGACGACCCGCTGCTCGAGGCCCGCCGCGAGCAGGTCGGGCAGCGGGCCTTCGAGCTCATCGACCTCCCCCGGGCGTCGACGCTGCTGGCGCAGGGCGCCGGGCGCCTCATCCGCACGGCGGAGGACCGGGGCGTGGTCGCCGTGCTCGACCCGCGCCTCGCAACCGCCCGGTACCGCTGGGACCTCATCCGCAGCCTGCCGCCGATGCGCCGCACGAAGGACCCCGAGGAGGTCCGCGCCTTCCTCGCCGAGCTGCGCTGAGCGGGCTCGATCAGGCCCACGGAGCGCGGGTTAGCGTGCCTCGGTGCGCAGCCTGTCCGCCGTCGCCCTGCTCGCCGGGCCGATCGTGCTGGCCGCCTACGTGGTCGGCGCCCTCGTGGCGACGTGGCTGGTGCGGGAGGACGAGGCCGCGCCCCGCACCCCGGACCTGGTGCTCGAGGCGTTCGTCGCCCTCGCCGTCTCGACGGGCGCCTGGTGGGCCATCCAGGAGGTGTCGCCGGGCAGCGGCTTCTCCCGCATCGGGTACTTCTCGAACCAGGTGCTGGCCGCCTGGCAGTCGGTGGCCATCTGGGCGGGGCTCGGCGTCGTGGTCGGCGCGTGCGCGCCGGTGTTCCAGCGCTTCCGCGGCGGGTCCGGCCTCGCGGCCGCCGGCGCCCTCCTGGCCGTGCACTTCCCGTGGTTCCTGTTCGCGTCGCTCGGTGCCGGCGCCCTCGGCTTCGGCGCGGCCCGCTCGGCCCGGCTCGCTCGCGGGGCGGCCATCGCCGCGCTGCTGCCGGCCGCGTGGCTGGGCTGGGTGCTCGAGTGGCAGCCGGCGTGGGGCCTGCCGGCCGGCCCCGAGGCCACGGTGTGGGCGATGGTCCTCACCATCGTCCTCGGCACCCGGTGGTGGCACGACCGGCCCTTCGGGGCCGACTGGTGACTTAGGCGCCCTCGGCCTCCGGCGGGCGGCGAGCGCGCCGCTGCGTCGCACGGGTCGCCCGGGCGAGGGTGACCAGCTCCTCGAGCGAGCGGCCCGGCCCGCCCACGAGCACGGCGTGGCCGTCGGCCGC
>JBKHXT010000002.1:0-7901 GCA_046565885.1 Acidimicrobiia bacterium
CGGGGCGAGTTCTCGATCGTCATCGCGTCGCTGGGCACCGGCCTGGTCGACGGCGACGAGCTGGGGGCGGTCGCCGCCGGCTACGTGCTGGTCACGGCCGTCCTCGGCCCCGTGGCCGCCCGCTACGCCGACCGCGTCACGGTGCCGGCACCCCTGGTCGCCCGGGCCCGCGGCTGACGCTCAGCGCGCCGGCGCGATCCGGCGTCCGGTGACCTCCTCGGCCCGGATCTCGACCCAGTCGTCGCGCGCGACCGTGTCGGCCCACGGCCGCAGGTCGACCTGGTCGAGGTCGAGGTCGGTCGACGCCAGGTCGGCCACGCCCCGCACGACCACGCTCCACCCGGTGCGCTCGGCGGCGTCGAAGCCGTCGACCTGGAACGCCACCGGCTCGCGCATGAGCGCCTCGTGCAGCAGCGACCCACGCAGGGTCCGGAACAGGACCCGCCGCCCGACCACCGCGTGGTTGACGGGCAGGACCATCGGTTCGCCGTCCTCGACGAAGGCCACCCGCCCCACGGGCGAGCCGGCGACCAGCTCCCAGCACGTGTCGGTGTCGAGGACCTCGAGGCCCTGGTGGTCCACGGTTCGATCGGCGGCGCTCATGCCGTGATCGTCCTGCGCCACGGGCGCGCCGGCCAGGGCCTTCGGTCCCGACCCGACCGGGTCAGCGCCAGTGCGAGACGATGCCGTCGACGACCTCGGCCACCGGCCGGTCGCCGTCGACGACCAGCGCGTGGTGGGCCTCCGGCGACTCCAGCGACTCGAGCTGGCTCTGCAGCAGCTCGGCGGGCATGAAGTGGTCGGTGCGCTCGGACAGGCGGCGCCGGAGCTCGTCGGCGCTGACGTGCAGGTGCACGACGGCGACGTCGTCGACCGCACCGACGAGGCGGCGGCGGTGGGTCCGCCGCAGCGCCGAGCAGGCGAGCACCACGCGCTCGCCCGCCGCCTCCCGCCGCCGCAGCTCGTCGACCAGCCGGTCGATCCACGGCTCGCGGTCGGCGTCGTCGAGGGCCCGGCCGCTGGCCATCTTCTCGACGTTGGACGCCGGGTGCAGGTCGTCGGCATCGACGAGGTCGGCGTCGATGGCCGCGGCGAGGGCGCGCCCCACGGTCGACTTGCCGGCGCCGCTGACGCCCGTGAGCAGCACCGTCTGCGGCGGGTTCGACGGCGCTCCCGTCATCTCGTCAGGCCGCTGGAGGGCGGATCGGTGACCGCCTCCTCGACGGCGGCGGCGTCGCCCTCCGCCTCGGCGTGGTCCACGGCCCGCACCGCGGTGGTGGCCCGGAGCAGGACGGCGACGAGGGGCACGGCGACGAACGCGCCGGCGAGGCCGGCGAGCGCCCCGCCCGTCGTGATGGCGAGGATGACGATGAGCGGGTGCAGCTCCAGGGCCTTGCCGAAGATGACCGGGGCGAGCAGGTCGTTGTCGAGCTGCTGCACCGCCACGGCGACCAGGGCGACGATGCCGGCGGCCGCCGCGCCCGACGTGACGAGGGTGACGGAGACGGCCACGATGCCGGCGGTGACCGCGCCGACGAAGGGGAAGAAGGCGGCGAAGAACGTGAGCACCGCGACCGGCAGGGCGAGGCCGGCGCCGACGATCAGCATGGTGGCGCCGATGACGACCGCCTCGAACGCCCCGAGGCTGGCCGACCCGACGACGTAGCCGCCGAGCGCCGACCAGGCGGCGTTGCCGGCGGCGCGCAGGCGGGTCTGCTGGCGCTCGTCGAACCACGACAGCACGGCTCGCTGGATCTGGGGCCCGTCCTTGATGACGAAGAAGGCGACGACGAGCGACAGCAGGAGCCCGGCGAGGAAGGTGCCCGCCAGGGTGGCGCCGTCCATCAGCGCGCCGTCGGAGACCCGGGCGTCCTCCACCGAGCGCTCGATGGACCGGCGGGCGTCGTCGACCATCTCGCGGTCGAGGCCGAGCGGGCCGTCCACCAGCCACTCCTGCACCTCGTCCGCTGCCGACTCCAGCGTGGCGCCGATGTCACGGAACTCGTCGACGAGGGGCGGCACGACGAGGAACCCGGCCAGCGCGAGCACGCCGAAGAAGACGACCACCACGCCGAGCATCGCCAGCGGCAGCGGCACGCCCCGGTCGGTCATCACCCGGCGCACGGGGGTCAGCGCCGTGGCCAGGAGCAGGGCGACGGCGACCGGCAGGAAGACCACCCACAGGCTGGAGACGAGCATCGCCAGGCCCCACAGGGCGACGCCGACCAGGATCAGCCGCCAGCTCCAGGCGGCGGCGACCTCCAGCGCTCGGGGCACCCGCACGCGCTGGTCGTCGTCGCTCGTCACCCGCCCAGGTTCGCGCACCCGGCCCGGTCAGGCCGTGGGCGGCGGCAGCGGTGTGTCGTCGGGGGCCGCCGGACCGGCCACGGCGCGCACGTCGCCGGCCGACAACCGCTCGCCGCAGCGGTCGCACGTGGGCTCGACGTGGACCACGTGCCCGCAGGCCCGGTGCTCGAGCAGGACGGGCTCGTTGCCCTCGCCGAGCAGCCACTCGTCGCCCCACTGCCGCAGCGCCACGAACACCGGCCACAGCGCCCGGCCCTTCTCGGTGAGGACGTAGTCGTAGCGGCCCCGCGCCTCGTCGTAGGCCCGCTTCTCGAGGATGCCGCCCTCCACGAGGGTCTCGAGGCGGTCGGCGAGGACGTTGCGGGCGATGCCGAGGCGGCGGGCGAAGTCGTCGAAGCGCCGGACGCCGAGGAAGGCGTCGCGCAGGATCATCGGGGTCCACCACTCGCCGATGATCTCGAGGGACTGGGCGATCGGGCAGTGGATCTCGGCGAACGACGCGCGGCGCACCGGTCATCGTACGACCGAGGGTTTCATGACGCAACGCTGTGTGCGAAGGTCCGTTGCATGACACAACCCTCGACCGGGCCGGCCGTGCCCGTTCCCGTCTTCGCCGTCACCGTCGCCGGCGCGTTCGTCGTCGCCCTCGACCTGTCGATCGTGAACGTCGCCTTCCCGAGCATCGAGGCCTCGTTCCCGGGCGCCGGCACCTCGACGCTGTCGTGGGTCCTCACCGCCTACTCGGTGGTGTTCGGGGCCCTGCTGCTGGGCGCCGGGCGGATCGCCGACCGCTCCGGCCGGCGGCGCACCTTCCTCACCGGGCTCGGCGTGTTCACGCTCGGCTCGCTGCTGTGCGGCATCGCCACCAGCCCGGGGCTGCTCATCGCCGGCCGCGTGGTCCAGGCGGTGGGCGCGGCGCTGCTCATGCCGTCGTCGCTCGCCCTGCTGCTGTCGGCCACCGCCGAGCAGGTCCGGACCACGGCCGTCGCGATGTGGGGCGGCATCAGCGCCCTCGCCGTGGCGTGCGGGCCCTCGATCGGCGCCGTCCTGGTCGAGGCCGGCGGCTGGCGGTGGGCGTTCCTCGTGAACCTGCCGGTGCTGGCCGTGGCCGCCATCGCCACGACGCGGGTCGTGCCCGAGTCGAGCGCCGGCGGACCGCGGCCCGACGTCGCCGGCATCGCCCTCGTGACCGTCGCCGTCGCCTCACTGGCCCTCGCCATCACGCAGGGGCCCGACTGGGGGTGGTCGAGCGTGGGCGTGCTCGGCTCGTTCGCCGCCGCCGCCGTCACCGGCTCGCTGACCGTGCGGCGGGCCCGCCGCCACCCGGCGCCGGCCGTCGACCTGCGCATCCTGTCGAACCGCACGGTGGCGGTCGCCAACGCCGGCACCGTCCTGTACGCCATCGGGTTCTTCGCCATGCTGCTGGCGAACGTGCTGTTCCTGACGTCGGTGTGGGGCTGGTCGACCCTGGCCGCCGGCCTCGCCGTGACGCCGGGCCCGCTGGTGGTCGCCGCCCTGTCCCGCTCCACCGGGCGCCTCGCCGGGCGGGTGGGCTTCCGCCCGGTGCTGGTGGTCGGCGGGCTCGTCTTCGCCGCGGCGCAGCTCTGGAGCGCCGCCATGGTGCCGCTCGACCCCGACTACCTGCGGTGGTGGCTGCCCCAGACGCTGGTCACCGGTCTCGGCGTCGCGCTCACCTTCCCGGTGCTGTCCGCCGCCGCGGTGGCCGGGCTGCCGCCCGCCAGCTTCGGCGCCGGTGGGGCGATGAACCAGACCGCCCGCCAGATCGGCGCCGTGCTGGGCGTGGCCGTCCTGGTGGCCGTGCTGGGCGATCCGTCGTCGCCGGCCCAGGCGCTCGACCGGTTCCAGGCGGCGTGGCTGGTCTGCGCCGCCGCCTCGGTGGGCTCGGCGCTGCTCGCCCTCGCCCACGTGCCCCGGCCGGCCGTCGCCCCGACGGTCGTGGCGCCGGCGCCCCTGCCCGCCGGGGAGGCCGTGGCATGAGCGCCGTCGCCCTCCCCCACCTGGTCGAGACCTGGTTCGACCGCACCACCGCCGTGCGCCGCACGGGCACCGGCACCTACGCCGCCGAGCTGGACGAGAGCTGGTCGTCGCTCACCGGCATCCACGGCGGGTCGATGGTCGCCATGGCCGTGCGAGCCGCCCAGGACGCCGAACCCGAGCGCGCCGTGCGCACGGTGGCGGTGTCGTTCCTGCGCCCGGGCCGCCCCGGTCCGGCCACGCTCCACGTCGAGCGCGTGCGGGCGGGGCGCTCGCTGACCACGCTCACCGTCCAGCTCGAGCAGGCCCGGCCGGTGCTCACCGCCCGGATCACGATGCTCGACGGGCGCCAGGGCCTCGCCTGGGAGCGGGCCGAGCCCAGCCCGGTGGCGCCGCCCGACGCCTGCGTCCCGCTGGTGCCCCCGTCCGAGGCCGGGCGGGTGGCGCACTTCGACCACGCCGAGGCGCTGCTCGACCCGGCGCACGTCCCGTTCAGCCGCAGCGAGGTCGCCCGCGTCGGCGGGCACGTGCGCCCGCTCGAGCCCCGCCCCATCGACGCGCCCTGGCTGGCGATGATCCTCGACTGGTTCCCGCCGTCGCCGTTCACCCGCACCGATCCGCCGGCGGGCGGGGTCAGCGTCGACCTCACGGTGCACCTCCACCGCACGCGCCCGGCGCCGGCGCCGGGCACGTGGCTCGAGGGCTGGTTCCGCGCCGACGTCAGCCGGGGCGGCCTGGCCCTCGAGCACGGGCGGATCGCCGACGTCGACGGCACGCTGCTCGCCGAGTCGTTCCACACCCGGTGGACGGGGTGACGCTCAGCGCTTCCCGTGGCGCTCGTAGCGGGCGATGGACAGCGGGGCGAACACGCCCACGATGACCGCCACCCACAGCAGCGTGTAGAGCACCGGGTTCTGCAGCGCCCAGCCGTCCGGCTCCGGGGTGCCGGCGGGGATGTTCCCGAACAGCTCGCGGGCGGCCTGGGTCACGGCCGACACCGGGTTCCACTCGGCGAAGGCCTGCAGCGGCCCGGGCAGGTCCTCGGCGGGCACGAAGGTGTTGGCGATGAACGTCAGCGGGAAGATCACCATGAAGCTGGCGTTGTTGATCACCTCGGGGCTCGGCACCAGCAGCGCCACGAACGCCATGATCCAGGAGACGGCGTAGGCGAACAGCAGGAGCAGCGCGAAGCCGCCCACGGCGTCGAGCACCGAGCCCCGGATCCGCCAGCCGACGAGCAGGCCGGTGACGACCATGATCGCGATCGACAGCACGTTGTAGATCACATCGCTGGCGGTGCGGCCGGCGAGCACGGCGCTGCGCGACATGGGCAGCGAGCGGAAGCGGTCGATGATGCCCTTCTGCATGTCCTCGGCGATGCCGGCGCCCGTGAACGTGGCGCCGAACAGCACCGTCTGGGCGAAGATGCCGGCGATCAGGAACTCGCGGTAGCTGGTGCCGGGGACGTCGATCGAGTTGCCGAACACGTACGCGAACAGCAGCACGAACATGATCGGCGACAGCAGGACGAAGACCAGCACCTCGGGGACGCGGGTGATCTTGATGACGTTGCGTCGGGCGATGACGCGGACGTCGCCGGCGGCGGCGAGCAGGGCGCTCATGCGGACACCTCCAGTCGGTCGTCGGTGGCGTCGCCGCCCTCGTCGGGCGCCGGCGCGTCGGTGGGCTCGGCCGCATGGCCGGTGAGGGTGAGGAACACGTCGTCGAGGGTCGGGCGGCGGACCCCGGCCTCGGTCAGCTCGATGCCGCGCCCGCGGGCCTCCTGCAGGACGGCGGCGAGCACGTCGACGCCGCGGTCGACCTGCGCCACCAGGGTGCGGGTGGCCGCCCGGACCTCGACCTCGCCGGTGGCGTGGTGGTCGAGCAGGCGGTGCGCCTCGGCCAGGCCGTCGGCGTCGCCGACCACGAGCTCGACCCGCTCGCCGCCGACCTGGGCCTTGAGCTGGTCGGCCGTGCCCCGGGCGATGGCGCGGCCCTGGTCGATCACGACGATGTCGTCGGCGAGCTGGTCGGCCTCCTCCAGGTACTGCGTGGTGAGCAGCAGCGTGGCGCCCCGCTCGACGAGGTCGCGGATGACGCCCCAGAGGTCGAGGCGGCTGCGGGGGTCGAGGCCGGTGGTGGGCTCGTCGAGGAACAGCACCGGCGGCTCGGCGACCAGCGCGCAGGCCAGGTCGAGCCGGCGGCGCATGCCGCCCGAGTACCCCTTCACCGGCCGGTCGCCGGCGTCGGTGAGCTGGAAGCGCTCGAGCAGCTCGACGGCGCGGCGGCGGGCCGTGGGCCGACCGAGGCGGTAGAGCCGTCCGATCATCTCCAGGTTCTCGCGGCCGGTGAGGATCTCGTCGACGGCGGCGTACTGGCCGGAAAGGCCGATGCGCCGGCGCACCTCGTCGGGCTGGCGTCGCAGGTCGGCGCCGGCGATGGTGGCCTCGCCCTCGTCGGGCTCGAGCAGCGTGGTGAGGATGGACACCGCGGTGGTCTTGCCGGCGCCGTTCGGGCCGAGCAGCCCGAGGACGGTGCCCTCGGGGACGGTGAGGTCGAGGCCGTCGAGGGCGACGACGTCGCCGTAGCGCTTGCGCAGGCCTCGGGCCTCGATGGCCGGCGGTCGGGGCGTGGGGGTCATGCCGTGCTCCTGTGGTGGGCGGGGTCAGGGCCGAGGGGGACGTCGTGGAGACGTGATCCCACCGTAGGGATCATCGAGGACAGCTCCGGTCCGGGTTCCGCGAGCAGACTCCCTCCGTGCCGATCGATCCCACCGCCCGGGTGCTCGAGCTGCTGGCGCTGCTGCAGACCCACCGCACGTGGACGGCAGCCGAGCTGGCCGACCGGCTGGAGGTCACCGACCGCACCGTGCGCCGCGACGTCGACCGGCTCCGGTCGCTCGGCTACCCGGTGGAGGCGACGGTGGGCGCGGCCGGCGGCTACCGGCTCGCCGCCGGCGCCCACCTCCCGCCGCTCGTGCTCGACGACGACGAGGCGGTGGCCATCGCCGTCGGGCTCCAGGCCGCCGCCGGCGCCGCCATCGCCGGCATGGAGGAGACGTCGCTGCGGGCCCTGGCCAAGCTCGAGCAGCTCCTCCCCGACCGGCTGCGACGCCGGACGCACGCCGTGCACTCGAGCCTGGTCACCCGGCGGTGGGCGGCGCCGGACGAGGTGCCCGTCGACCCCGACGTCCTCGGCGTCCTCGCCACCGCGTGCCGCGACGACGAGGAGGTCCGCTTCGACCACACCAAGCGCGACGGCGAGGTGACCCAGCGGCTGGTGCAGCCGAACCGGCTCGTGGCGCTCGGGCGACGGTGGTACCTGCTGGCGTGGGACGTGCGGCGCGACGACTGGCGCACCTTCCGGCTCGACCGCATCTCCCGGGCCCGGCTCGCCGGCGTCCGCTTCCCCCGGCGCGAGCCGCCCGGCGGCGACGCCGCCGAGTTCGTCGAGCGGGCGGTGCAGGCCACGCCCCGGCCCCACGTCGCCGAGGTGAGCCTGGCGTGCGCCGCCGCCGAGGCCGAGGAGCTGCTGCGCTGGTTCGACGCCGACGTCACCGCCACCGGGGAGACGTGCCGGGTCGTGCTGCGGGCCGAGCA
>JBKHXT010000003.1:0-11171 GCA_046565885.1 Acidimicrobiia bacterium
GGGAACCTGTTCGTCCGCCCCGACGGCAAGACGGCGCTGCTCGACTTCGGCATCACCGGCCGCCTCGACGACCTCAAGCGCACCGCCTTCCTGCGCCTGCTCATCTCGGGCACCTCGAACGACCCCGTCGGCCAGCTGGCCGCGTTCCGCGACCTCGGCGCCCTGCCGCCGGACACCGACCTGCGGGCCGTCGCCCACGACCTCGGCCTCGACGACCCCCAGGTGCTCGACCCCACGAAGATGGACGGCGACGCGCTGGTCGCCGAGATCCAGCGGGTGATCAAGGCGCTGCTCGGCTACGGCGCCAAGATCCCCAAGGAGCTGATGCTGTTCACCAAGAACCTGGTGTTCGTCGACGGCGCCATCGCCACCCTGGCCCCGGACCTCGACATCCTCCAGGAGATCGCCGACATCACGATGTACTTCGCCACCACCCACGGCGAGCGCATCGCCGCCCAGATCGGCATGGACGCCGCCCGGTCGTGGGAGCTCGACATGGAGGGCGTGAAGGCCGGGTTCGGCATCAGCGACGACATCGACCAGCTGACCTACCGGGACCTGCAGGCGCGCCGCGAGCTGATCCGCCAGCGCCTCGAGGGCCGGAGCCTGCAGTAGGCGTGGACCGCCCGGCGGCCGACGCGCCGAAGGCCGAGTGGCGCCGGTGGGTGCGCGGCCTGCGCCCGCCCAGCGCGGAGGTCGGCGTCCGGCGCCACCTCGCCGACCTCCTCGGCGACCGACCGGGCGTCGTCGCCGCCTACGAGGTGCTGCCCGGCGAGGTCGACCTCGCCGCGCTGCTCGACCGGCTCGACGCCGTGGCCCTGCCCCGCCTCGCCGGCGACGAGCTCTCCTGGCACCTCGGCGACGGCGCCCCCGTGGCGCCCGACCGGCTCGACGTCGTCCTGGTGCCCGGCCGGCTGTTCGACCGCCGCGGCATCCGCCTCGGCCGCGGCGGCGGCCACTACGACCGCCTCCTCCCGCGCCTGCGCCCCGGCGTGCCGGTGATCGGCGTGACGGTCGACGAGCGCATCGTCGACCAGCTCCCGGCCGAGCCCCACGACGTGCCCATGACCCACCTCGCCACCGAGTCCGGTGTGCGGCAGGTGGGGTGAGCGCCCCCTACCCTCGGACGCCGTGCGCCTCGTCATCGCCCGCTGCTCGGTGGACTACCGCGGCCGCCTCGTGGCCCACCTGCCCACCGCCGACCGGCTGCTGCTGGTGAAGGCCGACGGGTCGATCTCCATCCACTCCGACGACCGGGCCTACAAGCCGCTCAACTGGATGAACCCGCCCTGCACCATCACCGAGGAGCCGGGGCGCTGGCTCGTGCGGTCGACCAAGGGCGAGGAGCTCGAGATCACCATCGAGGAGGTGCACTCCGACACCAAGGCCGACCTCGGCGTCGAGCCCGGCCTGCAGAAGGACGGTGTCGAGGCCCACCTGCAGGCGCTGCTCGCCGACCGCTGCGAGGTGCTCGGCGAGGGGTTCCAGCTCGTGCGCCGCGAGTACCCGACCGACATCGGCCCGGTCGACCTGCTCTGCCGCGACACCGAGGGCCGGGCCGTGGCCGTCGAGGTCAAGCGCCGGGGCGAGATCGACGGAGTCGAGCAGCTCACCCGCTACCTCGGCTTCCTCAACAAGGACCCGCGCCTGGCGCCGGTCCGGGGCGTGTTCGTGGCCGAGCAGATCAAGCCGCAGGCCAAGGTGCTGGCCGCCGACCGGGGCATCACCTGCATCGAGGTCGACTACGACGAGCTGCGCGGCATCGAGTCGAACGAGCTGCGGCTGTTCTGACGTGGGCGCCCGCTCCGAGGTCCACGTCGTCGCCCACCCGTTCCCGGTCGTCTACGACGCGCTCCAGCGCTGCCTGCCGCCGGCGGGGTTCCGCATCACCGGCACCGACCCGGATCGCGGCCGTCTCACGGTCGAGACCCGCAACACCCGCCTGACCGTGGCCGTCGGCGCCGTCGACGCCATCACCACCGAGTGGGTCGCCACCGCGGAGCTCAAGCTCGGGCTGCTCCGCGACCGGCACGAGCAGAAGTTCGCCGCCATCCGCGACGCCCTCGACCGCTACCTGGCCACCTACTACGGCTGATCCGGCCTAGGTGCGGCCCTGCTCCTCCTGGGCCCGGGCCAGCGCCGCCTCCTCGTCGGCGGCCCGCTGCTCCCAGTCGGCGTGCAGCACGGGGTAGCCGGCCCGGCGCATCGCCTCGACGACCCGGTCGTCGTCGTCGACGACCACGGCGACCTCCCGTCCCTCGGCGAGCCGCCGGAGCAGCTCGGGCTTCACGACCGCCGCCGGGCGCCGGTCGCGGCCCGAGCGCATGTGCAGCGGGTGGCCGCCGAAGCCGTGGCGCTCGAGCCACGCCTCGGTGTCGGCCCGGCAGCGCTCCGGCCGACCGGTGAGGTACACCACGTCGTGGTCCTCCTGCAGGCGTCGCACCACGGCGAGGCCCTCGGCGTGGGGTGGGTCGTCGGGCGCGGCCGCGAAGAAGCCGTCCCAGTCCTTGCGCCGGCCGGTCAGGTGGTGGAGGCGGTGGCGGACGTCGGCGACGACGCCGTCGAGGTCGACGATGGCGAGCGGGCGGGCCATGCGCGCTCCGTACCCCGCTACCCCTCGGCGAGGATCGGGCGCGGGACGCCGGGCGCCACCGTGCGGGCGAGGATGCCGAGCGTGGCCCGCAGCGCCGACTCGGGGATGATCGGGAAGATGTCGGCCTCGGCCCACTTCGGGTGGATGTCGGACCAGTCGTAGTACGACGTCACCATCGTCCCCTCGGCGATCGGCTCGAGCCGGTAGCCGTAGACGTGGCCGATCGGGGGCTTCAGCTGGCCGTCGATGGTCCACGCGACCTCGCGGTCCTGCTCGTAGGTCACGATGCGCACGATGACGTCGTAGAGGCCGAGGGGGTAGTCGTTCAGCGCCTCGCGGTCCATGTGCACGACGAACTCGTCGCCCACGGCCGTGGCCGGCTCGCCGGTGGCCGACATGAGCATCCCGGAGGCGTCGATGGCGACGTGGCCCTCGGGGCTGCGGACGACGTCGAAGATGGCGGAGGCGTCAGCGGCGATGGCGCGCTGCACCTCGATCCGGGTGCCCGTGGTGCTGGTCTCGGTCATCGGCGCATCCTGCCACCGCCCGGCGGCGGGCGGATCAGATGAGCCCGAGCGCGTCCATGGCGGTGGCGACCTTCAGGAACCCGGCGATGTTGGCGCCGACGACGTAGTCGCCGGGGGCGCCGTACGCCTCGGCCGTCGCGTGGCAGCAGTCGTGGATCGAGCGCATGATCTCGGCCAGGCGGGCCTCGGTGTGGGCGAAGGTCCACGAGTCGCGGCTCGCGTTCTGCTGCATCTCCAGCGCCGAGGTCGCCACGCCGCCGGCGTTGGCGGCCTTGCCGGGCCCGAAGGCCACGCCGGCCTCCTGGAAGACGTCGACCGCCTCCGGGGTGGACGGCATGTTGGCGCCCTCCGACACGGCGATGCAGCCGTTGGTGACGAGCGCCTTGGCGTCGCGGCCGGTGAGCTCGTTCTGGGTCGCCGACGGGATGGCCACGTCGCACGGGATGTCCCAGATGGTGCCGGGCGGCGTGCACGTGGCCGACGGGCGGCGCTCGGCGTAGTCGCGCACCCGGCCCCGCTCCACCTCCTTGACCTGCTTCAGCAGCTCGAGGTCGATGCCGTCCGGGTCGTGCACGACGCCGTCGGAGTCGGAGCACGCGACCACCTTCGCCCCGAGCTGGTGCGCCTTCTCGATGGCGTAGATCGCGACGTTGCCGGACCCGGACACGACGCAGGTGCGGCCGTCGAGGTCGCTGCCCCGGGCCTTCAGCATCTCGCTGGCGAAGAAGACGGCGCCGTAGCCGGTGGCCTCCGGGCGCACGAGGGCGCCTCCCCAGTCGATGCCCTTGCCGGTGAGGACCCCGGACTCGTAGCGGTTCGTGATCCGCTTGTACTGCCCGAACAGGAACCCGATCTCCCGGGTCCCGACGCCGATGTCGCCGGCGGGGACGTCGGTGTACTCGCCGAGGTGCCGGTACAGCTCGGTCATGAAGCTCTGGCAGAACCGCATGATCTCGCCGTCGGAGCGGCCCTTGGGGTCGAAGTCGGAGCCGCCCTTGCCGCCGCCGATGGGCATGCCGGTGAGCGAGTTCTTGAAGATCTGCTCGAAGCCCAGGAACTTGATGATCCCGAGGTTCACCGACGGGTGGAAGCGCAGGCCGCCCTTGTAGGGGCCGAGTGCGCTGTTGAACTCCACCCGCATGCCCCGGTTGATGTGGATCTCGCCGGCGTCGTCCTGCCACGGCACCCGGAAGTTGATCTGGCGCTCCGGCTCGCAGATCCGCTCGATGACCTTGTGGTGGAGGAACTCGGGGTGCTTGGCGACCACCGGGCCGAGCGACTCGAGCACCTCGCGGACGCTCTGGTGGAACTCGGTCTCGCCGGGGTTCCGGCGGATCACCTCGTCGATGACGCTCTCGAGCTTCTCGTCGATCACCGGTGACCTCCGGACGTGGCGCGACAGGGGCGACCCACCGTAGGGGTCGCCCCTGACTGAACCGAATCTGAACTCAGGCGTCGAAGGTGCAGGTGCCCTTGTCGAGCACGACGCGGCCGTCGCCGCCCTCGGTCTGGAAGACCGCCTGGCCGTCGCCGGTGCGCCACACCTTCACGGTGAGGTCCTCGCCGGGGAACACCGGCGACGAGAAGCGCCCGTACATCGACCGGAACCGCGACGGGTCGCCGCCGCAGAGCGAGTGCAGCAGCCCCCGGCCGGTGAAGCCGTAGGTGCACAGCCCGTGCAGGATCGGCTTGTCGAAGCCGCCCATCGCCGCGAACTTCGGGTCGGCGTGCAGGGGGTTGCGGTCGCCGGAGAGCCGGTAGATCAGCGCCTGCTCCGGGCGGGTCGCGTAGGTGACCGAGTGGTCGGGGTCGCCCTCGGGGCGCTCCCACTCGAGCGCCGGGCCGCTGTCGCCGCCGAAGCCGCCCTCGCCCCGGATGAAGGCGGACATGGTCTTGGAGAACAGCGGCTCGCCGTCGGAGACCAGCGTGGAGGTGGCTTCGCTGACCACCACCGCGCCCTTGCCCTTGTCGTAGATGCCGGTGATCTCGCTCACCGTCTCGATCTCGCCCTCCACCGGGATCTCGCGGTGCAGGGTGATCGACTGCTCGCCGTGGACGAGCATCGCCGGGTTGAACGAGCCGATCTTGCCGAAGGCGCCGCCACCGCCGCCCAGGACGACGGCCATGGTGGGCAGCACCTTCTGCTCCACGTCGGCGGAGTTCTCGGTGGTGAACGCCAGCTCCTCGAGCGGCTCGTGGCCGGCGCCGACGCCGACCGCGTAGAGGAGGGCGTCCTTCGACGTCCAGGACTGGCGGGTCGGCTCGCTCCGGGCGCCGACGGCATCGGGGTTGATCGGCACGTCGCCCCCTACGCCTCGTCGTAGCCCTGCATGTTGGCGTTCGGGCGGGCCTGGGCGACCAGCTCGTCCACCTTCGGGCCGAGCTCGGCCGGGTCGTCGGTCGGGTTCTTGAGCGACGGGCCGCGGTGCCAGCCCTCGGAGACCGACAGCATCCGGCCGGTGACGTCGAACACCCGGCCGGTGATGTGCTTGGCCTGCGGGCTCGCCAGGTACACCACGATCGGCGAGATGTAGTGGGGCGACATGCGCTCCTTCACCTCTTCGGGCAGCTGCCCCATGCCGAGGTTCTCGGTCATGCGGGTGAGGGCGGCGGGGGCGATGGCGTTCACCGTGACGCCGTAGCGGCCCAGCTCCTTGGCGGCGATGATCGTGAAGCTGGCGATGCCGGCCTTGGCGGCGCCGTAGTTCGTCTGGCCGACGTTGCCGTAGATGCCCGACGGCGACGACGTGTTGATGATGCGGCCGTCGACCTCGTTGCCGGCCTTGGACTGCTCGCGCCAGTAGGCGGCGGCGTGGCGGCTCGGGGCGAACGTGCCCTTCAGGTGCACCTGGATGACGGCGTCCCACTCGGCCTCGGACATGTTCGTGAGCATCCGGTCGCGCAGGATGCCGGCGTTGTTGATCAGCACGTCGAGGCGCCCGAAGGTGTCGATGGCCTGGTTGATCAGGCGCTCGGCGCCGTCCCAGCTGGAGATGTCGTCGGTGTTGGCGACGGCCTCGCCGCCCATGGCCTTGATCTCGTCGACCACCTGCTGGGCGGGGCCGGCGTCGCCACCGGTGCCGTCCATCGAACCGCCGAGGTCGTTCACCACGACCTTGGCGCCCTGCTCGGCGAGCATCAGCGAGTGCTCGCGGCCGATCCCCCGTCCGGCGCCGGTCACGATGGCGACCCGTCCGTCACAAATGCCCATGCGTTCGTCCCTTCTCGTCTCCTCGCCGGTCCTCGGTCGAGGGCGCGGTGACCATAGGCGCACCGTCATGGACGTCGCAGGATCGTCATCGGCGCTGACTACGTCGGTCCCCGACCCGCGTGCCAGGGTTGATCGCCCTATGGGTCGACGGCGAACGATGGTCTGGGCCGCCGCGCTCCTCCCCTTCGTCGCCGTCCTGGTCGTCGTGGCCGCCTGGGCGATCGACACCGGGGCGTCCGAGGGCCAGGTGCTGCGCAACGTGACGGTGGCCGGTCGGGCGGTGGGCGGCATGGACGCCAACGACCTGGTCGAGCAGCTCGAGGCCATCGGGGACGACCTCGCCGACCGCCCCGTCGAGATCACCACCCCCGACGCCACCTACGAGACGACAGCGGGCGCGCTCGGCCTCGGCATCGACCAGCGGGCCACCGCCGACGCCGCGCTCGACGAGGGCCGCTCCGACCCGCTGCCGCTGCGACCCGTCACCTGGCTGGCCGGCTTCGTCTCGCCCCGCTCGGTCGAGGTCCGCTACGAGGTCGACCCCGACGCAGCCCGCACCACGATCCGAGAGCTGGAGGGCGACACGCTGGTCGCGCCCCAGGAACCGACCATCGAGAGCGTCGACGGCGATCCCTTCGTCGTCGTGCCCGGCCAGCCCGGGTCCGGCATCGACCCCGAGGTGCTCGCCCGGGCGCTGCGGGCCGCCGCCGACGACACCGCCATGGACGAGCCGGTCACGGTCTCGGTGCGGCCGTCGCCGCTCAGCCCCCGCATCGACGACGCCACCGCCGAGCAGGCCGCAGCCCTCGCCAACGAGCGGACGTCCAGCACCCTGTCGATCACCGCCGGCGACCGCACGATCGAGCTGGTCCCCCGCGAGCTGCGCGCCCTGGCCCGGGCCGAGGTCTCCGACGACGAGATCACCGTCGGCCTCCCGGTGGAGGCCATCCTCCCCGTCCTGCAGGAGGAGCTCGCCGACCTCGAGGTCGAGGCGCGCAGCGCCAGCTTCACCGTGGTGGGCGGGCGCCCCGTGCTGGAGCCGGCGGTCACCGGCCTGTCGTGCTGCTCGGAGGAGGCGGCCAGCGACGTCCGCGAGGCCTTCGCCAACGACCGCGAGCAGGTGGCCATCGAGCTCACCGAGACGGAGCCGGACCTGACCACCGAGGAGGCGGCGGCGCTCGGCATCGTCGAGGAGGTCGGCAGCCCGAACGCGTTCGGCCCCACCACCCGACACCAGTGCTGCGAGGGGCGGGTGCAGAACATCCACCGCATCGCCGACATCGTGCGCGGCGTGGTGATCCCGCCGGGCGAGACCTTCTCCGTGAACGGCTACGTCGGCCAGCGGACCCGCGAGAAGGGCTTCGTCGCCGCCGGCGTCATCTACGACGGCGAGTTCACCGAGGACGTCGGCGGCGGCGTCAGCCAGTTCGCCACCACGCTGTTCAACGCCGCGCTCTTCGCCGGCCTCGACTTCGGCGAGTACCAGAGCCACAGCATCTACATCTCGCGCTACCCCCGGGGTCACGAGGCGACGATCTCGTTCCCGGCGCCCGACCTGGAGATCGTGAACTCCTCGCCCTACGGCGTGCTCATCTGGCCCGAGTACACCGACACGTCCATCACCGTGCGGCTGTTCAGCACCCGCCACGTCGACGTGACCGTCGGCCAGCCCCGGCCGAGCCAGCAGGGAAACTGCACCCGCTGGACCACGCCCCGCACGCGCACCTACCCCGACGGGCGCACGGTGGAGGACACGGTGGCCGCCGTCTACCGCCCGGCCGAGGGCGTGCGCTGCTAGCGCTGCGCTGAGCAGGAGCCGCGCCGCCTGAGCGAGAATCCCAGGCGGTGCAGTTCGAATCGAGGATGAGCGACAGCGATGCGCTCATGTGGAACATCGAGAAGGACCCGATCCTGCGCTCGACGATCACCGTCGTCGCCGTGCTCGACCAGGCGCCCGACCGCGAGGTCCTGCTCCGCAAGGTCGACCGCGGCACCCGCCTGATCCCGCGCATGCGCCAGCGGGTCGTGGGCAACCCGTACTCGATCGCTCCGCCCCGCTGGGAGGTCGACCCGAACTTCGACCTGCGCTACCACGTCCGGTTCCTGCAGGTCGGCGGCCAGGGCACGCTGCGCGACGTCCTCGACCTGGCCGAGCCCATGGGCATGCAGGGCTTCGACCGCGCCCGGCCGCTGTGGGAGATGGTCATCGTCCACGGCCTGGAGGACGGGCGAGCGGCGATCATCTACAAGGTCCACCACGCGATCACCGACGGCGTGGGCGGCATGCAGATGGTCATGACCATGCTCGACCTCGAGCGCGACCCCCAGGCCGCCGACGAGGAGCTGCCGCCGGTGCTGGAGGCCGACCCGATGGGGCCCCTCGCCCGCACGGTCGACGCCCTCGGCCACGTGCGGCGCCGGAACCTCGGCATCGCCCGCCGGGCCGGCGGCAACCTGGTGGCCGCGGCCACCCGGGCGGCGTCGGCCCCGGCCGAGGTGGCCGGCGGCCTGGCGGCCACCCTCGGCTCCGTCGGCCGGATGGTGGCGCCGAGCCCCACGCCGCTCAGCCCGATCATGGCGAAGCGGTCGCTGTCGTACCGGTTCCAGACGCTCACCCTGTCGCTGGCCGAGCTGAAGGCGGCGGCCAAGGCGGGCGGCGGCACCCTCAACGACGCGTTCGTCGCCGGCGTGGCCAGCGGCCTGCACCGCTACCACGAGCGCCACGGGGCCCCGGTCGAGGCGCTGCGCATGACGATGCCGATCAACGTGCGCACCGACGAGACCGCCGACCTCGCCGGCAACCAGTTCGTGCCCGCCCGCTTCACCGTGCCCGTCGCCATCGAGGACCCGGTCGAGCACATGCGGGCGATCCACGAGCTCGTCGACCAGCAGCGCTCGGAACCGGCGCTGGGGCTGCTCGAGCCGATGTCGATCGTGCTGAACCGCCTGCCCACCACGGCGGTCACGGCCCTGTTCGGCTCGATGATCAAGGGCATGGACTTCACGACGTCGAACGTCCCCGGCGCCCCGATCCCGGTGTACCTGGCCGGTGCGCAGCTCGAGCGCATGTTCCCGTTCGGTCCCCTGGCGGGCGTCGCCGTCAACGTCACGCTGCTGTCGAACCTCGACGACGTGAACATCGGCGTCAACTCCGACATGGCCGCCGTCCCCGATCCCGAGGTGCTCCTCGAGTGCCTCGACGAGGCGTTCGCGGCGCTGCTGAAGGTGGCCTGAGCCCGCCTACCCTGGGCCCGTGCTCAGCTGTGACGTCGTCGTCGTCGGCGCCGGCCCCGCCGGCTCGAGCGCGGCCACGAGCCTGGCCCGAGCCGGCCGCGACGTCGTCGTGGTCGACAAGGCCACGTTCCCGCGCGACAAGTGCTGCGGCGACGGCCTGACCGCGCTGGCCCTGCGCCTCGCCGAGCGCCTCGGCCTCGACCCGGCCGCGGTGCCGTCGTGGACCACCATCGACCGGGCCATCG
This sequence comes from Acidimicrobiia bacterium, assembly GCA_046565885.1. GTDB lineage: Bacteria > Actinomycetota > Acidimicrobiia > Acidimicrobiales > Salinilacustritrichaceae > Salinilacustrithrix. The sequence continues at coordinate 9,811 of JBKHXT010000003.1, forward strand.
TCTCGGGCCCGCTCGGCCACGCCGAGGTGTTCCCCCTGCCCTCCGGCCCGGGCACGCACGCCGCCGTCGCCCGGCGCAGCGAGCTCGACGTGGCCCTCGTCGACCTGGCCCGCCAGGCCGGCGCCAAGGTGCTCGACGGCCACGCCCTCGTGGGCGCCCGCGAGACCGACGACCGGGTGGTGGTCGACGTCGCCGGCGTCGGGCCGATCCAGGCCCGCTACGCCGTGGCCGCCGACGGCATGTGGTCGCCCACCCGCCGGGCGCTCGGGCTCGCCACGCCCGGCTACCGGGGCGAGTGGCACGCGTTCCGGGCCTACTTCCACGACGTGTCCGAGGCCGCCCGTCGCGACCTGCACGTCTGGTTCGAGGCCGATCTCCTCCCCGGCTACGCCTGGTCGTTCCCCGTCGGCGGGCCCGGCGGCGACCGGGTCGCGAACTTCGGCTTCGGCATCCAGCGGGGCGGCAAGGTGGCCGTCGGCGACATGGCCGAGGTGTGGCAGCGGCTGCTGGAGCGGCCGGCGATCCGGGCGGTGCTCGGCGACGGCGCCGTTCCCGAGGCCCGCCACACCGCCTGGCCCATCCCCGCCCGGGTCCACGAGGCGGTCCGCACCGCCCGGCGCACGTTCTTCGTCGGCGACGCCGTGGCCGCCACCGACGTCATGACCGGCGAGGGCATCGGCCAGGCGATGCTCACCGGGCTGCTCGCCGCCGAGGCGATCGAGGCCACCGGCCCCCACGGCGCCCGGGTGGCCACGGCGCGCTACGACGCCGCCGTCACCCACCACCTCGTGGCCGACCACCACCTCAGCGCCCTGCTCGTGCGGGCGCTGCAGCACCGCAAGGGCGCCCGGACGGCCATCCGGGTCGCCGGCGCCACGCCGTGGACGCGTCGGAACTTCGCCCGCTGGCTGTTCGAGGACTACCCGCGGGCGGTCGTCGCCACGCCGTCGCGCTGGCACCGGGGCATGTTCACCGGTCCCGGCGCCTACGCGTCCTGACGGCCGCCGACCGGTCGTCCACCGGACAGCCACCTCAGCCTTCCAGAGGTTCACCTCGGGGCAACACCCGTGAAACAGCGGTTCCGTACGGTGGCCCTCGAGCGATGGCGCACGTCGGCGGTGCGGCCATCCCCTCCGGCCCGGTGCACCCGACTCCCCCCGGGGGCGCCGGGCCACTCCCCCGGCTCCCCCGTCGGTGAACGGCCACGACCCCTTCGCCTCGGAGCCACACCACCACGGCGCAGCTGCTGGGCGCCGAGCCGGCGGTGGCCGCCTCCGCTTGACCGGTCGGTCAAGGGAGGCCACGATGCCGGCCATGCGCACGCGCCTGACCGACATCCTCGACATCGAGCACCCGGTGAT
>JBKHXT010000004.1:0-12467 GCA_046565885.1 Acidimicrobiia bacterium
CCTCGACGTCGTCACGGGTGATCCGGCCCTCGTCCAGCCGCGCCAGGTACCAGCTCGCCGGCAGCGTCGAGCGGATGCCGCCGGCGGCGGCCAGGCGGTGGGCCACGTCCTCGAAGCGGCGGTCGGCCACCCCCACGTCCGGGTTGACGGCGACGTAGCTCACCAGCGGCCACCGCGGGGCGACGGTGGCCGCGGCCCGGCGCAGGGCGGCGAGCGCCCCGTCGACCGCGGGCGCGGGGCTGGGGGGCTGGGAGGGGGCGTGGTCCTGGTGCACGGTTCGGGTCTCCGGGTGGGGTGGGACGGGGCGGGGCGGTGGGCGGCTCAGCGGCCGGTCGGGGCCGGCGTCCGCAGCGCACGGACGGCGCGGTCGAACAGGGCGTTGGCGTAGAGGCCGTTGCGGAAGTGGACGGCGAGGCGTCGGCGGAACCCGGTGGCCGGGCGGGCCGGCTCCAGGATCTGCAGGACGATCACGCCGGCGAAGGCGACGAGGACGCCGCCGAGCAGGACGAGGTGGGCGACCTCGCGGCCGGTGATCTCCGGCACCGTGCCCTTCAGCAGGTGGTGGGCGCCGGCCTCGAGGGCGAAGAAGGCGACGGTGACCCCGAGCGCCATCGCCCCGGCGCGCAGGCCGCCGAGGACGGGGCCGTCGGAGTCGAGCGCCGGCGCGAGCAGCTGGGCGAGGCCGAGCACGAGGATGGCGCCGATGGCCAGCAGCTCGACGTCGCGCACGAGGTCGACGCCCCACAGCAGGGCGAACCCGGCGTAGAGCGCACCGGCGGCACCGAGGCTGGCGGCCACGCGGGCGGGCCGGCCGAGCCGGCGGGGCACCGAGACGCCGGCGGCGCGGGCCTCGTCGACCACGCTGCCCGAGGAGAGGAACGCGTGCGCCTTGTAGAAGGAGTGGGCGACGAGGTGCAGGAAGGCCGCCGGGTACACGCCGATGGCGCAGACCATGAGCATGAACCCCATGTGGGCCGCGCTCGAGTAGCCGAGCACCACCTTGATCGACGGCTGGGGCAGCAGGGCGACCGAGGCGATCAGCGCCGTGGCGCCGCCGGCGACGATGAGCAGCGCGTTGGCGACGTCGGCGCCGTCGAGCACGCCCGCCAGGCGCAGCACCAGGAACGGGCCGGCGTTGAGGATGCCGGCGTGCAGCAGCGCCGAGACGGGCGTCGGCGTCTCCATCACCTCGACGAGCCACCCGTGCGTCGGGAACTGCGCCGACTTGAGGATGGCCGCCACGGCGATGCACGCGGCCGCCAGCTCCAGCGACCCGAGGGCGAAGCCGTCGGCCAGCTGCGACCCGGCGCCGGCGAGCAGGACGTCGAGCTCGCCCGTGCCGAAGCGCTCGTGGAGGAGGGCGGCGGCCGCGACGAGGAAGGCGTCACCGATGCGGGCGACGATGAACTTCTTGCGGGCGGCGACGACCGCCCCGCGGCGCTGCGGGTAGAAGGTCAGCAGCTGGTGGAGGGTGAGGCTCGTCGCGATCCAGGCGAGCACCAGGACCGCGAGGTTCCCGGACAGCACGAGCACCTGGACGGCGGCGATGGTGAGCGCCAGGCGGCCGAGGAAGGTGCCGTGCCGGTCGTCGCCGTCGAGGTAGGTGGCGCTGTAGCGAACGATCACCACGGCAAGCAGGGCGATCATGGCGAGCATGACGGTGCTCAGGCCGTCGAGGCGCACCGAGAGGCCGAGGCCCCCGGCGCCAACCAGCGCGCTCGAGGTGCTCCCGGCGACGGCCACGGCGGCGCCGGCGACGGCGGCGACCGCGAGCGCCAGCCACGAGGCGAGGGTCGTGGCGCGGATGGCGGCGACCGGGCGGCGCCCGGGGTGCCGGGCGGCCACCGCCCCGGCGACGACGAACGCGAGCGGGGCGGCGAGGGCCAGGAGGGGGACGAGGTCGTTCACGGGTGGGCCTCTCGGATCAGGGGGTGCAGCGGGGGCAGGCGGCGGGGTCGGCGTCGAGCGGCGCGCGCACGGCCTGCTCGTGGTCGCAGCCGTCGCAGCGGCGGACCTCGGCCCGCACCTGCGAGGTGGGCGTCCCGCAGCGCAGGCACGCCAGTCCGGTCTCGTGCCGGTCGACGGCGAAGCCGGGGCGGTCGCAGCGGGGGCAGCGGCGCCGGGCGTCGTCGACGACCTGGTGGGCGGCGCAGCGCAGGTCGGACGATCGGGCGGCGACCTCGAGCCCGCGGTCGGGGTCGACGAGGACGAGCACGTCGCCGTCGATGCCGACGCCCACCGGTGCGCCGAGGACCTCGGCGGCCTCGAGCGCCCGCCGCCGGGCCACGTCGGCGTCGCCGTGGGGGCCGCTCGGCGGCGGCCCGGCGTCCCATCCCACGGGCACGACGCAGCGCAGGTTCAGCTGCCCGAGGATCGGTGCCAGCGCCACCCCCTCGTCGCCGCCGGCGCCGACGGCGGCCAGCCGGGGGCCCGGGCGGGGCCAGCGGCGGAGCGGTTCGACGTCGCCGCGCAGGTCCAGGGCGATCAGCCGGTCGAGGAGGTGGTCGGTCATCGGTGGTCCTCCGGTGTGGGGTACACCGGTCACCGTACACCGGTTTTCCAATACCTGCAATACAAGCCTGGTGATGGCAGACCCGGGGACGCGGGAAGGTCGGGCGCAGGAGGCGCGCCATGGACTGGCTCCCCGACACCACCGATGCCGCGGCGCGGGTGCTCGTGCAGCGCGGGCTGGCGCTCGTGTACCTCGTCGCCTTCGTCGCCGCCCGCAACCAGTTCCGGGGGCTGCTCGGATCGAACGGGCTGACGCCGATCGCCCGCTTCGTCGAGCGCGTCCCGTTCCGCCGGGCGCCGAGCATCTTCCACTGGCGCAGCTCCGACCGGTTCTTCCTGGGGTGCTGCTGGGTCGGGATCGCCCTGGCGACGGCGAACCTCGTCGGCCTGCTCGACCGGGCGCCGATCCCGCTGGCCATGGCGTCGTGGCTGGTCCTGTGGGCGCTCTACCTGTCGATACGTCGGCCAGCTCTGGTACTCCTTCGGCTGGGAGTCGCTGCTGTGCGAGACCGGGTTCGTCGCCGTCTTCCTCGGCCCGGCCGACGTCGAGCCCCCGGCCGTGGTGCTGGTCCTGCTCTGGTGGCTGCTGTTCCGCGTCGAGCTCGGCGCCGGCCTCATCAAGCTGCGGGGGGATCCGTGCTGGCGCGACCTCACCTGCCTCGAGTTCCACCACGAGACCCAGCCGATGCCCAACCCGCTGAGCCGCTGGTTCCACCTGCTGCCCCGACCGCTGCACCGGGTGGAGGTCGCCGCCAACCACGTGGCCCAGCTGGTGGCGCCGTTCCTGCTGTTCGCACCGCAGCCGGTGCGCACGTGGGCGGCCCTGCTCATGATCGTCACCCAGGGCTACCTGATGCTCAGCGGCAACTTCGCCTGGCTCAACCTGCTGACCATCGTGCTGGCGTGCTCGGCCCTCGACGGCGACCTCGTCACCTGGGTGCCGGGCACGCCCGGCCCCGCGTCGGTGGCGGCGGCGCCGTGGTGGTTCGAGGCCCTCGGGTGGGCGGTGGCCGCGGTCATCGCCGTGCTGTCGTGGCCGGTGGTCACCAACCTGGTCTCGAAGCGCCAGCGCATGAACGCCTCGTTCACGTCGCTGCGCCTGGTCAACACCTACGGCGCGTTCGGCTCGGTGACGCGCACGCGCGACGAGCTGGTGATCGAGGGCACCGCCGATCCGGACCCGGGCCCGGCCAGCGCGTGGGAGGAGTACGGGTTCAAGGGCAAGCCCACCGACCCGGCGCAGCGCCCCCGGCAGGTGGCGCCGTACCACCTGCGCCTCGACTGGCTGCTGTGGTTCGTCCCCCTCTCGACCGCCTACGCCGACCCGTGGCTCGAGCCGTTCCTGCTCGCGCTGCTCCGAGGTGACGAGGACGTGCTGTCGCTCGTCGACCGCAACCCGTTCCCCGACCGGCCGCCCACCGCCGTCCGGGTCCGCCGCTACCGGTACCGGTTCACGACCCGGGCCGAGAAGCGGGCCACCGGCCGCTGGTGGGAGCGCCAGCTGCTCGGCGAGGTGGTGCGACCGGTGAGCCTGCCCCGGCGCTGAGCAGCGCACCCGTCCGGCGGTGCGCATCGACGTCCATGACCCGTCGGGGCCATGGGCGATCGCCGACGCCCGTGCTTCAATCCCCCTTGCGGCCACCCGGGCACGCAGCGCAGTGAGGGAGCGATGGGAGAGAGCGCACGGGACGCGCCCCTCGGGATGGGCGCGCTGCTCGAGGTCATCCCCGACCTCGCCGTCGTGGTCGACCGCCACGGCACGATCGTCGACGTCAGCCGGGCCTGGACGACGGCCGCCGCCGCCCACGGTGCCGCGCCGGCCCGGGTGGGGCTCGGCGTGAGCTACCTGGCGGTCTGCGACGCCGCTGCCGGGTGCGAGGGCGACGCCGGCGCGGTGGCGGCGGCGGTGCGGCAGGTCCTGGCCGGCACGGTCGACTCGACGTCCCTGCGCTACGCGTGCGATCGGCCGGACGGCTCGACGGAGTGGTACGACATCTGGGTCCACCGGCTCGGCGACGGTGCGCTGATCATCCACCGCGACGTCACCGAGGCGGTGCGGGCCACGATCGCCGAGGCGCGGGCCCAGCGGCGGTACCAGGCCCTGGTCGAGCGGTCGCCCGAGGGGATCTGCATCATGGACGCGGACGGCCTGGTCCGCTACGCCACCCCGGGGATCGCCCGCATCACCGGCCTCCCACCCGACGAGATCGAGGGGCGGGACGCCTTCACGTGGATCCACCCCGAGGATGCCGAGGCGCTCCGCACCGGGCTCCACGAGGTCGCCGGCCGCCCGGGGACCGCCGAGCCGGCCATCTTCCGGCTGCGCCACGCCGACGGCACGTGGCGGTGGGTGGAGGCGACGCCGACCACCGTGCTCGACGATCCGGAGCTCGCCGGCGTCGTCGTCAACAGCCGCGACGTGACCGACCGCGTCCGCGCCGAGGCCCGGCTGCGCGCCCAGAGCCGCCTGCTGGGCGGCATCGCTCGTGGCGACGCCCTGCCCGAGGTCCTGCAGGAGCTGGCGGCGGCCGTCGAGGCCGACCACCCGGAGGTCCGCTGCGCCTTCTTCCTCGTCGACGGCGACGTGCTGCGACCGGGCGTCGCCCCCTCGATGGGGACGGAGTGGGTGCGCGCCGCCGAGGCCATCCCGATCGAGATCGGCGCCGGGTCGTGCGGCACGGCGGCCGCCACGGGCGAGGTCGTGGTGTGCGACGACGTGCCCACCGACCCCTACTGGCAGGGGCTCGAGGACCTCGCCGCCGCGCACGACGTCCGCGCCGTGTGGTCGGTGCCCGTGCGCTCGGAGCGCACGCGCGAGGTGCTCGGCACGTTCGCCCTGTACTTCCGCACCTCCCGCCGGCCCGAGGGCGAGGAGCTGAGCGAGCTCGACTCGTGGGTGGCGGTCGCCGCGGTCGCGATCGAGCGGGCCCGGGACCACGCCGACCTCGCGTACGCGGCCACGCACGATGCGCTGACCGGCCTGCCGAACCGGGCCCTGTTCGCCGACCGCTGCGCCAACGCGCTGGCGGCGTCGTCGCGCACGGGTCAGGCGGTGACCGTCGCGCTGCTCGACGTCGACCGCTTCAAGGTGCTGAACGACACCATGGGCCACGGTGCGGGCGATCGGGCGCTGATCGAGCTCGCCGGCCGCCTGAGCGCCGTCGTCCGGCCCGGCGACACCGTCGCCCGCCTCGGCGGGGACGAGTTTGCCATGTGCGCCCCCGGGGTCGATCGTGCCGGCGCCGAGGACCTGGGGCGGCGCCTCTCGGAGGCGTCTCGCATGAACGTCGACCTGGCGGCGGCGACGTGGATGCTGACCGCCTCGGTCGGCGTGGTCACCGTCGAGCCGGACGACGCCCGCTCCGTCGAGCAGCTGCTCGGGGACGCGGACGTCGCCATGTACGCCGCCAAGGCCACCGGGCCGGGTCAGCGGACCAGCTTCGACCACGAGCTGCGCGACCGCGTCCGCCACCGGGCCGAGCTCGAGGCCGCGCTCGCCCACGCCGTCGCCCGCGACGAGCTCGAGCTGCACCTCCAGCCCGTCGTCCACCTGCCGACCGGTGCCGTGCGCCGGGCGGAGGCGCTGCTGCGGTGGCGGCGCGACGGCGAGCTCGTCGAGGCCCGACGCTTCATCACGGTCGCCGAGGACGCGGGGCTGATGACCGGCATCGGCCGCTGGGTGATCGAGGAGGGGGCGCGGATCGCCCGCCAGCTGCGCGACGCGCTGGGCGAGCTGGCCCCGGCGATCGCCCTCAACATCACGCCCGCGCAGCTCGAGGACCTCCGCTTCGCCGAGACGATCGCTCGGGCGCTCCGCGACGAGGCGCTGCCGCCGTCCGCCCTCACGGTCGAGGTCACCGAGTCGGCCGTCGTCGAGCGCAGCCAGGCCATCGCCGCGCTGGCCACCGTGCGGGCGATGGGGATCGCCGTGCACCTCGACGACTTCGGCACCGGGTACTCCTCGCTGGCCTACCTCCAGACGCTCCCCCTGGACGCGGTGAAGCTGGACCGGCGCTTCGTCGCCCGGCTCGGCCAGGACGAGACGGCGGAGGCCGTGGCCGAGGCGGTCGTGCGGCTGGCCGGCGAGCTCGACCTCGACGTGATCGCCGAGGGGATCGAGTCCGCCCGCCACCTGGTGGTGGTCCGACGGCTGGGCTGCCGCTGGGGCCAGGGTTGGCACCTCGGCGCCCCGGTGCCGCCGGCCACGCTGCTCGACCAGCTCCAGGGTCGAGCCGCCGTCGGCAGCGGCTGACGCCGCTCAGCCGAGCTCGGCGACGACCTCGGCGATGAGCCGGGCGGTGCGGTCGGCCTGGGACTTCCAGCTGTCGGCGGCGTCGTCCGACGCCGTGTCGGAGACGACCTTCACCATCCGGCACGGGACGCCGGCGGCCTCGCACGCCTTGGCCACGGCGAAGCCCTCCATGTCGACGAGCTGGGCCCGCACGGCCAGCACGGCCCGCAGCTCGGCGCTCGACACGAACTGGTCGCCCGTGGCGAGCGTGGTGGGCTCGTCGGGGTCGAGCACGATCTCGCCGACGCTCGGCTCGCCGGTGAACCGCGCCAGGCCCTCGTGGTCGACGTCGTGCTCGATCACCCGCCCGATCACGTGGGCGCCCTCGAGGCCGTCGTGCAGGGCGCCGGCCGTGCCGACGTTGAGCACGAGGGGCGGGCGCCGCTCGGCGATGGCCCGGGACACCGCCACCGCCGCCGACACCTTGCCGATGCCGGTGAGCACGACGTCGTCGCGGCGCAGGTGGGCGGCCTCGCTGCGCAGCGCGACCACGATCATCGGTGCGCCGGACGACCTCGCCATGCGGGGCACGCTACGCCGGGGCGCGCGCGGGCCCGGCCGGCGCCGGTCAGATCTTCAGGAACAACCGCCGGCGGTACAGCCAGCGGCAGACGAGCCAGCCGAGCAGGAGCCACGCCACCGCCCACCCCCAGGTGATGACGGCCGGTGACGCCAGGTCGTCGAGGGCCCGGTCGATCGGTCCCCGCACCCGCGGCAGGAAGCCGAGGGCGAGGATGACGGCGATGTAGACGCCGATCGCGTTGGAGCCGAGCTCGACGAGCGGCTGCGCCCACGCCCGCCACCGCCGCACCTCGAGCAGCCAGGCGAAGGCGGCGAAGAAGGCGACCGACGCCCCGGCGGTGACGAGCACGTACGACGGCGTCCAGAGCTTCTTGTTGATCGGGACCCATCCCGACAGGGCGAGGCCGGCGACGACGAGGCCGGCCGCCAGCAGCGCCGCGCGCTGGACCAGCCGCCGGGGGTCGGGCGTGGCCCGCACCAGCTGGCCGCACCAGGCGCCGACGAGCACGTTGAGGGCACTGAGCACCGACTGCGGGATGCCCTCGGTGCGGAAGTTCCCGAAGAACCAGGTGTTCACGTCGTGGGCGAAGCCGCCCTCCATCGACCACGGGTCGGGCCCCTCGGCGAACGCCACGAAGGCGGCCCACGCCGCCCCCAGGGCGCCGACGGCGACGGCCACCTGGGCCCGGCGGGGCAGCTGCAGCACGAGCCAGGCGACCAGGTAGGCGATGGCGATGTGCTGCAGGACGCCGGCCGGGCGCAGCTCGCCGTTCGTCACCGACACGAGGGCGACGCCGATCAGGAACAGCTTGGCGGCGCGCCAGGCGACGGCGCCGGCGCGCTCGCCGCGCGACGAGAACGGGATCGACGCCCCGACCGCGAACAGGAACACGGGGAAGAAGAGGTCGATGAAGCTGAGCCCGTGCCACTCGGGGTGCTGGTACTGGGCGGGGAAGGCGCCACGCGGGCCGGGGTGCATGGCGGTGAGGAGCACGACGATGGCCAGCCCCCGCACCGCGTCGAGGGCCACGACCCGGCGCCGGCCGCCGGCCGGCTCGGTGGCGTGCCGGGACCCCGCACCGGTGAGGTCGACGACCTGCGGGCGGGTGACGGTCACGCCTGGTCGGGCCTTCGCTCGGTGGCGACGACGTCGGAGACGGTGCCGAGCCGGATGCCCCGCTCGAGCACGCCCTCGATGGCGGCGGGCAGCGCCCGGACCTCGACCTCCCGACGCACGCGCAGGTCCTCGGTGAAGTCGCGGCGGGGGTTGAAGGTGCCGCGGCCCAGGCCGTCGTGGAGGTCGACGATGTCGCCGGCCCCGATGTGCTGGACGAGGTGGTCTCGCACACCCTCCGGCGTGCCGGCGCCACGGGGGCCCCGGGTCACGGACCAGATCACGGTGTCGAGGCCGAGCATCGTGGCGTGGCGGATCGTGAACCCCGACAGCTGGCCGCGCGGCGGCCGGAACCAGCGGGGCTGCACGCCGGTGATCTCCTCGATGGCCTCCTGGCCGCGCTGCAGCTGCTCGAAGGTCTCCTCGCCGGTCGCGAAGGCGAGGTTCTGGTGGTCCCAGGTGTGGTTCCCGATCTCGTGGCCGGCCGCCACGACCCGTTCGGCCAGCTCCTCGTGGGTGGTGGCGTTCCAGCCCATCATGAAGAAGGTGGCCCGCAGCTCGTAGCGCTCGAGGACGTCGAGGATCGCCGGCGTGAACTCGGGGTCGGGCCCGTCGTCGAACGTGAGCGCAGCGACCGGCTCGTCGGTGTCGACCGCCCAGATCACCCGGTGAGTGCCCCGGTTCGGCACGTCGGGCTGCTCGCCCACCCGGCGCCGGGGCGCCGGCGCCGCGGCGGGCTCGGGCGGCCCGGCGACGGTCTGGGCGGCGACGGCGCCCACGCCGCCGGCCGCACCGGCACCGAGGACGCCCGCGACGGCGAGGAATCGACGACGGTCCATCCTGGACCGCATACCCGTTCGCGGCACGTCACATGACGGTTCCGTGACGGGATCAGATGATGGTGAACGCCGCCACGGTGGCCACGAGGGCGAGCACGCCGACGAAGTCGACCGACGAGGTGACCACCGGGATGCCGTAGGTGTCGGGGTCGACCCCCGCCGCGGTGGCGGCCATCGTCCCGTAGTAGGCGGCGCCGACGGCCCACAGCACGGCGACGAGGCCGCCCACCAGGCCCACGGCGATCATCGCCAGCAGCCCCGGGCTGTCCTCGCCCAGCAGGCGGGCCACGACGTGGGCGCCGGCCCCGTTCAGCAGGTACACGGGGACGGCGAGGGCGAGCACGAAGCCGGCATCGGCCCGGGCCTCCGGCGACGGCACGACGCTGGCGGGCACCAGGCCGAGGTGCAGCTTGCTCGCCACGCGGTTGGCGAGGACTCTGCCCAGGGCGCCGGCGCTGGAGACGAAGGCCGGCTGCAGCACGAGCAGGGCGGGCAGCGCCTGCCAGGCCTCGAGCCGCTGCTCGAGCGCGAGCCCGGCGAAGACCGAGAGCAGCGCGGCGGCGGTGAGGATCGGCCACGACTGGCGCACGACGCGGCGCAGGATCTCGGCCGGCGAGCGGACGGCCCGGACGAAGACCAGCGCCGCCACGGCCGCGCCGATGAACCCGAAGCCGTCGGCGACGACGTCGACGTCGGCGACCTGGGCGACCAGCCAGAGGGCGGGGAGCGTGAGCCCGTCGCCGAGGGTGGAGACCACCGGCGCCACGACGTTGTCGAGGTCCCACCCCCGGCGCACCGCGCCCCACACGAGCCCGAGGGTGGCGGCCAGGATCACGACCGAGGCGAGGATGCCCCCGCCGAGCGAGATCGTGATGAGCACGAGCGGGGAGGTGAGGTCGTCGACGCCGATGCCGAGGGCCACCAGCCAGCCGAGCAGGGCCAGCACCACCGACATCACCCCGGTGAGGACGAGCGACGCCTCCACGTTCTGGCGCAGCGGGCCGCGGGCCCGCAGGTCGAGGTCGAGCTCGCCGGTGTGCAGGGCCGTGGACAGCCGGGCGCCGACCGTCGAGAAGATGTTGCCGCGCAGGCCGACGGCGGCGGGCACGAGCACCAGCAGGCCGGGGAGCTGCTCGAGGGTGCCGGTGATGGAGCCGAGGACCGCACCGGCGAACAGGCTGACGACGCTGTTCAGACCGAGGGCGACGAGGCTCTGGCGGGCGGCCGGACCGGGACCGAGCAGCCCCCGGGCGCGCCGGAGGGCGGCGAGCACGAGCCCGGGCGCTCGCCGGGCCAGGGGCGGGCGGGGGGCCACGGACACCGGTGGGGCACCCTACCGACGCCCTCGCTACGGTGGCCGCCGTGGGTCAACGGATCCCGACACGAAGACGCACCGTCCGAGAGCTGCTCGCGCACGCCAAGGACGTCGCCGAGCTCATGATCGACCTGGCGTACGCGTCGGTGTTCTACGGCGAGGAGGCGCTGGCCCGCGAGGTCCGCCGACTCGAGGCGTCGCTGGCCGGCGACCTCGAGGAGCTGCGCGAGGTGAGCATGCTCGCCGCCCGCACGCCGGAGGACGCCGCCGGCATGAGCGGGGTGCTCGCGCTGGCGGGCGCGATCGAGAACATCGCCGACGCCGCCGAGGACATCGCCACCATCACCCTGCGCCGCCTCGGCGTGCCCCAGGAGCTGCGCAACGACCTGCGCCACGCCGCCGAGGTGGTGAGCCGGGTGAAGGTCGGCGAGGGCAGCGCCCTCGACGGTCGGGCGCTGTGCGACGTCGAGCTCGCCTCCCACACCGGCATGTGGGCCATCGCCATCCGGCGGGGCGACGAGTACCAGTTCGGCCCCGAGGGCGACTTCGTCGTCCACGGCGGCGACGCCCTCCTGCTGCAGGGCCCCGAGGCCGGCGTGGCCAAGGTCCGCGACCTGGCCGGGCAGACCGGCGCCGACGGTCCCCCCGAGGAGAGCACGGGCGCCGCCCTCACCAACCTCGACCGCGCCGTCGACCTGTGCGTCGAGCTGAAGAACGCCAGCGAGACGGCGGTGGGGCTCGCCTACTCCACGATCCTGCTCGGCGACCGCAACCTGGCGGCCCAGGTGGCCGTCATCGAGAGCCGCACCGACCAGCTCTGGGACGAGCTCGAGCGGTGGGCGCTCGAGGCCGCCGCCGACGCCGACCAGCCGGTGCAGCTGCGCGGGCTGTTCCACATGGCCGCCGCGTCCGAGCGCATCGCCGACGCCGCCCGCGACATGACCCGGCTGGTGGAGGGCGACGAGCCGCCGCACCCGATCATCGCCAGCGCGCTCGGCGAGACCGACGAGATCATCGCCGACGCCATCGTGGGCACCGGCTCGGCGGCCGACGGCGCCACGCTCGCCTCGCTCGCGTTCCACACCACCACCGGCATGGAGGTGCTGGCGATCGAGCGCACCGACCGGTGGATCTACCGGCCGGTCCGCTCCCAGGCGCTGCGCGCCGACGACCGGCTGCTGGTGCTCGGGCCCCACGAGGGCCTCACCGCGCTGCGCGAGCGGTGCGGCGACGAGCGACCGGTGGAGGAGACCAGCCTGCGCTCGGAGTCGGACGAGGACGAGTAGCGCGCCCTCAGCGGGGGCCCGCCGAGCGCTCCCGCTTGCGGTCGTACATGCGCCGGTCGGCCTCCCGCGCCACGGCGTGGAGGCTGCCGGCGGGCTTGCGCAGGGCGGCGCCCACCGAGGCCGAGATGCCGTCGGCGGCGAGCGCCTCGGCCAGGCGCTCGCGCAGGGCGTCGAGGCCGTCGTCGGTGACCTCGGGCAGGAGCAGGGCGAACTCGTCGCCGCCGGTGCGGAACGCCTGGTCGGCGGTGCGCAGCGTCGAGCGGATGACCTGGGCGGCCCGGCGGATGAGCTCGTCACCCGCGGCGTGGCCCCACGTGTCGTTGACCTCCTTGAGGCCGTCGAGGTCGAGCACCATCACGCCGGCGAGGTGGCCGAAGCGGGCGCACCGGGCCTCCTCGCGCTCGATCGCCCGGTCGAAGGCCCGGCGGTTGCCGAGGGAGGTGAGGGCGTCGCTGAGCGCCGCGCTCTCGGCGGCGTCGAGGCGGCGCTGCAGGCGGCTGCGGTCGAGGTCGAGCCCGAGCACCGACGTGAGCAGCTCGACCGTGAGGCGGACCATCGGCTCGGTGGCGCGCAGGGCCGCCTCGTCGTC
>JBKHXT010000005.1:0-17086 GCA_046565885.1 Acidimicrobiia bacterium
CGGCTCGGGTGACTACTCCGTCGACGAGGTGCGGGTCCCCGCCGGCCGCTGGGTGCAGGTGGGCGGCACGCCCCGGATCGACCGCACGCTCTACCGGTTCAGCTTCTTCGGCGCCCTCGCCGTCGGCGTCGCCGCCGTCGGGCTCGGCCTCGCGCGCCGAGCCGTCGACGAGCTGGTCGACCTGGCGGGCGCCAAGCGGCCGCAGGGGTCGACCAAGACGCTCGCCGAGCGGCCGGTCGTGCAGGTCCAGCTCGCCGAGGCCGACGCCGGCCGGCGGGCGGCCCGGCACCTGCTCGACCACGCGATCGCCGAGGCCTGGGACGCCGCCGAGCGCCGCGACGACCTGGACACCGCCCGGGTCGCGCTGCGCCAGGCGGCGACCCACGCCATGACCACGTCGGCCTCGGTGGTCGACACCTGCTACGCGGCGGCCGGTGGCGCCGCGGTGTACGAGACCTCGCCGCTGCAGCGCCTCCTCCGAGACGTGCACGTCGCCACCCAGCACGCGATGGTCGCCCCTCGCACCATGGAGGTCGTCGGCCGGTCCCGCTTCGGCCTGACCACCGATCTCCGCCAGCTGTGAGCGGGCCGCGGGACGGAGGGAGAGGAGCCCGACGGTGGAGACCTACGACGCCATCATGACGCTGCGCTCGATGCGCCGGCTGACCAACGACCCGCCGGTCACCGAGGACGACATCGAGCACTGCCTGCGGGCCGCCGTGCAGGCCCCCAACGGCGGCAACGTGCAGCCGTGGCAGTTCGTGGTGGTGATGGAACCCGAGCAGCGTCGCCGGGTGGCGGCGCCCGTGCAGCGGGCCACCGACCGCTACCTGGCTGCGCTCGCTGCGGTGCGCCAGCCGGCCGACGATCCGGCGGCGGAGGAGGCGTGGGAGCGCAACGTCGCCCTCACCCGCCACCTCTCGGCGCACCTGGCCGACACGCCGCTGGTGCTGTTCGTCCTCACGCCGTACCCGAACCGGCTCGAGGACGACGAGGGTCCGATCGAGATCGGCGGGCTCGAGGCGTCGATCTTCCCCGCCGTCCAGAACTTCCTGCTGGCCGCCCGTGACCGCGGGCTCGGCACCACGCTCACCACCCTCGTCAAGGTGTACGTGGAGGAGATCAAGCAGTTCTGCGGCATCAAGGCCCACCACGAGATCGTGTGCCTGGTCCCCGTCGGCCGACCGGTCGGCCGCTTCGGCACGCCGCCCCGCCGGCCGGTGGAGTCCGTGACCAGCTGGGACACCTACGGCAACCGCCGCCCGGCCTCGAGCGATCCGGGCGCCTGACGGATCAGTCCTGAGGCGGCGCGCCCCAGCCGCCGCCGCCGGGCGTGCGCATGCGCAGCACGTCGCCGGCGCGCAACCGGATGGTGCACTTGTCGGGCAGCCGCTCGGCCCGGGCGTCGTCACCGCCGGGGAGGAGCCAGTTCTCGCCCGTCGCGCCCGGCGACCCGCCGACCAGACCGTTCGGACGGGAGACCCGGCGCTCGGTGATGAGGGACACCGTGACGTCCTCGAGCACCTGCAGGTCCCGCTCGATGCCCTCGCCGCCGGGGGCCAGGCCGTCGCCACCGCTCCCCCGCCGCAGCCGGTAGCGAAGGACCCGCAGGGGGAACGCCCGCTCGAGCGCCTCGATCGGCGTGTTCTTGGTGTTGGTCATGCCGGTCTGGATGCCGGACTGGCCGGGCGCCGGGCGGTCGCCGGCCATGCGCCCGCCCTGCCCGCCGCCCACGGTCTCGTAGTACACCCAGCCCCGACCGCCGATGAGCAGGTTGTTCATCGTGCCCTGGTTGCCGGCGGCGACCCGCTCGGGGACGGCGCCGGCGAGGGCGGCCAGCACCACGTCGGCGACCCGCTGGGAGACCTCGACGTTGCCGGCGCCGACGGCGGCGGGTGGCTCGGCGGCGACGATCGACCCGCGGGGCAGGCGGATCTCGACCGGCCGCATCGCCCCGCCGTTGGCCGGGATGGTGGGGTCGACCACCGAACGCACGGCGAAGCCGACCGCCGACACGGTGACCGCCTCGACGGCGTTCACGTTGCCGGCCGACTGCGGGTCGGTGCCGTCGAAGTCGACGACCATCGCGCCGCCGTCCACCCGGATCCGGACCCGGATCGTCGACGGCACCTGCTGCTCGGGGAGGGCGCCGGTGGAGTCGACCACGTCCTCGGCGACCCACTCGCCGTCGGCCAGCGACCCGAGCGCCGCCCGCATCCGCCGCTCGCCGTAGGCGATGACCTCGTGCAGGGGCTCGTCCGCCGCCTCGGCCAGGCGGGCGACGCCGAGCACGTTCGCGCCCACCTGGGCGTCGATGTCGCCGGCCCGCTCGGCCGGGGTGCGGGAGTTGGCGAGGAGGATCGAACGGACCTCGTCGGTCAGCCGCATCGGCGGCAGGCGCAGCCCCTCCTCGAAGATCTCGGTGGCGTCGGCCGGGATGGAGCCGGGCGCGGCGCCGCCGACGTCAGCGTGGTGGGCCCGGTTCGCCGCCCAGCCCACGAGCCGACCGCCCACCAGGCACGGGGCGACCACCGTGATGTCGTTGAGGTGGGTGCCCCCGGCGAACGGGTCGTTCACGACGAACTGGTCGCCGGGCGAGAGCTGGTCGGGCCCGAACCGCTCCAGCACGGCGGCGACGCTGGCCGGCATCGAGCCGAGGTGGACGGGGATGTGCTCGGCCTGCACGAGCAGCTCGCCGTCGGCCGTGAACAGCGCCGAGGAGCAGTCGGCCCGCTCCTTGATGTTGGGGCTGAACGCCGCCCGCTGCAGCACGGCGCCCATCTCCTCGGCCACGCCGGTGAGCCGGGAGATCAGCACCTGGAGGGCCGCCGGGTCGAGGGTCACGTGCGCTCCAGGAGGAGGGCGCCGGCGGCACCCACCGAGGCCCGCCAGCCCTCGGCGAGCCAGATGGTGCAGTCGGGCTCGGCGATCACGCGCGGACCCTCGACCGGCTCGAACCGCGCCCGGTGCCCGGGCACGGGGAGGTCGGCGAGCTCGAGCGCCGGCTGCCCGACGAGCGCCGCCCGCACCGCCACCACCTCGACGGGGGCGTCGGGCCGGGCGTAGCCGTTGCGGAGCTGATGCTCCGCGTGGAAGCCCTCGACGTCGGCGACCGTGAGCTCGTGCGACTGGCCGACGTAGCGGCAGTCCATCGAGGTCACGACGGTGGCGGAACCGGCCCAGCCGGTCCGGCGCAGCGCCAGCGCCGCCCGCCGGACGCCCTCGACGTCGTCGTCGAGGGTCGAGAGGTCGGCGGGGTCGCGGCGGCTGCGGACCACCTCCCGCTGGGGCGGGGCGGTGAGCAGCCCGACGGCGGAGAGCACGCCGGCACGGGCGGGGACGATGACCGCCGGCATGCCCATCGCGTCGGCGAGCGAGCAGGCGTGCAGGGCACCGGCGCCGCCGAAGGCCACCAGCGCCAGCCCGGCGGGCGACACGCCGCGCTCGACCGAGACGGCCCGCAGGGCCCGCTCCATGTTGGCGTCGACCACCTGGAGGACGCCGTCGGCGTCGACGCCGGCCGCCTCCAGCGCGCTCAGCGCCGCCGCCCGGTCGAGCCGCAGCGATCCGAACGACGCCTCCGCCGGGATCCGCCCGGCCACCAGGTTCGCGTCGGTGACCGTCGGCGAGGTGCCGCCCCGGCCGTAGCAGGCGGGCCCCGGGTCGGCGCCGGCGCTGGCCGGTCCGACGACGAGCGCGCCGCCGGGATCGATGCGGGCGATGGAGCCCCCGCCGGCGCCGATGGTGTGGATGTCGAGCGACGGGAACCGCACCGGGTAGCCGCCGACGTGGCGGGTCGTGGCCAGCGACGGCTCGCCGCCCCGGACCAGGCAGACGTCCGTGGAGGTGCCACCCATGTCGAAGGTGATGGCGTCCGGGTAGCCGTTGGCGACGGCGACCGCCGCCGCCGCCCGCACCCCGCCGGCGGGCCCGGACAGGAGCAGGGCGGCGGGCAGGTCGGCGGCGACCGAGGCGTCGAGCAGGCCGCCGGCAGAGGTCATCACCGACACCTCGTCGGCGGCGTCGCCGAGGCGCTGCAGGTACGCCCGGCACCTCGGCCGCAGGCCGGCGTCGACGACGGTCGTGACCGTGCGCTCGTACTCGCGGAGCTCGGGCGACACCTCGTGGGACGCGACGACGTCGTGGCCCCGCTCCCGCAGGGCGGCGGCGACCGCCTGCTCGTGCGCCGGGTCGAGGTCGGCGTGGAGCAGGCAGACCGCCACCGCCTCCACGTCGTCGGGCAGCGTCGGCACGGTCGACGGGTCGACGGGGCGCACCTCGGTGCCGTCGGCGGCCAGCCGGCCCGCCACCTCGAAGCGCAGCTCGCGCGGGACGAGCGGCGCCGGCCGGTCGGCGAGCTGGTCGTACAGGCTCGGCCGGTCCTGGCGGCCGATCTCGATCACGTCGGCCAGGCCCTCGGTGGTGACCAGCGCCGTGCGGGCCAGGCGGCCCTCGAGCACGGCGTTGGTCGCCACGGTGGTCCCGCGCGCCAGCAGCGACGGGCGCTCGGCGCCGAGCAGCTCGGCGATGCCGGTCCGCACCGCTGCGTCGGGGGCGTCGGGCGTGGACAGCACCTTGACCACCTCGCCCCGGTCGTCGACCAGGTCGGAGAAGGTGCCGCCGGTGTCGGCGCCGACGACGCTCATCCCGGCACCGCCGGCACCGGCTCCTCCCAGACGTCGTCGCCCAGGTGGTCGCGCAACGTGCCCACCAGGCGGCCGACGAAGGGCTCGGCGCCGTCCCACACGACGATCGCCTCGTCGAGGTTCCGGGCCAGCCAGGCGTCACGGCGGCGGAGCGAGCCGGCGACCTTCTGCTTCGAGTCGGGGACCTTGCGCTCGAGCAGCACCTCGGTGGCCGCCGCCTCGCGCAGCGCGGCGAAGCGCCGGCGCGCCGCCTCCGGCCACGGGGCATCGGCATCGGGGAACGGCAGGACGGCGACGAGCGGCAGCCCCTCGGCCACGGCGGCCTCCGCCCCGAGCATCTCGGCGCCCAGCCGCAGGCCGGACACGACGGCGAGGTCGGGGTGCATGCGCGCCTTGGCGGCGAGGATCTCCTGCAGGCGCCGGCCGACGGCGTCGCTCACCGGGTTGGCGTCCCAGCCGCCGAGCTCGGGCGGGCGGGCACCGAAGACCCCGACGAGGTGGCCGGCCGGCAGCCGGGGGTCGCGGTCGGGCGCCGCCGCCGCGCCCGGCACGACGTCGGCCTCGCCGAGGTCGTCGGGCACCCGGTCGCCGCTCGCTTCGCGCTGGTCCTCGGCGGCGGCGACGGCGAGGCGGTCGGCGATGTCGTTCATCTCGTCGCCGGCGTGGCCCTTCACCCACTCGAAGACGACGTCGCCCCGCCGCTGGTACTCCTCGATGAACGGCTCCCACAGGTCGCGGTTGGCGACCGGCTTGCGCTGGCTGTTCTTCCAGTCCTTGGCCAGCCAGCCCCGCCACCAGCCGTCGCGGAAGCAGTTGACGACGTAGGTCGAGTCGGACACGACCGTGAGCGGACCCTCGTTGGCGAGCACGGCGCGGTAGGCGGCCGTGATCTCCATGCGCTGGTTGGTGCTGCGCGCCTCGGCGCCGCGCGCCCAGCGACCGTCGTCGCCCACCCAGGCCCAGCCGCCGGGGCCGGGGTTGCCCTTGCAGGCCCCGTCGGTCCAGACGCGTCGCCGGTTCGCCATGGCCGGCGAACCTACCGGCGCGCCCCCTTGGCCTTGCGCCGCACGAGGCGGGGGAACGTCACCGCCGGCGCCGTGGCCGCCTGCACCTCGAGCAGCATCGTCAGCTCCTCGGCGGGCATGGGCCGGTGGAAGAAGTAGCCCTGGCCCAGCTCGGCGCCGAGCAGGCGCACGGCGTGGGCCTGCTGCTCGTCCTCGACGCCCTCGATGACCACCTCCATGCCGAGGGCGTGGGCCATCGACACGAGCCCGTCGACGAGGCGCGTGTCGGGCCGGGGGCGGGAGAGGGGTTCGACGAAGGTGCGGTCGACCTTCAGCACGTCGACGGGGCAGCTGTGCAGGCGCGACAGCACCGAGCTGCCGGTGCCGAAGTCGTCGACGGCGAGGCGCACGCCCAGCTCGCGCAGGCCGGCCAGCGACGGCGGCAGGTCCTCGTCGGACATGACGATGCGGTCGGTGATCTCCAGCTCGACCAGGTGGGGCGGCAGGTCGATCTCGGCGAGCAGCTCGTCGACGGCGCTGGCGAGGGTGGCGTCGGAGAGGTCGCGGCGCGACACGTTGACCGCGACCCGCACCGGCGTCCCGGCCGCCGCCCACGCCGCGGCTTGGGTGAGGGCGGTGCGCCGCACCCAGCGGTCGATGTCGACGATGACGCCGGGCTCCTCGGCGATCGACAGGAACGTGGTCGGGCCGACGAGGCCGAGGCTCGGGTGCTGCCAGCGCACGAGCGCCTCCACGCCGACGACCTCGTCGGTGAGCAGGTCGACCTGGGGCTGGTAGACGACGCGCAGCTCGTCGCGGGCCAGCGCCTGGTGCAGCTCGCTCTCGAGCTTGAGCCGGCTTCGGGGCCCGCCGACGGGCGTGCGGTGCAGGGCGATCCGGTTGCGACCCTCGCCCTTGGCGACGTACATCGCCGCGTCGGCCCGGCGCAGCAGCACGCCGTAGTCGGTGCCGTGGTGGGGCGCGCAGGCGATGCCCACGCTGGCGGTGACGAACAGCGACTCGCCGCCGAGCTCGAACGGCTCGCGCAGCACCTCGAGCAGCCGGGTGACGACCTCCTCGGCCTGCGCCGGCCCCTCCAGGTCGGTGAGCAGCACGAGGAACTCGTCGCCACCGAGGCGGGCCACGGCATCGGAGGGGCGCAGGTGCCCCTCGATCCGATCCGCGACCAGGCCGATGAGCTGGTCGCCGGCGACGTGGCCCAGGGTGTCGTTGACCACCTTGAACCGGTCGAGGTCCACGAACGCCACCGCCACGGATCGGCCGAGCCGACCGGCGGTGTCCAGGGCGATGGACGCCTGCTCCTCGATCGCCGGGCGGTTCGCCAGCCCGGTGAGCGCGTCGTGGGTCGCCTGGTGGCGCACCTGCTCGAGGAGCATCGCGTTGTCGATCGCGGTGGCGGCGTGGTGGGCCAGGGCCGACACGGTGGCGAGCACGGACGGCTCGTCCCGGCCGTCGCTGGCCGCTCGGCGGGCCGTGGCGAGGAGCCCGAACAGGCGCCCCCGGTTCACGATCGGCGCGACGTAGGCCTCCTCCACGCCCCACCCGGCGAGCACGGCGTCGACGACCGGCGCGCCGCCCGGCCGGATGACGAACGGCTTCGGGTCGGCGGCCAGGTCCCGGGGACCTGCCGGGTCGGCCACGAGGATCGTGCGCGGGCCCTCGGCGCCGGCGTCCTCGCGCACCACCTGCAGCTCGTAGCGGCTGGCGTCGGGCGACAGCAGCCACACGCCGGACACCTCGCACCCGGTGACCTCGCCCACCGCCTCGGCGACGAGGTCGGTCACCCGCGCCGTGGTGCGGGCGCCGGCCAGCTCGTGGGCGAGGCGCAGGAGGGCCTCGGCCATCCGGTGCTCGGATGCGGACCGGGCTGTCGACAGGACGCGGTCGATGGTGGCGGCGACGTGGCCGGCGTAGGCGCGCAGCAGCCGCACGTCGGACTCGCGGACGGCGGTGCCCTCCGGGAGGAAGGCGACGAGGTGGCCGTGGCGCCGGCCGCCGGACACCACCTCGGCCCGCACGGGCACGCCGTGGCGGTCGAGCGTCGCCCCAGCGCCGTCACCGCCGTCCCAGAGCGCCTCGGCGATCGCCGCCGCCGCATCGTCGGGCAGGCCGTCGGCGCAGATGCGCGGCGCCGCCTCGTCGTGCTCGCGGACGGTGACGAGGAAGCGCGGGGCGAGCATGGTGGCGCCGGCGCGCTCGACCACCCGGCGCAGCGCCGCGTCGAGGTCGTCGAGGCGGGCCAGGTCGGCCGCCAGGTCCTGCAGCTCCTCGAAGCGGTCGACGAGGGTGGTGGCCCGCCGGGCCCGACGGAGGCGCTCCTGCTCGTCGGCGCTGCGGAGCTCGCCCCAGCGGACGACCAGGCGGCAGGCGGCGTCTCCCCTCGCCGCGCACGCGGGCTGGACGACCACGCCGACGGTGCCGAACAGCGCCGGGATGCCGGCCCAGTACCCGACGCTCAGGTCGCAGAGGAAGCGGTGGTGCGCGGCGGCGTCCCGGGCGTGCGACTCGACCACCACCTGCCGATCGCCCTCCTCGACCACGGCGTAGGTGCGCACGGGGAGCAGGCGCGCCGACTCCGACGCGGCGAGGGCCACGGCGGCGGCCGGCGTCGGTTCCACCCGCAGGAAGTCGCTGCGGCCGCGGTCGTCGTCGAGGCGGGCGAGCTCCTCGCCCACCCGGCGCCCGACGGCGTCGTCGCCGGTGGCGGCGGCGAGCGCGTCGGCGAGCGCCACGAGCTCGCGGGCGCCGAACCACGCCTGGTCGTCGCCGAGGCGGTCGTCGTCGGGCGCGATCCCGGCGGCGGCCAGCACGGCGGCCGCGCCCTCCGCCCCGAGGGCGCGCCGGGCGTACGCCATGACGGCCTCCACCAGCGGCGAGGCGACGTCCCGAGGCACGCCCACGGCCCGATCTTCGTCGACCGGAACCGCCGGTTCAGCGCCAAAGGCGGGAAATGACGCAACCGGACCATGCGGAACCGGCCCGTTCTGCCCAGATCGGCGGCGCACCGGGGAGCGAAACGTCAGATCCCGTGGTTGGCTGGGCCCATGTCGATCGACGGGAACCACCTCGACCGCATCCGCCACGACGGCTACGTCGACCAGCTGCCGGACACGGACCCCGGGGAGACCAGCGAGTGGCTCGACAGCCTCGAGGCGGTGGTCGAGACGCACGGCAAGACGCGGGCCCGGTTCCTGATCTCGAAGCTGCTCGCCCGGGCCAACCAGCTGCAGGTGGGCTCGCCGGCCGCGGTGTCCACGCCCTACGTCAACACCATCCCGGCCGAGGACGAGCCGTGGTTCCCCGGCGACGAGCACGTCGAGCGCCGCATCCGGGCCTACATCCGGTGGAACGCGGCGGCCATGGTCGTGCGCGCCAACAAGAAGGCCGACGGCATCGGCGGGCACCTGGCCACCTTCGCGTCGTCGGCGTCGCTGTACGAGGTGGGCTTCAACCACTTCTTCCGGGGCAAGGCCGACGGCACCCCGGGCGACCACGTGTACTTCCAGGGCCACGCCGCCCCCGGCGTGTACGCCCGGGCGTTCCTGGAGGGCCGCCTCACCGAGGACCAGCTCGACCACTTCCGCATGGAGGTCGACGGACGGGGGCTGTCCTCGTACCCGCACCCCCGGCTGATGCCGGACTTCTGGGAGTACCCGACGGTCTCGATGGGCCTCGGCCCGATCAACTCGATCTACCAGGCCCGGTTCCTCAAGTACCTGACGAACCGGCGCATCGACGACACCAGCGACTCGCGGGTGTGGTGCTTCCTCGGCGACGGCGAGTGCGACGAGCCCGAGACGCTCGGCTCGATCTCGCTGGCCGCCCGCGAGGGGCTCGACAACCTGACCTGGGTCATCAACTGCAACCTGCAGCGCCTCGACGGCCCGGTGCGCGGCAACGGCAAGATCATCCAGGAGCTCGAGGCCGTGTTCCGCGGCGCGGGCTGGAACGTGATCAAGGTCGTGTGGGGCTCGAAGTGGGACGAGCTGCTCCAGCGCGACGTCGACGGCGTGCTGCTCAACAAGATGAACACCACCGTCGACGGCCAGTTCCAGCGCTACGCCGTCGAGGACGGCAGCTACATCCGCGACGAGTTCTTCGGCCCCGACCCCCGCCTGCGGAAGCTGGTCGAGCACCTCTCCGACGACGAGCTGCGCAACCTCCCCCGCGGCGGCCACGACTACAAGAAGCTCTACGCCGCCTACAAGGCCGCCACGGAGACCACCGGACGGC
Source organism: Acidimicrobiia bacterium (assembly GCA_046565885.1). Lineage (GTDB taxonomy): Bacteria > Actinomycetota > Acidimicrobiia > Acidimicrobiales > Salinilacustritrichaceae > Salinilacustrithrix. The sequence goes on from JBKHXT010000005.1 coordinate 9,905, forward strand.
CCACGGTCATCCTCGCCAAGACCATCAAGGGCTGGACGCTCGGCCCGGACGTCGAGGGCCGCAACGCCACCCACCAGATCAAGAAGATGACCGAGGCGCAGCTGCGCACGCTGCGCGACCGGCTGTACCTGCAGGAGGAGGTGCCCGACGACGCCCTCGGCTCCGACGTGCCGCCCTACATCTCCCTGCGCGAGGGCACCCCCGAGCACGAGTACTTCCACTCCCGCATCAAGGCGCTCGACGGGCCGCTCCCGTCGCGCCCCGTGCCGATCCGCCGGCCGATCACGCTGCCCAAGCCCGAGGCCTTCGACGAGCTGCTCGCCGGCTCCGGCAAGCAGGCGGCGGCCACGACGATGGGCTTCACCCGCCTGCTCCGGAACCTGGCCCGCGACGAGGCCTTCGGCGCCCGGGTGGTGCCGATCGTCCCGGACGAGGCCCGCACGTTCGGCATGGACAGCCTGTTCCGGGAGATCAAGATCTACGCCTCCCGCGGCCAGCTGTACGAGCCGGTCGACCACGACCTGCTGCTGTCCTACACCGAGGGCCGCGACGGCCAGATCCTCGAGGAGGGCATCACCGAGGCCGGCTCGATGGCCAGCTTCACCGCCGCCGGCACCGCCCACAGCAACCGGGGCGTGCCGATGGTGCCCTTCTACATCTTCTACTCCATGTTCGGGTTCCAGCGGGTCGGCGACCTGATCTGGGCCGCGGCCGACGCCCGGGCCCGCGGGTTCCTGCTCGGCGCCACCGCCGGGCGCACCACGCTCACCGGCGAGGGCCTCCAGCACCAGGACGGCCACTCGCTCCTGTTGGCGTCGACGGTGCCCACGGTCGAGGCCTACGACCCCGCCTTCGCCTACGAGGTCGCCCTCATCATCAAGGCCGGCCTCGAGCGCATGTACGGGGCCGACACGCCCGCCGAGCAGCGCGACGTCATCTACTACCTGACCCTCTACAACGAGACGCACCCCATGCCGGCGCTGCCCGACGGCGACGACGGCGAGCGCATCGCCGCCGGGGTCGTCGAGGGCATGTACCGCTACGCCGACGCGCCGGAGGGCCCGTCGAAGCGGGCCACCATCCTGTTCTCCGGCCCGATGTGGCAGGCCGCGGTCGCTGCCCGCGACGAGCTGGCCGAGCGCTGGGACGTCGCCGCCGACCTCTGGTCCGTCACCTCCTACAAGCGCCTGCGCGAGGAGGCCCTGGCCGCGGAGCGCGAGAACCGCCTGCACCCCGACGCCGAGCGCCGCACCCCGCTGGTCACCCACCACCTCGCCGACGTCGACGGCCCGGTCGTGGCCGTGTCCGACAACATGACCGCCGTCCCCGACCAGGTGTCGCGCTGGATCGGCCGGTCGTACACCTCCCTCGGCACCGACGGCTTCGGCCGCTCCGACACCCGCGAGGCGCTCCGGTCGTTCTTCGAGGTCGACGCCCCCCACGTGGTCACCGCCGTGCTGTCGGCCCTCTGCGCCGCCGGCCAGGTCGAGCCCAGCGTCGTGAAGGAGGCGATCGCCGCCCACGACATCGACCCCGACACCGCCCCGCCCTGGCGCCGCTAGGTCAGCGGCGGGCGGCGAGGGCGGCGATCTCGTCGCTCGTCGCCACGCCCGCCCCCGCGGCGTAGGCGGCGGCGTTGGCGGCGATGCGCTCGGGGTCGTAGCGGTAGCTGACCATGGCGCCCCACGAGCGCTCGAGCCCGTAGGGCTCCGTGTTGGCCCGCCAGCGCAGCGCGTCGACGAGGGCCCCGTTGCTCAGGTGGAAGTTGGCGACCGGGTCGGGCACCCGGCCGTCGACGGTCGTGGTCAGGTAGCGGGCGGCGGCGGGGAGCAGCGCGTCGCGCAGCCCGGCGTCGTCGCCGCCGGCGTCGAGCCGCTCGCGCACCTCGGCCGGCAGGTCGAGGTCGGCCCGGCGCAGCGTGGGGATGGGCGACAGCGTGACGAAGCGGGTGAGGTTCGCCAGCTCGCCGCGCAGCTCGCGCACCACCGTCTTCAACAGCTCGTTGCCGAGGTTGATGCCGGCCAGGCCGGGCTGGCAGGAGGTGATCGAGTAGAAGACCGCGGTGTCGGCGTCCTCGGCGCGCAGGCGGCGCCCCTCGCGGTGCAGCACGTCGCCGAGCGACGTGGGCGTGCCGACCACGAGGGCGATCTCCACGAACACGACCGGCTCGTCGGGCATGGCCGGGTGGAGGAAGGCGTAGCAGCGCCGGTCGGTGTCGAGCCGGTCGCGCAGGTCGTCCCAGCCCCGGATCTCGTGCACCGCCTCGTACTCGATCAGCTTCTCGAGCAGCCGGGCCGACGAACCCCACGTGATCCGCTCGAGCCGGAGGATGCCGACGTCGAACAGCGTCGCCAGGTGGCCCTCGAGCTCGTGCTCCACCATCGGCAGCTCCCCGCGCAGCAGCTGGCGCAGGTCGGCCCGCAGGTCGACGAGCAGCTTCACCCCGCCGTCGAGGCCGGTGAGCAGGTGGAGCAGGTCGGCGAAGCGGGGCGTCAGCGCCCGGCGCAGCGCCACCTGGGCGGCGGCGTCGGCCGGGTCGGCCAGCAGCTGCTCGGCGGCGGCCCGGGCGGCGGCGGCGTCGACGCCGAGGTCGGCCGCGGCGCGGCGCAGGAACCGGGCCCGGCCGTCGTCGTCGAGGTGGCGGTAGGTGCGGGCGAGGCGGGCCAGCTCCTGGCGCTGGGTCGACGTGTCCTGCACCGGCAGCACCCGCTCGATGGCGGTGACGAGGTCGCGCCAGTCGTCGTCGCTGAGGGAACCGCCCATCGGGTCGGATCGTATGCTCGCCCGCCGTGACGCCCCACCTGCCGATCACCGGGAACGACGACGCCGACCAGCTCCTCGTCGAGGACCCGCTGGCGCTGCTGCTCGGCATGCTGCTCGACCAGCAGGTGCCGATGGAGTGGGCGTTCACCGGGCCGTGGACGCTCAAGCAGCGCCTCGGCCACCTCGACGCCGGCAAGATCGCCGCCATGGACGTCGAGGCCTTCGTCGACGTGTGCCGCGAGAAGCCGGCGATCCACCGCTTCCCGAAGTCGATGGGCGAGCGGGCGCACGCCGTGTGCGAGCACGTGGTCGAGCGCTACGACGGCAACGCCTCGAGGATCTGGACCGAGGCCCCCGACGCCGCCGCCCTGTACGACCGCCTGCGCGAGGTCCCCGGCTACGGCGACGAGAAGACGAAGATCTTCGTGGCGATCCTCGCCAAGCGGTTCGGGATCCGTCCCGACGGGTGGGAGCAGGTCGCCGGCCCCTTCGCGGACGACACGCCCCGCAGCGTCGCCGACGTCTCCTCCGAGGAGGCGCTCATGGAGGTCCGGCGCTGGAAGAAGGCCCAGAAGGCGGCCAAGAAGTCGAAGCAGGAGTAGCTAGGCGGTCCGGGGGACGGCGGCGCTGCGCTGGCGGTCGAGCCAGCCGAGCAGGATCGCCATGGCCCGCGGGTCGTGGCGCAGGCGGTGGCCGGCCGAGTCGAGCAGGCGCAGCTCGGCGGCGGTGTGGGCGTCGGCGATGACCCGGGCGTCGAAGTCGGGCACGAGGTCGTCGGCCGAGCCGTGGACCACGAGCAGCGGCCGGGGCCGCAGGCGCTGGGCGCCTTCGACCGCCTTGGTGAGGCGCATCTCGCGCGCCCACCCGTCCAGCACGCCGGGGGTGGCCTCGGCCTGGACGATGCCGACCTCGCGGGCGTGCTGGTGGAGTCGCCGGGGGTTCGACGCCCAGTCGTCGAAGTCGGCCGGCCCGGCCAGCGAGGCCACGCCGCGGATGTCGTCGTCGTCGGCGCCGGCGCAGATCGCCAGCGCCCCGCCGGTGCCGAAGCCGACGAGCCAGACGCCGCTGACCCGTCCCACGGATCGGACGTGGTCGACGGCGGCGTGGATGTCGTTCTTCCACCCCTTGATCGAGAACGATCCCTCGCTGCCGGCGATCCCGCGCAGGCACGGAGAGAAGGCGACGAAGCCCATGTCGTTGGCGATGCGCTCGGCCAGCTCGGGCATGGCCGACACGGCGCCGGCGGTGCCCGCCGGACCCGACGGGTAGCCGTGCACGATGACGACGCCGGGCTTGAGCGGGCCCGAGCGGGTGGTGCCGGAGAGGTGGCCGACGAGGGTCAGCGACCCGGAGCTGAAGCGTTCCTTCACCGGGTCGAGGGGCCGCTCAGGCCTCGGCGGGGGCCTTGGCGGCGCAGGCGCGGCACACCTTGTAGCCGCGGTTGCGGGCCTCGACCGGGGTGTCGGGGCCGAAGGTCAGCCACGTCTGCGCGGCGGCGATGTCGTCGAGGACGGACCGGTCGCAGATGTTGTCCTGGTCGTGCACGACGAAGGTGCGCTTGTCGCCCAGCCAGCGGTGCTCTTCGATGCGAACGAGGCGCTCGGACATGGGGCGACGATACGCGGAACGGGGAGGCGACCGGCAATGCCGACGCCTCCCCGTGCCGTTCAACTCACAGGACCGAGCGGCCGTTGTGCACCGGGTGAGACCAGATCCCGGCCGGTTCGCTCAGCGGTGGACTGGTGGGTTTCCCACCAGATCGGTCCGAGGACTGACCTAGCGGCCAGCCACCTCCAGGGTCCCGAAAAGACTGTCACTCATGTTGTTGGACCACCTCCCTTCTCTGGTGAGGGAGACGATACCGGGATGATCCGGAGCGCGGCGCGCGCGTTCTCAGATCTCCGGCGGGGGGACGGCGGGCCCGACGGCACCGATCTCCACGAGGTGGTCGAGCAGCAGGTCGAGGACCTCCACCACCGCCACGTCGGTGACCTCCATGCCGACCTCGTCGGCCCGGCCGAGCACGACGGCGACGGCGTCGTCATCGGCGACGACCACGGGTGGGCCGTCCTCGTGCACCAGGTCCTCGCCCGGCATCGCCGTGAGCCCCTTCGCCCGCAGGTGGTCGAGCGAGAAGACGATGAGCTGGCGGACCTCGTCCATCGTGAGGCCCCGGGCGGCCTCGTCGCTCAGGTGCTCGGCGACGTGCAGCACGGCCTCGTCGAGGTCGAACACCGTCGACGTCGGGGTGTGCCCGAGGCGGAAGGCCTCGCGCCCCACGAAGGCGGCGGCGATGGCGAACACCAGCACCGCCCCGACGACGGCGAAGACCCACACGAGCACGGCCGGCACGCTACCGAGGCGGTGCGTGCCGGCCGGATCGGCGGGTCGGTCAGTCGGTCTCGCCCTCGGCCTCGTCGAGGCGCTGCAGCAGCTCGTCGAAGGCGTCGACCAGCTCGTCGTGGTCGTTCTGCGAGGCCCGCTGCTTGCCGTGGATCACGGCGCTGCGGACGACCTTGTCGAAGTCGCCGTAGGGGAAGGCGAAGCGACCCTTGGTCTCCTCGCTGGCGTCGACGTCGATGCCGAGGTGCCACCGGCCGTAGCCGTCGTAGCCCTCGGCATCGATCACGTCGTTGCCGTCGTCGGTCGACGGCGCGGCATCCGACCAGGAGGTGTCCCAGTCGTACCGGCCGTCGTCGATCAGCGCCTTCGCCTGCTCCATGGCGTCGTCGTTCAGCTCGTACGTGGTGGACATGGTCTCGACCTACCCGTCGACGCCGCCGGCGATCACGGCACGACGACGGTGGGCGTCCGGGCGACCAGCAGGCCGTCGCGCTCGGCGAGCAGCGTGACCAGGTGGGTGCCGGGCCCGGCGGCGGCCTCGACGTCGATGGACAGCTCGCCCCGGCCGGCCAGGGGCTCGAGCGGACCGCCGTCGTAGCCGATCCAGGCGTCGGACCCCTCGGTCACGATGATCTCGAGGGGGGAGGCCAGCGTGGTCCCCGACGAGTCGACGTACTCGGGATCGAGCTCGACCTGGGAGCCCCCGAGCGTGAAGTGGATGCCGGTGTCGGTGACGATCACGGGGTAGCTGGCGGTCTCGACCATGCCCTCCCGCTCGACGTCGCCGGTGAAGGTGACGACCGAGACCGGGCCTGCCTGCGTGTCGACCTCCTGGACGGTGCGGGAGACGTCGGCGGTGGCGAAGGTCGCGGCGCCTTCGAACAGCCCGGCGCCCATCTGCTCGAACTCCTCGAGCGGCATGCGCTCCTGGGAGGTGTCGTCGAGCATGGCGTAGGCGCCCTCGACGTCGCCGGCGAAGAGCTCCTCGAGCCAGGCCTGGGCCCGGTCCTCGGCGGGTTGCGCGTCGGCGGCCGGGGCGGTCGTGGTCGTCGTCTCCGGCGGAACGGTGGTGTCGGCGCTGTCGATGGAGTCGTCCTCGGGCGCCGGGGGCGCCGTGTCGGGCACGGTCGTCTCGGCGGTCTCGCCGGCGGTGTCCAGCTGCGACTCCTCGTCACCGCCGGCGCTCAGGACGGCGGCGCCGACCACGAGGGCGACGACGACCGCCACGGCGGCGGCGAGGGCGGGCAGGGGGGCTCGGCGGCGGTCGGCGACGCGTCGCTCGGCTCGGTCTCGGATGTCGACCACGGTGGTCTCCTCTTCTGCGGTGGTGGGGGGTGCGTCGGTGCCGGCGTGATCGTCGGCGAGGCGGGTCTCGAGGCGGTCCCAGAAGTCCGGGCCGTGCTCGGGCACGTCGAGGCGGCGCAGCGCGTCGCCCACGACGGGATCGTGGTGCTGGCTCATCGGGTCTCCCCCTCGGGCCGGTCGGAGCGTGGATCGTCGGTGCGGGGTTCCAGGGCGGCGCGCAGGGCGCGGCGCCCGCGGTGGAGGCGGCTGGCGACGGTGCCGGCCGGGACGCCGAGCACGGCGCCGGCCTCCTCGTAGCTGTGGCCGTCGCGGTCGACGAGCACCAGGGCGGCGGCGGTCTCCGGGTCGAGCGACGCCAGCGCCCGCTGGACGGTGAGCCGCTCGTCGACCTCGCGCTGGCCGCGGTCCGGCGCCGCCGGGTCGACCTCGGGCAGCGGGTCGACGGGCCGCCGGCGCCGCACGTGGTCGAGGCAGGTCCGGTACACGATGCGGTGCAGCCAGGTGCTGAGCGCGCTCTCGCCCCGGAAGCGCTCGAGGTTGCGGTACGCCTTCAGGTAGGCGTCCTGGAGGGCGTCGTCCATGGCGCCGCGGTCACGCAGGATCGACCAGGCGAGCGCCCGCATCTGGTCGTCGTGGCGCCGCACCAGCTCGGCGAACGCCCGGTGGTCGCCGAGGCGGGCGGCGTCGAGCAGCCGCTCGTCCCGGGACGCGCGCCGGCGTGGCCGGGCCACGGGTGGGTCGTCGGTCATCTGCATCACCCCGTTGGACGCA
>JBKHXT010000006.1:0-16988 GCA_046565885.1 Acidimicrobiia bacterium
CCCGTGGCGACGGTGCTCGGGGACGACACCGAGGGGTTCGATCTCGCAGACGCCGGTTGAAGGGTCGAACCACGCGATGCAGCAGGCGGCCAGTTCTCCTTCGTCGCTGCTGACCGCCACGAGGTCCAGCTGTCGGTCGTAGAGCCATGCGCCACGCACCGCCTCGTACGCCGCGGCCGTGAACGTGCTCTCGGCGTCGGGGTGGAACTGCCGTCCGTCCGTGTAGGGGATCGACGACGGCCTCCAGGCGGCGCGGTGCACCTCGACTCGGGCGGCCGTCTCGTCGACACGAACCGGACGGACCTCGTAGCCATCCACGTGACGTCGCGGGTCGTCCCGCACGGCGGAGACGTCGAGGAGCATGCCCGACCAAGGCTCCCGCCCGACCGGTTCGAGCCCTGCGCGCGTCACCGCTCGGGTCAGTGCGTCGGCGCCGTCCCACACGGTGATCGGCGCACCCTCGTCGACCTCCAGCAGCCACGCCACGAGCGCGTCGGCGACGTCGTCACGGTCACGTTCGACGTGCGTGATCTCGTCCCCACCTCGCCCTGCCATCCCGACGATGGAGCCAGCATCCCCGTCGACGGCGACGACGACCGAGTCGGCGAGCGCCTGCCTCGACATCCCCCATCCGAGGCCACCGGGGTGCCACCCGGAGGGCCACACCCGGCTCGCGAGCCGCTGCATGGCGTGCAGGTCACCCGGTTCCGCCGACCGCAACCGCATCGACGGCAGGCTCACACGGACGCACGCCCGTGGGCGACCGAGTTCCGCCGTGTGCCGGCACCTCGGACGACTGAGCGGCGTGGCGCATCGACCAGCGCGTGGTGCCGCACCGGAGCTCGGACTCGTGGACGTGTTTCAATGCGCGGCGACGGGGTCTGCGCCGCGAGGAGCTGGAGCCGATGGACGAGCCGACCGAGCAGGCAGCGTTCTGGGAGGAGCGGGCGGACGCCTGGTCGCAGCACGCCGACGACATGGAGCCCTTCGCTCGCCAGTTCGGTCTCCCGGCCATCGATCGGCTCGATCCGTCACCTGGGGAGCACCTCGCCGACATCGGGTGCGGTCCCGGCATCACCACCATCGAGCTGGGTGCGCGGGTGGCGCCGGACGGTTCGGTCGTGGGTGTCGACGTGTCCCGACGGATGGTCGACGCGGCCGCGCGCCGGGCGGGTGAGGCCGACGCCCGGAACGTGCGGTTCCTCGTCGCCGACCCCGAGGTGGAGCCGATCGGGTCCTTCGACGGGATCTACTCCCGGTTCGGCGTGATGTTCTTCGACGAACCCCACACGGCCTTCGCCAACATCCGCCGGTCGTTGCGTCCCGGTGGCCGCTTCGTCGCGGTGGTGTGGGCCGAGCTGGAGGCGAACCCCTGGATGTTCGTGCCCACCCTGTTCGGCGCAGGGCCGCTCGGTGCCGAGCTCGAGCTGCCCGGACCCGCCGAGCCCGGGCCGTTCTCGCTCGCAGATCCCGAACGAACGACCGCGCTGCTGGAGTCCTCTGGCTTCGACGACGTGGACGTCGTCCGCCGTGAGCAGGCGTGGACATTGGGCCCGCAGGCGACCGACACCATCAGCCAGATGCTCTCGGTCGGACCGCTCGGGTCGGCGTGGTCGTCGGCGGACGAGGACGCCCGGACGGCGGCGGTCGACGCGGTCCTGGCCGGGTGCGAGCAGTACCGCCACGGTGACGGCTGGCGACTCCCGGCCACGGCCCTCGTCGTGTCAGCGACGGCCCGCGGCTGACCACGCCGAGCTGGCCGCAGGGTCCGATGGCGCCGGCTACCCGTCCGGATCGCACAGGGCGGGCGGAGGCCCGGGGTACTGCCTGCGGATGCTGTCGCAGTCGTCGAAGCCGGTGATCGTCCAGTGCCCGTCGACGTCTCGCCAGTACACCGTGTGGACGTTGGCGATGCAGCCCTCGGCCGGCGCCTCACCGGTCGCCGGGCACGCGTCGGACGAGGTCCGGACGGCCATCCAGCCCTCCGCGCAGCCGATGAGCTCCGACCGCAGGCCACCGTCCACGTCGTTGGCCACCACCGCGCGGGCGGCTTCGTCGGAGCACGCAGCCGGGACGAGGCGACTCGGGTCGAGCGGCACGTACGTGTCCACGGGCAGCGGGGCGCCGGCGGCGGTCGACACGCCACGGTCACCGAGCGGTGCCTGCAGTCGGGCGTCGACCTGCACGGGGTTGCACGGCGGGTCCAGCACCGGTGCTCGGAGCCGGAGCACGACGCGGTCGGGACCCTCGTCGATCTCGACCGGAGACGGTGCGCCCGGCGACGGCACGGGGATGCAATCGACCGAGACGAGCAGGTGCGACGGATCATCCGGGTCGACGAACACGGCTCTGATGGCACCGTCCTCGGCGCCGACGGTGGCCGTGGTGGCGGATCCGCCCGGATCCGTCGCGGTGTCGACCGTCGCCGGCTCGCCGGTGCCGCATGCCGCGGCGATCGCACCGACGAGCACGACCGACGCGCACGCACGATGACGCCACATCAGGAGAGGCCTCCCGGCTGCCATCCGGCAGCGCTGCTCGATCCCACCGCTTCCATCACCGACTTCTCACCCCAGCGGCGCCCGACCGTCTTGGTGCTCGCGCCGTTGTGCGGGAACCTACGGCAGTCCGGAGGGCCGCCGTCGATCCGCGGGACGACCTACGGTTCGCCGATCGCCGCCCTCTCTGCCCGCCTCCGCGAGATCATCGACGCGCTGCCGCTGTCCGAGGGCATGCGCGTCATCGAGATCGGCTGCGGGCCGGGGGCCGCAGCGAGAGACGTCGCCCACCGGATCGGACCCGACGGTCATGTGCTCGCGGTCGACCGTTCCCCACGAGCCACCGCGCAGGTCGTCGCGGGCTGTGGCGATCTCGTCGCATCGGGCCGTCTCGCCGTCAGGACCTGCGCCGCGGAGGACCTCGTCCTCGACCCGGACGAGCAGCCGTACGACCTCGCCTTCGCCGTGAGGGTGGGTGCGCTCAACGGCCGCCATCCCGAGCGCTTCGATCAGGCGGTGAGGAGCATCGCCGCTGCGCTGCGACCGGGAGGACGGCTCTTCGTCGACGGGGGTGACCCGCTCGTCGAGCTGACCCTCCCCATCGTCTGACCGACCGCTTCGGCCGTCGCGAGGTGGGCCACCTCGGAGCAGCTCGGCTCACCGGTGGAGGCGGCGTCATGGCCGCTCTCCTCGTCGACGCCCAGCAGTGCACCGTGGAGCAGTCGGCGAAGCCCAGGAGGCGCGGCGCCCTACGCTCGATCGCTCGTGGGATCCGACCTCGAGCTCGCGTTCCGGCTGGTGGACGCGGCAGACGCAGAGACGAGGCGCCGCTGGAGCGAACACGGTCACCCCGCGAGAACGAAACGAGACGGTACGCCGGTGACCGAGGCCGACATCGCCGCCGAACAGGCGATGTTCGACGCGCTTCGACAGACGCTGCCGGAGGACGGTTTCCTCGGCGAGGAGATCGGCGAGCATCCCGGTCGGAACGGACGTCGGTGGATCGCCGACGGGATCGACGGAACGCGTTTCTTCGCAGCTGGTGAGGAGACGTGGGGAACCCTGCTGGCCCTCGAGGCGGAAGGCGCCGTGGTGCTCGGGGTCAGCTCGAGTCCGATGCAGGACCGACGGTGGTGGGCGACGCGCGGAGGAGGAGCGTTCGTCGGCCGAACCGACGGTTCGGGGGCCACCCGGCTCCGCGTCTCCACCGGAGGACGGGTAGGGATGCGCCGGGTGCTGTGCCTCCCTGGGGTGGATGCGCTGACGGCCGAACAGCGCAGCAGGATCGAGCGAGCTGCGGGCGGCCGACCCGCAGATCGACCGTGGAGCCACCAGCTCCGGGTGGCCTCGGGGGAGGTCGACGTCTGCGTCTGGTACGCCGGAGACATCTGGGACCACGCTGCTCCGTCGATCATCGTCGAGGAGGCCGGCGGCCGGTTCAGCGACCACGACGGGGGTAGGCGCCTCGACACCCGCACGGCCGTGTACTCCAACGGCGTCGACCACGATCACGTGCTGCGCTGTCTCTCCGGGGCGCACGACGACTCGTGAGCGGAACTAGTCGCTCCCGATGGCTCTGCCGATCCGTTGGAGGTACCGGTCGAGGTCGGTGCGGATGTTCCTGACGAGCTGACCGACGCGCTCGTTGCCGGCAGCGACTGCCTCGACGACGTCATCGGTCCACGCCGAACGCCACTTCACCGGATCCGTCCAACGAGCGTCTGAGTGTTCGTGGCTGATGATGGGGTCGCCATCGACGACCTTGCCCCGGTAGGAGATCTGGAGACAGTCACCGCCGTAGACCCAGATCGGGTACGCCCCAACGATCTCCAAGTCCCCGTCGACGTCGAGTCCGGTCTCCTCGATGAGCTCACGACGTGCCGCGACCTCGGGCAGCTCATCACGGTCGGCTGCGCCGCCCGGCAAGAACCACTGGCCAGCCATGGCGCCGCCGGCTCGCTTCAACATGAGGATCTCGCTCCCACGCTCTGCGTAGACCACGGCGGACAGCCCGTAGAGCTGCACGTCGAAGTCACCGCCGCTCGACCCGAGCGCGTCGTCCAACATGGGCAGGGACCGTATCGAGCGACCGGGCAACGGGTCCCGAGAACCGCGGACGCGCTGAGCAGCGCATCCGCTGCGCCGTTCCGCGAGGCCACGGGCGAACCATCGCTGCTGAGCTGCGCATGCGCAGCCCGGCATCACGGGTTCGGTGGAACGCCGCCGGCCCGGCGTTGCGCGGAGCGCCGCCGGCCTCTCCGGTGTCTCAGCTATGTGGCGCAGGAGTCGCGCCTACTCCACGAAGCGGCGGGCCTTCACGGACTTGCCCCGGACCGATCCCTTGTTCAGGGCGCGGATGACGTCGTCGACGACGCCCTCGGGCACGCCCACCACGGCGTAGTGGTCGCCGATGCGGATGGGGCCCACCTCACGACCGGGGATGCCGGCCTCGTTGGCGATCGCGCCCACGAGGTCGGCCGGGCGGACGCCGGCCTTGGAGCCGACGTTGACGTACACGGATCCGGTCGGGCCGTCGGGGGTGCGCCGACCGCGGTCGCGGGGCGTCGGCGCCCGGCCGGGCGAGCCCTTCGGGCCCTTCATCGAGGCCGCCGGGATCTCGGTCTCGTCGACGGAGCCCTCCGCCTCGCGCAGCAGCTTTATCGCGGCGAGGGCGATGCTGCGGTCGTCGAACTCGTCGAGCGCCTCCAGCACCGGCGCCTGCTCGTCGATGTCCCCTGCCTCCAGCACGGCCTCGAGGGCGGCTGCCGTGCGCTCGATCTGCGTGGCCCGCAGGTCGTCGACGCTCGGGACCCGGGCCACCTCGAGGCGCTGCTTCGTGAGCCGCTCGATGTTCTCGAGCAGCCGCCGCTGGCGCGGCTCGACGAGGGTGATCGCCGTGCCCGTCCGACCGGCCCGCCCCACCCGGCCGATGCGGTGGACGTAGGCCTCCGGCGCCGCGGGCACGTCGTAGTTGACGACGTGGGTGAGGGTGTCGACGTCGAGACCCCGGGCCGCCACGTCGGTGGCGACGAGGAGCTCGGCCGTGCCGTCGCGCAGGCGGGCCATCACGCGGTCGCGCTGCTCCTGGTCCATGCCGCCGTGCAGGGCTTCGGCCCGGTGGTTGCGGCTGTTCATGAGCACGGTGAGCTCGTCCACCTCGGCCCGGGTCCGGCAGAAGACGATCGCCGACGTGGCGGCCTCCACGTCGAGGATGCGGGCGAGGGCCGCCGCCTTGTGGTGGCGGTCCACCACGTAGGCCGTCTGTCGGACCAGACCGGCGTCGGCGCCGACGTCGCCCGGGTGGATGGTGATCCGCTTGGGGTCGCGCTGGTGGCGCTGGGCGATGGCGGTGATGCGGCGGGGCAGCGTGGCCGAGAACAGCACGGTCTGGCGGTCGGCCGGCGTGTGCTCGAGGATCGTCTCGATGTCCTCGGTGAAGCCCATGTCGAGCATCTCGTCGGCCTCGTCGAGCACCACCGTGCGGATGGCGTCGAGCCGCAGCGTCCGGCGCTGGATCAGGTCGATCGCCCGGCCGGGCGTGGCCACGACCACGTGGGCGCCCCGCTCGATCGACTGGATCTGGCGCTGGATGGGCTGGCCGCCGAACACGGCCACGACCCGGACCCCCAGCGCACGTCCGTAGCTGGACACCGCCTGCTGGACCTGCATGGCCAGCTCCCGGGTCGGGACCAGGATCAGGGCCGACGGCCGGGCGTCGCCCCCGACGGTCAGCCGGTGCAGGAGCGGCAGGGCGAACGCCGCCGTCTTCCCCGTGCCGGTGGCCGCCTGGCCGAGCAGGTCTGAGCCCTCGACGAGCACGGGGATCGCCTCACGCTGGATGGGGGTCGGCTCCTCGTAGTCCAGCTCGGCGAGGCGGGCGACCAGCTCGTCGCGCAGGCCGAGGTCGGCGAAGGAGGCGGTGGTGTCGTCGGGGGCCACACCCCAATGCTCACAGGCCAGGGCCCCCGACGGGGATTCCGCTCAGCGGAGGGCGGCGGCGACCTCGCCCAGCCTGCCCAGCGCCTTGGGGTCGTGCTGGTGCATCTCCTCGGCGAAGTAGCAGACCAGGCGGTCGGCGATGCCGTCGTACTTGGCCGTGAGCCGGTCGGCCAGCTCGTCCCAGGCGCACTCCACGGCGAAGTGCTCGAGCATGTCGTCGGTGATCAGCGCCGCCATGCCCGGCAGGTCGCCGGCCTTGAGCTTGTCGTTGATCGCCGCCGACGTGCCCTCGTAGCCGAGCATGTCGAACATGAACGTGTAGTTCTTCGTCGACCCGTAGAACGCGACCTGGAACCGGGCCCGGTCGCGCCAGCGGGCCCGCTCCTCCTCGGTGTCGCCGACGATGGTGAACACGGGCACCGAGAGGGTGAGGTCGTCGAGGGAGCGGCCGGCGTCGTCGGCGCCCTCGCGCAGCCCCGGCAGCAGGTGCTCCTCGAGGTAGGTCTTGGAGTGGAACGGGTGCACGTGCACGCCGTCGGCCACGGCCCCGGCCATCTGCACCATCCACGGACCCACGGCGGCGATGTCGACGGGAGGGTCCGGGTGGTCGATGGGGCCGGGCGACCACATCTGGGGCATCAGCGACAGCTCGTGGTAGTCGCCGTCGAACTCGAGCTTGCCGCCCCGGAACGAGGCGAACACCGCCTTCACCGCCTGCACGTACTCGCGCATGCGGGGCCCGGGTGGGTCGAACTCGACGCCGTAGCGCCGCTCGATGTGGGCGCGCACCTGGGTGCCGAGGCCGAGCCGGAACCGGCCGCCGCTCGCGTCCTGCAGCTCCCACGCCGTGGTGGCCGTGACCGTGGGGCTGCGCGGGAACGCCACGGCGATGCCGGTCGAGTACTGCAGCGTGGGGGCGGCGAGGATGGCGGCGGCGACCGACAGGTAGGCGGTGCGGCCAGACTCGACGTAGACGATGCCGTCCAGGCCCGCGTCGTCCACCGAGCGGGCGAATGCCTGCACCTGGTCGAACGGGCGGCCGGCGGCCATGACGTGCAGCTCCATCGGGGCTCCTCTACTGGGGGGGCTTGATCGACACGGTGCCCTGGGCCGCGGCGGCCAGCCGGGTCGTGCCGTCGTCGGTCTGGTTGGTGATGTCGATGCGGACCACGCCGGTGCGCTTCGACAGGGCGATGACGTCGGCGCGTGCTCGGAGCACGCCGTCGCGCACCGGCCGGAGCAGGTTGATCTTGAACTCGGTGGTGGCGGCCCACGCGCCCCGCGGCATGACCGGGTACATGACCGAGCCGAGCACGTGGTCGGCGAGCGCCGAGACGACGCCGCCGTGCAGCGTGCCGACGAAGGTGATGAGCTCGGACCGCACGTCGATCTCGGCCTCGAGCCAACCCGGGCCGGCGCCGACGTGGCGGATGCCGAGGAAGCCCATGAGGCCCGGGTCGGCAGAGGTGTCGGCGCCGAGGAGCCCCTCGGCCACCCCCTGGTCGAAGTCGGGGAAGTCGAGCGTCGTCACCGGGGCGCGCCGCCCGGCGTGAAGGTGGCCGGGAGGTGCTTGATGCCGTGGATGAAGCTGGAGAGCAGCAGCTCGGGAGGCCCGGACGCCTGGATGTCGGGCACCCGCTGGAACAGCTCGCGCATCATGACCGTGATCTCGCGCCGGGCAAGGTGGGCGCCGAGGCAGAAGTGCGGGCCGGGTCCGCCGAAGCCCACGTGGTTGTTCGGCGAGCGTCGCACGTCGAAGCGGTGCGGGTCGTCGAACACCTCCTCGTCGCGGTTGGCGGCCAGGTAGAACATCGCCAGCTTGTCGCCGGCCTGGATCTCGGTGCCGTGCAGCTCGAGGTCCTGCGTGGCGGTGCGGCGCATGTAGGTCACGGGGCTGGCGATGCGCACGATCTCCTCGACCGCCGTCGGCGCGACGCCCTCGAAGTCGTCGGCCCAGACCTGGCGCTGGTCCGGGTGGTCGGTGAGCAGCTGCAGGCCCCAGGCGATGGCGTTGCGGGTGGTCTCGTTGCCGGCGACCACGAGGAGGATGAAGAAGCTGGCCAGGTCGCCGTGGGTGAGCCGGTCGTCCTCGAGGTCGGCGTTCACGAGCATGCTCGTGAGGTCGGTGCCGTCGCCGCCGCCCTTGGCCTCGGCCACCTCGTCCATGAGCTGGGACAGGTCCTGGCCGGCGGTGAGCAGCGCGGTGAGGATGTCGGTGCCCTCGGGCGTGTACTCGGGGTCGCCGGCACCGAGGATCACGTTGGTTCGGTCGAAGACGAACTGCAGCTCGCTGCGCGGCACGCCCATGAGGTCGCAGACGATCTTCAGCGGCAGGCGGGCCGCCACGTCGACCACGAAGTCGCACTCGCCGCGCTCGATGATCTCGTCGACGATCTCGGCGGCGAGGGCCTGCACGGAGTCCTCGAGCCGCTTGAGCATGCGGGGCGTGAAGCCGGCGGAGACGATGCGGCGCAGGCGGGCGTGCCGGGGGTCGTCCATGGCGATCATCGAGGAGAAGTACTCGACGATCTGCATGGGCTGGTCCATCACGACGATGCCCTGGGCCGACGAGAACAGCTCCGGGTGGCGGGACATGTCGAGGATGTCGGCGTGGTTGGTCACCACCCAGGCGCCGGGACCCTGCGGCAGCGGGATCCCCTCCGGCACCTCCGGCTCGGGGAGGTACACCGGGCCCTCGGCCCGCAGCCGGGCCAGGTCGGCGTCGATGGCCTCGGCGGGCCGGACCCAGAACTCCGGGACGATGGGGTTGGGCAGGTCGGCGCGGTGGCGCTCGGTCACGTGGGTCGGGGTGGTGATCGCCATGGGGCGAACGCTAGTTGACCGAACGGTCAAGTTCTCGCGGTCCTGGCTACGGTGGCGCGATGGCATCAGGGGGAACGACATCGCACGACGCGGCGGGGCTGCGCGTCGAGCGCCACGGCGACGTCGAGGTGCTCACGCTCGACCGGCCCGACGCGCGCAACGCCTTGACCTTCGAGCTGTACGACGCGCTCGAGCGCGCCGTCCGCGAGACGACGGCACGCTGCCTGGTCATCACCGGCAGCGATCCCGCCTTCTGCTCCGGCGACGACGTGAAGCAGGTGATGGTGAAGGCCGGTGAGTCGACCTCCTCGAACCTGTCGCGCTCGCCTCGCCTGACCCCGGCGGCCGACGCCCTGCTGCACACCGACGTCCCGATCATCGCCGCCGTGAACGGCGCCGCCGTCGGCTGGGGCATGGAGCTGGCGCTCATGGCCGACGTACGCATCGCCTCGGAGCGGGCGAGGTTCGGCGAGCTGTTCGTGCTGCGCGGCCTGGTGTCCGACGTCGCCGGCATCGGTCGCCTCGCCCAGCTCGTGGGCCGCGAGAACGCCGCCCTGCTGCTGTACACCGGCGCCGTCATCGACGCCGAGCGCGCCGAGCGCATCGGCCTCGTGTCGTCGATGGTCGGCCACGACGACCTGCTGCCCGTGGCGCTGCAGCTGGCCCAGGAGATCGCGTCCCGCCCGCCGCTCGCGGTGCAGGCGCTGAAGCAGGGCCTGCGCCGCGCCCTCGACCCAGACTGGACCGAGCTCGGCCGCTGGGTGTCCGCGACCCTCGGCGACCTGTTCCGCACCGAGGACCACAAGGAGGGCGTCCAGGCCTTCCTCGACAAGCGCCCACCCGAGTTCCGAGGACGCTGAGCGCCGCGACGCGAGGCCCCGGCACCGAAACTGGCAGCGGCTCCGTACCGACGGGCTTCCGGTACGGAGTCGCTGCCAGTTTCCCGGGGGCGGGGAGCCGCCAGGATGGACGGATGCGAAAGCTCGTGGTCGTGCTCGCCCTCCTCGCCGCCGCCTGCGGCGACGACGACGCCACGGACGAGGCCACGACGACGACGACGACCGAGGCGACGACCACGACGACGGCGGCGGACGACCCGACCACCACGACGACGACCACGGCCCCCGAGGCGCGGGACCTGCTGCCCATCGAGGGGCTCGAGACGGTGGTCGGCGACCTGGAGGTGCCGTGGGAGATCGCCTTCGTCGACGACTCGACCCTCCTCGTGACCGAGCGCACCGGCGTCGTGACCGTCGTCGAGGACGGCCAGGCGCGGTCCGAGCCGGCCCTGACCCTCGATTCGGTGACCCGCGGCGAGGGCGGCACGCTCGGCCTGGCCCTGCACCCCGACTTCCCCGACGTGCGCTCGGCCTACGTGCACTACACGGCGGCCGACGGCAACCGGGTGTCCCGCTTCGACGTGGCCGACGACCTGACCATGTCCGGTGAGGAGGTGCTGCTCGAGGGCATCCCCGCCGCCCCCGTGCACGACGGCGGGCGCATCGCCTTCGGCCCCGACGGCCACCTGTACGTGACCACCGGTGACGCCGGCCAGCCCGACCTGGCCGCCGACCTCGACTCGCTCGCCGGCAAGATCCTCCGGATCAGCGCCGACGGCACCGTGCCCGAGGACAACCCGTTCGAGGGCTCGCCCGTCTGGTCCTACGGCCACCGCAACCCGCAGGGGCTGGCGTGGACCGAAGACGGCACGCTCTACGCCACCGAGCACGGACCGTCCGGGACCTCGACCTGCGGGCCCGCGACGAGATCAACCGCATCGAGGCCGGCGGGTTCTACGGCTGGCCGTTCGTGGCCGGCGACGACGACACCGGCCAGGGCGAGCCGCCGGCGGATCCGATCGCGCCGGTCGCCACCAGCGGCCCCGACACCACGTGGGCGCCGTCGGGCATGGCGGCCGTCGGCACGCGCGACGGCGACGTGCTCCTCGTCGCCGCGCTGCGGGGCGAGGCGCTGCTGCGCTTCGACGTCGCCGGCGACCGGGTCGTCCCCCAGGGCGCGGCAGCCGACGGCCTGGGCCGCCTGCGCGTCGTCGAGCTGGGTCCCGACGGCTGCCTCTACCTCGCCACCAGCAACACGGACGGGCGGGGGTCACCGGCGGCCGACGACGACCGGATCCTGCGCAGCTGCTGACGACGCCGGGGGTCCGGCGCCGACGGGACGGGGCGTCGGCGTACCCAGGGTGATGATCGCCAGCGCGAGCAGCGGGCCGAGCGTCCGCGTCGCGTTGAAGTCGAGGGCGATCACCGAGGCCCCGAGCACGCACGAGAAGGCGGTGGTCGCGGCCAGCGCACCGAACAGCGGGTGCCGGGGACCCCGCCGCCACAGCGCGACGAAGGCGAGGGCGAAGGACCCGAACGCCATCGCCGCACCGATGCGGTTCCGGCCCTCGAGCCACTCGTCGGCGTAGGCGACGAAGGCCTCGAACGGCCAGGTCAGCTCCTTCACCTGGGGCACGTCGGTGTCGACGAGCACCCGCAGCGCCAGCCACCAGGCGACCGCGGTGGCCCCCGCTGTCGCCGCGGCGAGCACCGACGCGCGGGTGCGCCGGTGGAGGGCGTGGCCGACGAGGAGCACGAGCATCGCCTCCTTGGCCAGCACCGCCGCCACGGCCGCTGCGATCGCCGGTCGGGCGCGTCGCACCTCCGCGGCCCAGATGGCGGCCAGCACCAGGGCGAGGGCCAGGGTGTCGGGCGTGGTGATCCGGAGGCCGGCGTAGGCACCGGGCAGCGCCGGCACGACCAGCGCCGGCCACGCGCCACCGCCGAGGGCCGTGGACAGCGCGCCCGCGGCCGCGCCCGATGCGGCGACGGCGACGACCCCCACGACGACGAGCGCCAGGACCAGCCCGGTGCCGCCGCCCGTGGGGTGCAGGGCCCACGCGAGGAGCGGGAACAGCGGCCGCTGCAGGCGGTACCGGGGGCGGTCGAGGTGCTCGCTGGCCTCGTCGAGGTCCGTCGGGTCGCGGGCGATCGCGTAGTACTGCTGGCCGTCGTGGCCCTGCCCCGGCGCCAGGTCGGCCTCGGGGATGTCGGCGGTGACCGCCTCCACCGACGGGCCCTCGCGCCCGGGCAGCAGGAGGTTGGAGACGTGGTCGGCCTCGGCCAGGTCGTGGGCCACCAGCAGGACGCTGCCGGCGGTGCCGACGAGGGCCAGCAGGAGGATCCGGAGCCAGGGGGGTCGGCGCATGCGGCAGGAGCCGTACCCGATCGGTGGCCGGTGGAGCCGCTGCTAGCCCTCGAGGTCGACGCTCTGCGCCATGGCGTCCAGCACCTCGACCGCCCGATCGAAGTCGTCGACGAGGCCGAGGTCGTAGGCGTCGAGGAACAGCGTGCGGTCGTCCTCCAGGTCCACGAGCCAGCGGACGCCCTCGGTGCCCTGCGGGTACAGGCCCTCCTGCACGACCGTCTCGATGCGCACGGCGGGTCGGCCGTCGACGGTGGCCTCGCGCCGGGCCTGGTCGCCGTCGGTCGGCTCGCTCACCTGGTCGAAGGGCACCGGGTCGATGAAGGCGCTCACCACGCCCGTGCGGTCGTCGCTGTTCGGGGTCGGCTCGTCGAGCGGGGCCGGGCCGAACTGGCCGCAGTCGCTCACCGCCTCCCAGTCGTCCGGGTACGAGACCGCGAACCCGTCCGGTGACGTGCACGTCTGGGCGAGCTCGGGGCCGCCCTCGGGGGCCGTCGTCGTCTGCTCGGTGGTCGTGGGCGCGACCGACGTCGACGTGGTCGTCGGGGCGGACGTCGTCGTCGTCGACACCGTGGTGGCCGTGGTGTCGGCGGTGGTCGTGTCGTCGTCGTCACCGCACCCGGCCAGGACGAAGGCGAGCGCGGCGAAGCAGGTCGTCAGGCGTCGCATGCCGGGTCGCTACCCGGCCACCCCCGCCGGGCAGAAGGCGCGCCTAGCGGGGCACGTCCTTCCAGGGCAGGTCCTTGTCGACCCGCGGCTCGCCGGGGAGGCCGAGCACGCGCTCGCCGAGGATGTTCTTCATGATCTCCGACGTGCCGCCCTCGATGGAGTTCGCGCGCGAGCGCAGGAACATCTTGCGGGACGAGCCGGGAGGGCCCTCGAGACCGATGGCATCGGCCCGGCGCATCTCGTAGTCGTAGTCGATGAGGCCCTGGGCGCCGAGCAGGTCGACGCAGTAGGCGTAGATGTCCTTGTTGACCAGGGCCAGCATGAGCTTGGAGATCGACGACTCCGGACCGGGGTTGCCGGCCTTGCGGGCCTGGGCGGCGCGGATGTTGGTGAGGCGCAGCGCCTCCGCCTGGACCCACAGCTGCATGAGCCGGTCGCGGTGGGCGCCGGTCTGGGCCCACTCGGGCAGCTCCCGCCAGATGCGCACGGCCTCGGCGATGGGGCCCGAGCCGGCGGGCCGGGGGCCGCTGCCACCGCCGCCGCCGATGGACGTCCGCTCGTTCATCAGCGTGGTCATCGAGACCCGCCAGCCGTCGCCGATGTCGCCGATGCGGTCGGCGTCGGGGATGCGGACCTCGTCGAGGTACACCTCGTTGAACTCGGCCTCGCCCGTGATCTGGCGCAGCGGCCGCACGTCGACGCCCGGGGCGGTCATGTCGACCATGAAGTAGGTGAGGCCCTTGTGCTTGGGCTGGTCGGGGTCGGTGCGGGCGACGAGCATGCCCTTGTTCGCCAGGTGCGCCATGGTGTTCCACACCTTCTGGCCGCTGACCACCCACTCGTCGCCGTCGCGCACGGCCTTGCACGACAGGCCAGCGAGGTCCGAGCCGGCGCCGGGCTCGGAGAACAGCTGGCACCAGGCGTCCTCACCCGTGTACATCCGCCGCAGGGTGCGGGACTTGAGGTCGTCGCTGCCGTGGCTGACCACCGTCGGGCCGGCCAGGGCGAGGCCGAAGAACTGGGTCTGGTCCATGCCGGGCGCGCCCGCCTCGCGCAGGGCGGCGTCGACGATGCGCTGGTGGGTCGGGGCGAGGCCCATGCCGCCCCATCCCTCGGGGAAGTGGATCCACGCCAGGCCGGCGTCGTAGACGGCACCCCGGAAGGCGACCTTGTCCATCTGCTTCGGATCGTGGTCAGCGAGCAGCTGCTCGACGGCCTCGCGGACCCTTGTCTCATCGGTGGTGGCGGTGGTGGCCATCGTGGTTCCCCCTGGCGCGTCGCGTGGTCCCCGGCATCTGAGCCCGCGCCCCGTCCGACGGTCAAGACGGCGCCCGGGGAGCGGGCCTAGGGTCCGCCGGCATGGCGCTCGAACCCACCGTCGATCCCGCCGAGGTCGGTGTCGACCCGGCCCGGCTGCCCCGCATCGACGAGCTCACCCACCGCTACGTCGACCAGGGGCTGTTCCCCTTCGTGCAGATCGTGGTCAGCCGGCGCGGTGAGATCGTCCACCACGACAGCTACGGCTACGCCGACCGCGACAGCGACCGCCCGTACCGCGACGACTGCATCGCCCGGGTGTACTCGATGACCAAGCCGGTCACCTCCGTGGCGCTGATGATGCTCTACGAGCGGGGCCTGGTCCGGCTCGAGGACCCGGTGTCGCGCTACCTGCCGGCCTTCGCCAACCCGCGGGTCTTCACCGCCGGCGACCCGACCCGGTACGACACTCGCGAGGCGGCGCGGGAGATGACGGTGCAGGACGTGCTGACCCACATCTCCGGGCTCACCTACGGCTTCCAGCACCAGCACCCGGTCGACGCGATCTACCGGCAGCACAACCTCGGCGACTTCACCCCGTCGAACCGGACGCTGGCCGAGGAGATGGAGCTGCTCGGGAGCCTGCCGCTGCAGTTCGACCCGGGCACCAAGTGGTGCTACTCGATGTCGACCGACGTCTGCGGCGCCCTCGTCGAGGTGATCAGCGGCGTGCCGCTCGACGAGTTCTTCCAGGCCGAGATCTTCGACCCGCTCGGCATGCCCGACACCGCGTTCTGGGTCGAGGGCGACGACCGCTGCGCCCGGTTCACCACCAACCACCTCTTCTTCGGCGGCACGACGTCCGTCATGGACCGGTGGGACAAGAGCGGCTACCTGCGCCGGCCACCGATGCTGTCCGGGGGTGGCGGGCTGGTGTCGACGATGGCCGACTACCTGCGCTTCACGTGGATGCTCGAGCGGGGCGGCGAGCTCGACGGCGTCCGCCTGCTGTCGCCCAAGACGGTCGCGTACATGGCCAGCAACCACATGCCCGGCGGGAGGGACCTGAACCAGATGGAGCAGCAGGGCTTCGCCGAGAGCTACATGAACGGCATGGGCTTCGGCCTCGGGTTCAGCGTCAACCTGTCGCCGCAGGAGAACGCCGCCATCGGCTCGGTGGGCGACTACGGCTGGGGCGGGGCGGCGTCGACCGCCTTCCGCATCGACCCGGCCGAGGAGCTGTCCTGGGTCTTCTTCACCCAGCTGCTGCCGTCGTCGACCTACCCGGTCCGCCGTGAGCTGGCGGCCACCATCTACCAGGCGCTGGTCGACTGATGGGCTCCTACGACGACATCCTCACCGCCGCCGGCCTGACCGCCGCCGACCTCGACGGCGGCGACCTCGAGGTGCGCACGCCCGTCGACGGCAGCGTGCTCGCCCGGGTGGCCACCATCGCCGCCGACGGCGCCGACGACGTCGTGCAGCGCGCCACCGCCGCCTTCCACGCCTGGCGCGACGTCCCGGCGCCTCGCCGCGGCGAGCTCGTGCGGCTGCTCGGCGAGGAGCTGCGGGCAGCGAAGGACGAGCTCGGTGCCCTCGTCACCCTCGAGGCGGGCAAGATCCGCCAGGAGGGCCTCGGCGAGGTCCAGGAGATGATCGACATCTGCGACTTCGCCGTGGGCATGTCGCGCCAGCTCCACGGCCTCACCATCGCGTCGGAGCGCCCCGGCCACACGATGCGCGAGACGTGGCACCCCGCCGGGCCGTGCGGCGTCATCAGCGCCTTCAACTTCCCCGTCGCCGTCTGGTCGTGGAACGCGGCGCTCGCGCTCGTGTGCGGCGACCCGGTGATCTGGAAGCCGTCGGAGAAGACGCCGCTCACCGCGATGGCCACGATGGCGATCCTGGGCCGGGCGCTCGACCGCTTCGGCGACGCGCCGGACGGGCTGGTGCAGCTCGCCGTCGGCGACGCCGCCGTCGGGCAGGCGCTGGCCGCCCACCCCGGCGTGCCCGTCCTGTCGGCCACCGGGTCGACCCGCATGGGCAAGGCGGTGGCCGGCACCGTCGCCGCCCGCCTCGGTCGCAGCATCCTCGAGCTCGGCGGCAACAACGCCATGGTGGTCATGCCCTCGGCCGACCTCGACCTGGCGCTGCGGGCCATCACGTTCTCGGCCGTCGGCACGTGCGGCCAGCGCTGCACGTCGCTGCGGCGCCTCATCGTCCACGAGTCCGTCGCCGACCAGCTGCTGCCCTCGCTGGAGCGGACCTACGCCGGGCTGCCCATCGGCGACCCGCTGGCCGACGGCACGCTCGTCGGCCCGCTCATCGACGAGCAGGCCCACGACCACATGCAGGCGGCGCTGGCCCGAGCTCGCGAGCAGGGCGCCACCGTGGTGGGCGGCGAGCGCGTCGTCGACGGCGTGCCCGACGGCGGCGCCTACGTCCGCCCGGCGATCGTGCACATGCCGGCCCAGACCGACCTCGTGCGCGAGGAGACCTTCGCCCCGATCCTCTACGTGCTGCGGGCCGGCGACCTCGACGAGGCCATCGCCCTGCAGAACGACGTGCCCCAGGGCCTGTCGTCGTGCATCTTCTCGA
>JBKHXT010000007.1:0-7431 GCA_046565885.1 Acidimicrobiia bacterium
GCGTATCCCTCGCAGCGGAGCTGGCCTCGTGGATCGAAGACAAGTTCGAGCTGCCCCCAACCGACCTTCCGGACCTCCGCGATGTCCCACCGGACGAGGCCGCCACGGTGCTGCGCAGCATGTGGAGCCTCGGCGAGGTCCCAGCGCCAAACATGGTGCACCTCCTCGAGGCCCACGGCGTCCGGGTCTTCTCCTTGGTCGACGACTGCAAGGCTCTCGACGCGATCTCGTGCTGGATCGACGACCGCCCTTTCGTCTTCCTGACACGGCACAAGAGTCCCGAGAGGGCGCGTTGGGACGCTGCGCACGAGCTCGGCCATCTGGTCCTCCACCTCGGCGCTCCGCCGCACGGCAAGGAGCAGGAGGACCAGGCCGACGAGTTCGCCGGAGCTTTCCTTCTCCCGGCAAGGGGTGTGAGGGCCCGGGCCCCCCGGTACCCAGCGCTACCCGACGTTCTCCAGGAGAAGCTGCACTGGCGCGTGTCGGCGTTGGCGTACCTGCGCTGCCTCGAGAAGTTGAACATCCTCACCGAGTGGCGTTACCGGTCCTTGGTGATCGAAGCGTCGCAGGCTGGGTACCGCCGGCAGGAGGGCGACATCGAACGGGAAGCCAGCCAGCTGATCCCGAAGGTCCTCGCCGCCCTCGAGGACGAGGGCATCGGGATCCCGGCGATCGCTGCAGAGCTCGACATCAATTCCTCTGAGCTTCGGGGCCTCCTCTTCGCGCCGCTCAACATGATTGCGGGCGGAACGGCGAGGGCCCAGGGGTCACGACCCGAGTTGCGATTGGTCCAGTAGCTGCCGCATCGACCCTTCGGCCCGACCGGTCAGGCCGCTATCGCACAGGCTTCCCGGGCGACCCCACAAACGCGCCGTACGCGAAGCGCCGGTGAATGAACGCACCCAACGAGCGCGACCTAAACGCTTCGGACAGGTTGCGAACTGCACCGGATATCGGCGCATCACGAAGCCTCTCCAACTGCGACAGCGGAGCCGGTGGTTCGATGGTCTCGGAACAGATGTGGGATGAAAGTGGGATGGTCGGCGGCGAAGCGATCGGCTCGAATCGCGTCATCGCAGGTCAGATGTGGTGGGCGCACAGGGACTCGAACCCTGGACCTCTTCCTTGTAAGGGAAGCGCTCTAGCCAGCTGAGCTACACGCCCGGAACCGGGAAACGGTACCCCTCCTGCGAGGGGCATCCACGATCTGCGCAGGTCGCGTCACTACGGTCGATCTCGTCATCGCACCGCCCTGCGGGGCGCCGATCGAACGGACGTGGAGGTCACCGGTTGACCGGTCCCAAGCGCAGCGGCCATCGGGGGGCACGGGGAGCCGACGACCTCGTCGGCCGCTACCTCGCCGACATCGGGCAGTACCCGCTGCTCACGGCGGCGGAGGAGATCGAGCTCGCCCAGCAGATCGAGGACGGCCGCGAGGCCGAGCTGCGACTGGCCGAGGGCCTCGACCTGAAGCCGGCCGTGCGCGCCGCGCTGCGCCGCGAGGTCCGCCAGGCGGCGGCCGCCAAGCAGAGGTTCATCCAGTCGAACCTGCGCCTCGTGGTGTCGATCGCCAAGCGCTACCAGTCCACGGGCCTGCCGCTGCTCGACCTCATCCAGGAGGGCAACCTCGGGCTCATCCGGGCGGTCGAGAAGTTCGACCACCGCAAGGGCTTCAAGTTCTCCACCTACGCCACGTGGTGGATCCGCCAGGCCATCGGCCGGGGCATCGCCGACAAGGGCCGCACCATCCGCCTGCCCTCGCACGTGGTCGACACGCTGTCGACGCTGTCGAAGGCGTCGGGCACGCTGCTGAAGGAGCTGGGCCGCGAGCCCACCGCCGAGGAGCTGTCCGAGCTCACCGGCATGCCCATCGACCGAGTGCAGGCCGCCATGCAGGCCACGGCCGACGTCATCTCGCTCTCGGCCGGCATCGGCGAGGACGCCACCGAGTTCGGCGACCTGCTGCCCGACGACAAGGCCGAGGTGCCCTTCGACGTCGCCGCCGCCAACCTCGAGAAGGCCGAGCTGCGCTCGCTGCTGCAGACGCTGTCGGACCGCGAGCGCGAGGTGCTCGAGCTGCGCTTCGGCCTCGTCGGCGACCGGCCGCTCACCCTCGACGAGGTCGGCCGCCACTTCGCCCTCACCCGCGAGCGCATCCGCCAGATCGAGGCCAAGGCGCTCACCAAGCTGCGCCACCCCTGCAGCCCGGCCCAGCGCCAGGGTCGCGCCCTCGCGGTCTAGAAGCGCGGCCAGACGGGGTCGGGCAGGGGGCGCTGCGCCGGCGACGCCGACGCCCGCGCCAGCGCCACGAGCGCGCCGGCGGTCTCGAACTGCAGCTCCGGCAGGCCGTCGGCCGGGAACCAGCGGGCCTCGACGATCTCGGCCGAGCCGGGCCGCAGGTCGTCGGGATCGGCGCCGTCGGCCGGTGCGGCGCGGAAGATGACGTCGACGCGCTGGGGGTCGGCGTCGACCACGACCGCCGGCTCGCCGAGCAGGCGCACGTCCAGGCCGACCTCCTCGCGCACCTCGCGACGGGCGCCCTCACCGACGTCCTCGCCCTTCTGGAGCAGGCCGCCGGGGACGCCCCAGCGGTCGCGGTAGGTGTGGCGCACGAGCAGCAGCGCCCCGTCGTCGCGCTCGATGAAGCACATGGCACCGACGGTGAACGACGGCGACACGGCGCGGACGATGCGCCGACGGAACCCCACGGGGAGCCGGCGGTAGACCTGGAGGACGAGACGGTGCAGGGAGCCGGCCACCGCGGGCGAGCCTACGGCCCGGAACGCCGCGATCCGGTCGGTTCCGGATCGTCGGGCCAGCGCAGCCGCCGGCGGGCGTCGACCAGGGCGGCCGTGAGCTCGGGCGTGGCGCCGGCGACGGGCGTGCGCCGATCGGCGTGGCGCAGCGCGCCCTCGGGCAGCAGGTCGCGGTCGAACGCGTCGACCACCTCGAGGCCGGCCTCGCGGCAGACGAGCAGGCCGGCGGCGTAGTCCCAGGCGCCGTGGGCGCTCGGCGAGCAGTCGAGGTAGCCGTCGAGGACGCCGTCGGCCACCGCGCACAGGTCGAGCGCGGCGGCGCCGAGGGCCCGGTACTGCTTCCAGCCGAGGTACTGGTTGGGGTAGCCGGAGAGGCCGACGATCGAGCGGCCGAGGTCGGTGGCGCCGGACGGCTGGCACGCTCGCCCGTCGACCGTGGCGCCCGCGCCGCGCACGGCCTCCCAGCGGCGGCCGCTGGCCTGGTTGACGACGAGCGCCACCCGCGGTCCGTCGGCGTCGACGGCGCACAGGCTGGTCGCGTACCAGGGGATGCCCCGGTCGGCGTTGGTCGAGCCGTCCACCGGGTCGACGATGACGGTGACCGGGCGGTCGGGGTGCTCGACCCCGGACTCCTCGCTCAGCCACCCGAGGCCGGCGTCGTCGAGGACGGCGAGGCACGCCTCGTCGGCGGCCAGGTCGCTGCGGTACTGGCCCGAGCGCGTTCCGGCCAGACCCCAGTCGTCGAGGTCGTCCAGCGCCCGGCGCACCGCCTCGGCGGCGGCCCGGAGCACGGCCAGCAGGTCGTCGTCGCCCATGTCGGGGCGACCGTAGTGCCGTGGCAGGCTTGCCCCCATGGCCTCCATCGACGTCGCCGGGTTCGTGGCCGACCTGAAGGACCACGCCGTCGACCACGGGTTCCACGTCCACGACGAGCGCCACTTCGTCGAGACGTACTCCCTGCGCCAGGCCTGGGAGGTCGACCTGCACCCGGAAGAGGCGTGCGGCGGCCCGCTCGACCTGCACCTCGCCCTCGACGTCGACCCCCGCATCCTGCTGGCGTTCGAGGACGTCGTCATGGAGATCGACGAGGACGAGGACCCGCCCGACGACTTCGCCTTCCCGCTGATCTTCACCTGGTCCCTGCCGCCGCTGCCGAAGGGCCCCGACCTGCTGGTGCTGGCCACCGACCTCGCCGGCCTCGGGGGTCCGGACCTGCCCCTCGAGGTGTCCGCCATCGACTCCTTCGGCGCCGTCACCGATGCCCCCGAGCGATCGCTCACCATCGTCGCCAAGGTCGACGTCTCCCTCGCCCGCGTGTTCCTCGGCCAGGAGCAGCTGTGCGACACGCTCGACCGCTGCCTCGCCGTCAGCCACTTCCTGCTCGAGCGGGCCCCCATGTGGCTCGACGAGCTCTAGGAGGGACCATGCCCGACACCGCCCAGTGCCCGTTCTGCGAGCTGCGCTTCGTGGCCCGCTGGGAGCTGAAGCTGCACCTCGACGCCGAGCACCCCGGCCGCGTCGTCGACAAGGACGCCGGCGAGGTGATCATCGAGGACAACGACCCCGACGACCCCAAGCCGCTGTAGGGGCCGGTGTCCCAGACGCCGGCCACGGCGGCGCTGGATGCCGCCGGCGTGCCGTACCGCTGCACCGAGTACGAGCTCGGCGCCGCCGAGGAGGGCTACGGCGCCGCCCTCGTGGCCGCCCTCGGCCTCGACCCGGACACGGTGGGCAAGACGCTGGTGGCCGAGCTCGACGACGGCCGCCACGTGGTGGCCGTGGTCCCGGTGAGCGGGTCGCTCGACCTGAAGGCGCTGGCCCGCGCCGCCGGCGCCAAGCGGGCGGCCATGGCCGACCCGGCGGTGGCCGAGCGCCTGACCGGGTCCGTGGTGGGCGGCATCTCGCCGCTCGGGCACCGGCGCCCGCTGCCGGTGTTCGTCGACGAGCTGCTCTGCGTCGACGACGAGGTGCACGTCAGCGCCGGCCGGCGCGGCCTCGAGCTGTCGCTGGCGCCCGACGACCTCGTGCGCGCCGCCGGCGCCACCGTCGCTCCCATCGCGACCTGAGCTTCCGTCCCGGCGGATCGACGGTCCATCGTCGATCCGCCGGTGAGGAACGGAACCTCACGCGTTCTGACCTGGCAGATCGACGTTGGAAGGTCGTTCTGCCCGCACGGAACGGTGGAGGGCAGGCACCATGGGCCCATGACCTCGCCTGCGGCACCGGTCGATCCCTCCGCCGAGGAGGCCGACGGCGCCCTGCTGGCCGACGAGGCGGTCGACGTGGTGCTGCGCTGGCTGCGGGCCGCCGAGCAGGCCGAGGCGCGCGACGACCGGCGCACGTCGCGGCGCCTGCACCGCCTGGTCGACGACCCCGGCGGCGTGGCGTTCACCATGCAGTTCGTCGACCGGGTGATCCGCCCCGACGACGTCGACGTGGCCGCCGGGCAATTGCACGAGCTCGCCGGCGGCGGGGCGCCGCTGCCCCGCTTCCTCTCCCCCGTCGACCGCCTGCTGCTGCGGGCCGGCGCCGGGCTGGCGCCCCGGGCGCCGCGGCTCGTGATGCCGCTGGCCCGCCGGCGCATGCGGCAGATCGTCGGGCACCTCGTCGTCGACGCCGACGGCGACGCCATGGACCGCCACCTCGGCCGCCGCCGGGCCGAGGGGTTCGACCTGAACGTGAACCTGCTCGGCGAGGCCGTGCTCGGCGAGCGCGAGGCCCGGCGCCGTCTCGACGCGACGATCGCCCTGCTCGCCGACGAGCACGTCGACTACGTCTCGGTGAAGATCTCCGGCATCGCCTCGCAGCTCCAGCCGTGGGCGTGGGACGACAGCCTCGAGCGCATCACCGACCGGCTGCGCACGGTGCTGCGGGCCGCCGCCGGCCGGGGCACGTTCGTGAACCTCGACATGGAGGAGTACCACGACCTCGAGCTGACGATGGCGGCGTTCCGCCAGGTGCTCGACGAGGACGAGTTCGTCGGCACCGAGGCCGGCATCGTCCTGCAGGCCTACCTGCCCGACGCGTTCGACGCCCTGCAGCGGCTCGTGGCCTGGGCGGGCGAGCGCCACGACCGGGGCGGCGCCGGCATCAAGATCCGGCTCGTGAAGGGTGCCAACCTGGCCATGGAACGGGTCGACGCCGCCATGCACGGCTGGGAGCCGGCGCCCCACCCCACCAAGGCCGACACCGACGCCGGCTACAAGCGCTGCCTCGACTGGGTGCTGCGCCCGGAGCACCTGCGGGCGGTGCGCGTCGGGGTGGGCAGCCACAACCTGTTCGACGTGGCGTGGGCGGCGCTGCTCGCCGCCCGGCGCAGGGTGGCCGATCGCGTCGGCATCGAGATGCTCGAGGGCATGGCGCCCGCCCAGGCCCGCGTCATCCGCGACGAGCTCGACCACCTGCTGCTGTACACGCCGGTCGTCGACCCGGACGACTTCGACGTCGCCATCTCGTACCTGTTCCGCCGCCTGGAGGAGAACGCCGCGACCGGCAACTTCCTGCGGGCCCTGGGCGATCTGGCGCCCGGGTCGCCGGCGTTCGTGGAGCAGGCGGCGGCGTTCCGCCGGGCCGTCGAGGGCCGCTGGGAGGTGTCGACGACGCCCCGCCGCACGGTCGACCGCTCCGAGCCCGAGCAGCCGCAGGGCGTGGCGCCGTTCCGCAACGAGCCCGAGTCCGACCCGGCGATCGCCGGCACCAGGCGGTGGGCGCTCGACGCCATCGCCCGCCGGCCCGACGCCCTGCGCACGCCGATGGTGACCGAGGCGTCCGGCGTGGACGACGCCATCGAGCGGGCCCGGGCCGCGCAGCGCGAGTGGTGCGCCCGACCGGCCGACGAGCGGCGCCGGGCGCTGCGGGAGGTGGGCGACGAGCTGGCCCGCCGCCGCGGCGACCTGCTGCACGCCATGGTGCACGAGGGTCGCAAGACGATCGCCCAGGCCGATCCCGAGATCTGCGAGGCGATCGACTTCGCCCGGTACTACGCCGACCGCACCGACCTCGCCCACCCGCTGGGCGACGGCGAGGTCCTGCGCCGCGAGCACGCCCGGTTCGAGCCGCTCGGCGTCGTGGCCGTGATCCCGCCGTGGAACTTCCCCGTCGCCATCCCCGCCGGCGGGATGCTCGCCTCGCTCGCCGCCGGCAACGCCGTGCTCGCCAAGCCGGCGCCGGAGGTGCCCCGCTGCTCGGAGCTGGTCGTCGAGTGCGCGCACGCCGCCGGCATCCCCACCGACCTGCTGCAGCTGGTGCGGGTGCCGGAGGACGAGGTGGGCCGTCGGTTCGTCACGTCGGTCGACGCCGTCGTCCTCACCGGGAGCACGGAGACGGCCGAGCTGTTCCGCTCCTGGAAGCCCGACCTGCGCCTGTTCGCCGAGACGTCCGGCAAGAACGCCATCGTCATCACGCCCAACGCCGACCTCGACCTCGCCGTGGCCGACCTGGTCGCCTCCGCCTTCGGCCACGCCGGCCAGAAGTGCTCGGCGGCGAGCCTGGCCATCTGCGTCGGCGGCGTCGAGTCGTCGCCCCGGTTCCGGCGCCAGCTCGTCGACGCGGTCGAGAGCCTCGCCGTCGGACCGCCCGACGACCCGGCGACGACGATGGGCCCGCTCATCGGGCCGCCGAACCCCCGCCTGGCCCAGGCCTTCGCCGAGCTCGACCCCGGGGAGTCCTGGCTCGT
>JBKHXT010000008.1:0-4829 GCA_046565885.1 Acidimicrobiia bacterium
GCCCAAGCTGTTCTTCAAGCAGATCGAGATCATCGGCTCGACCATGGGCTCCCACGAGGAGTTCGACGCCGTCACCCGCCTCGTCGCCCAGGGCCTGCCCGTCGCCGTCGACGAGGTGTTCGACCGGTCCGACTACCCGGCCGCGCTCGAGCGGCTCCGCAGCGGCGACCAGCTGGGCAAGGTCGTGCTCCGCCACCCCTCGTAGATCAGGCGCCGACGGCCGCCTGCACGTCGGCGACCTCGGCCTGCCACGCCTGGTACTGCACGTGGGGGCGGAACCCCATGGCCACGTTGATGTCGAGCATCCACGGGTTCGACTCGGCGTTGTAGGTCTCGACCACGACGACGGCCGGCTCGGCGTCGAGCGCCTGCCGGAGGTTCTCCGCCTTCAGCCACCGCCCCAGGCCGTGCCCGCGGTGCTCGGGCAGGACCCCGGTGTCGCCCTGGTGGGCGATCTCCGGGCGGTGCCGGCTGAGGAACATCGCCGAGTAGCCGGCGGGGTCGCCGTCGGCGGCCACGGCCAGCGAGACGACGGGGACGAGGCCCCGGGCGCTGGCCGACACGTCGAGCTCCCGGACGGCGTCCTCGTCGAAGCTGGGCATCGTGCGGTCGAGGTCGTCCATGGGCGCATCGTCCATGGCGCGCCGGACCGCGGTGAGGAGCCCGACGTGCTCCTCGGCGATGGACCCGACCCACTGCACGAGGCGGTAGCCGTCGGTGCGCCCGTGGCCCTCCGAGCGCCAGCCGTCGACCAGGTCCCACGGCACCTCCGCCGTCCGGAGGCGGCTGCAGCGCTCCGCCTGCACCATGGCCCCGCCGCAACGCTCGGCCAGCGCCAGCCCCGCCTCGTCCGGCAGGACCGGCACCCAGAAGGTCGCCAGCCGCCGGGCCCTCACCACCGTCTCACCGAAGGCCGCCCGCAGCAGCGCGCTCGCCACGCCGCGGCGGCGGTGCCCCGGCACCACCGCGAGCCACTCGACGTCCACCCGGTGGTCGTTCGGCGCCCCCTCGAGGGCGACCGCGAGCTCTCCGGCCGGCTCGCCGTCGACGGTCGCCACCCAGCCGAAGCGCCGGACGAGCGGTGTGGGGGTGAACAGGTCGGTCGCCAGCTCGGTGACGGGTGCCGGCGGACCGCCGGGGTCGACCTCCTGGCTCGTCTCGGCGTGCACGGTCGCGTAGGCCTCGAGGAGGTCGGTCCGGTCCTCCGTGATGCGGTGGACCACGATCGCGACCATGCGCGCAGTGTCGTCGCCCACCAGGCGCCGGACCGAACGAGTTCCCCTACGCTCGGCCGCCATGGACCTCGACGCCGTCAAGCACCGCATGGGCGAGGAGATCGACCGCCGGGCCGACCTGTTGCTCGACGTCTCGCACCGGATCCACGCCACGCCGGAGCTGAACTTCGAGGAGAAGGAGGCCCACGACCTGCTGTGCGCGGTCCTGGAGGGGGAGGGGATCGACACCGAGCGCCACGCCCACGGCCTCGACACCGCCTTCGTCGGCCGGGCCGGCACCGAGGGTCCGAACATCGCCGTCTGCCTCGAGTACGACGCCCTTCCCGGGCTCGGCCACGCCTGCGGCCACAACATCATCGCCGCCGCCGGGCTGGGCGCCGGCCTGGCGGCCGCGGCGGTCGCCGGCCACTGCCGAGGTCGGGTCTCGATCATCGGCACGCCCGCCGAGGAGGGCGGCGGCGGCAAGGTGGTGCAGATCGCCGCCGGCGCCTTCGCCGACGTCGACGCCGCGCTGATGGTCCACCCGGCGGGCGCCGACCTGCGCTCGATGGACGCGATCGCCATCCACCGCTGCCTCGTCACCTTCCGCGGCGAGTCCGCCCACGCCGCCGCCGCCCCGGAGAAGGGACGCAACGCCCTCGACGCGGCGGTGCTCGGCTACGTCAACGTCGCTGCGCTGCGCCAGCACATCGGACCCGCCGAGCGGCTCCACGGCGTGTTCACCGACGGCGGCGACAAGCCCAACATCGTCCCGGCCCGGGCCCAGATGGAGTGGTACGTGCGCTCGCCGACGGTGGCCGGCCTGCAGGTGCTGAAGGGCCGCTTCGCCGCCTGCATGGAGGCCGGGGCCGCCGCCGCCGGGTGCGAGGTGGAGCTCGACTGGCTGGAGGCGCCCTACGCCGACATGGTCGACGTCGACGCCATCGTCGACCGCTACGCCGAGAACGCCGCCGCCCTCGGCCGCGACGTGCTCGACCCCCGGGTCGTGGGTGGCGTCGTCGGCTCCACCGACATGGGCAACGTCTCCTACGAGGTGCCCGCGATCCACCCGATGATCCAGGCGGCCGACGACGGCACCGCCATCCACACCGAGGCCTTCGCCGGCTTCGCCGCCGGCCCCCAGGGTGACCGGGCGGTGCTCGACGGCGCCAAGGCCATGGCGTGGACGATCGCCGACCTGTGGCTGCGCCCCGAGGTGCTCGACGCCGCCCGCGAGGAGCACCGCCGCAAGCTCGCCGAGCGCACGTGAGGCCACGCACCGGAGTCCGCGGCCCGGCGGGCACGGCGTCGTAGCATCGACGGTCCATGGCCGTCTACATCGCCGAGGAGTTCAGCGAGGAGGAGCAGGACATCCTCCGGCGGTACTTCACGAACCTCGACGGCCCGGTCTTCGCCCTGGTCAACCTCCCCGAGGTGGTGAAGGGCGCCCTGTTCGCCCGCTACTCGCGGTCGCCCAAGTCGCTGCGACGGCTGTTCCTCGACGAGTTCGTCGGCGACCTCGACATCACCGGCGACCAGACCGTCGACGCCACCGTCGGCCTCGAGCGGGCCGAGCAGCTGTACCAGAAGGTGTTCCTCGAGTACGGCGACGACTCCGTCGCCCAGCTCGGCGGCGTGCACCTGGCCTGCGAGCAGGCCTCGAACATCCTCACCAAGGTTCTCGAGTGGGGGCGCCTCGCCGCGTACCTCGAGCAGTCCACCCGCTACATCGCCTACGACGCCCGCCTCGGCGGTCGCTACCGCTACTACCGGGACCCCGAGGTGCTCGCCTCGCCGCTCGCCCTGCGCTACGTCGGCGAGATGGACCGGATCTTCGACGCCTACGCCGAGCTCGTGCCGGTGATGCAGGAGTTCTTCCGCGACCGGTTCCCGAAGAGCCCGGACGACTCCGACCTGGTGTACCGCCAGGCCATCAAGGCCAAGGCCCTCGACGCCGTGCGCGGCATGCTGCCCGCGTCGTCGCTGTCGAACGTGGGCATCTACGGCACCGGGCAGAGCTACGAGCTGCTGCTGTACCGCATGCGCTCGCACCCGCTGCCCGAGGCCCGCGCCTACGCCGACCTCATGCTCACCGAGCTGCGCAAGGTCATCCCGTCGTTCCTGCGCCGGGTCGACCTGCCCGACCGCGGCGACGTGTGGCGCGACTACTTCGAGGACCGCGAGCAGGCGATGGCCGCCATCGCCGACCGCCTCGTCGGCCCCGACGTCGAGCCCGACGACGTGCCCGAGGTCAGCCTCGTCGACTTCGACCCCGACGCCGAGGTCAAGACGGTGGCCTCCATGCTCTACGCCTACACCGAGCTGCCCGAGCGCCAGCTCGAGGACCGGGTCCGGGCGATGTCGGTCGACGACCGGCTGGCGGTGATCCGGGCCTACGAGGGCGACCGCAAGAACCGCCGGCACAAGCCCGGCCGGGCGCTCGAGCGGTCGTACTACCGCTTCGACATCCTCGCCGACTACGGCGCGTTCCGCGACCTGCAGCGCCACCGGATGCTCACCCTCGACTGGCAGAAGCTGACGCCGCGCCACGGCTACGTCCGGCCCGAGGCGGTCGACACCGCCGGCCAGACCGCCGCCTTCGACGACGTGATGTCCCGCTCGGCGGCGCTGTACGACGCGCTGGCCGACGACTTCCCCGAGCAGGCCAGCTACGCCGTCGCCCTCGCCTACAAGGTGAGGTTCTACCTCCACCTCAACGCCAGGTCGGCCATGCACGTGCTCGAGCTGCGCTCGACCCCGCAGGGGCACCCGGCCTACCGACGGGTCGCCCAGGAGATGCACCGGCTCATCGCCGAGGAGGCGGGCCACCGGGCCATCGCCGAGAGCATGCGCTTCGTCGACCACTCCGAGGAGCCCGCCCTCGAGCGCCTCGACGCCGAGCGCGCCGCCGAGGCCCGCCGCAACGCCGGCCTCCACTGAGGCTCCTGAGGTTCATGTTGAGGTTGGGGGTTGAGGTGGTGGTGAGCCTTCGGTAGGTTGCCGCCCGTCACCGAGCGGGCGGAGACCGCAGGAGGCAAATCCCATGCGCGCGCCCCTCCGCCCGCGAGACATCTGTGCCCTGGTCCTGGTCGGCGTCTTCGCCGTCGCCGCGTCCGGCACCCACGTGGTGCGCAGCGGCGAGTCGCTGCACACCATCGCCCGCAAGCACGGCACGACCGTGCAGGCGCTGGTCGAGGCCAACGGCATCTCGAACCCGAACCTGAT
The DNA here is from genome assembly GCA_046565885.1 of Acidimicrobiia bacterium. Lineage (GTDB taxonomy): Bacteria > Actinomycetota > Acidimicrobiia > Acidimicrobiales > Salinilacustritrichaceae > Salinilacustrithrix. The sequence continues at coordinate 4,440 of JBKHXT010000008.1, forward strand.
CCTCGCCGGCCAGCAGCTGAAGCTGCCCGGCGGTGCGACGGGGGGCCCTTCGTCCGGGGGCACCTACACGGTGCGCTCCGGCGACACGCTGGCCAGCATCGCCGCCCGCCACGGCACCACCGTGTCGGCGCTGGCGAAGGCCAACGGCATCTCCGACCCGAACCTGATCGTGATCGGCCGTTCGCTGCACCTGGCCGGACCCGGCAGCGGCGGCGCCACGCCGACGGTGCCGTCGGCGTCGCCGGGCAGCGGCCCGCAGCTGGAGGGCCAGCGCCACACCGTCCAGCCCGGCGAGACCATCGCCGGCATCGCCCGCCGCTACGGGCTGCGCACCGAGGACCTGGTCACCTGGAACGGCCTCGTCGACGGCAAGCTCTACGCCACCACCCG
>JBKHXT010000009.1:0-19092 GCA_046565885.1 Acidimicrobiia bacterium
CCGTCGGTGTCGACGAGGTGCACGTTCGGGCGGTTGAACGCCTGCAGGTACTCGTCGTGGAAGCAGGGCCGCTTGCAGAACTGGCGGTACCAGGGCTTCAGGGCCTCGGCGGTGTTGCGGTCGTGGACCAGGGCGTCGACCCGGGCCCGGATCTCGTTCATCTTGTCGAAGTCGGCCAGCTCCATCGTCGAGGCGAGGCCGGTGGCGCTCAGGTCGGGCGCATCGCTCTCGCGCACCCGGGTGAGCAGCTTGCCGATGATGTCGGTCCAGCCGTCCATCACCAGGTCCTCCTCGGCGATGCCGCCCGAGGTGAGGATCGTGAAGTTCTCGATGCGCCGGCGCTGCCAGCCCGGCTCGAGCGAGGCCGCCCACTCCGGATCGGTGGGGCGGTTCCCGCGCACGTCGACCGAGCTCGGGGTGCGCTGGAAGACGTACAGCTCCTGCGCCGTCTCGGCGAGGTGGGGCACGCACTGCACGGCGGTGGCGCCGGTGCCGATGATGCCCACCCGCTTGTCGGAGAGGCGGTCGAGGCCGCCGTCGGGGCCGCCGCCGGTGTAGTCGTAGTCCCAGCGGCTGGTGTGGAAGCTGTGGCCCCGGAACGACTCGACGCCCGGGATGCCGGGGAGCTTCGGGCGGTGGAGCGGGCCGTTGCCCATCACGAGGAAGCGGGCGGTCATGGCGTCGCCCCGGTTGGTGCGGATGACCCAGCGGGTGCGGTCGGCGTCCCAGTCGATCGCCTTCACCTCGGTGGACAGGCAGGCGTTGCCGTACAGGTCGTAGTGGCGGGCGATGCGGTGGCAGTGCTCGAGGATCTCCGGCGCCCGCGTGTACTTCTCCTTCGGGACGTAGCCGGTCTCCTCGAGCAGCGGGAGGTAGACGTAGGACTCGACGTCGCACTGGGCGCCGGGGTAGCGGTTCCAGTACCAGGTGCCGCCGAAGTCGCCGCCCTTCTCGATGATGCGCACGTCGTCGATGCCCGCCTCCTTGAGCCGGGCGCCGGTGACCAGGCCGGCGAAGCCGCCGCCGATGACGGCGACGGTGACGTCGTCGAAGAGGGGCTCGCGCTCGACGGGGGCGACGTAGGGGTCCTCGAGGTAGCGCGCGAACGGTCCCACCATCTCGACGTACTGCTCGTTGCCGTCGGCGCGGAGGCGCTTGTCGCGCTCGTGCTCGTACCGGCGGCGCAGCTCGTCGGGATCGAAGGCGGGCTCGGCGCGGTCGGCGCTCGGCTCGGTGGTGGTCATGTGGACGTCCCCCTGACGTTTCCCCGGATTGGCAACGAGCGTACCCAGTCCCTTGACCCGACGGTCAAGGAGGGGCCTTTCGCCCTTCCGGCGTCGAGGGGCTAGGAACGGGGCATGGCCGACGCCGACCACCTCACGCTCGACGTCCAGCACGACGAGCCCGGCAACCGCTACGTCCTGCGCCGGGCCGGGGAGGACATCGGCATCCTCGAGTACCGCCCGGTGGGCGACGTGCTCGAGGTGCTCGAGGTCCGCATCTTCCCGGGGATCCGCGGGGAGGGCCTCGGCGGGGTGCTGGCCCGCGACGCCCTGCTCGACGTGCGGGAGCACGGCCGCAAGGTCCACCCGAGCTGCTGGTACCTCAAGTCCTTCATCGAGGGGAACCCGGAGTTCGCCGACCTCGTCGCCGACCTGCCGTAGCGTCCGCGGGGTGCAGCGCCCCGAGCACGTCGCCGAGAACGCCCGCTACTGGGACGCCATGGCCGACGACTGGGTCGCCTCCGGCGAGCGGTCGTGGCGGGCCGAGGAGCCGACGTGGGGCAGCTGGCACGCGCCGGAGGCCGACGTGGGCATGCTGCCGGCCGACATGACCGGCATGCGGGCCATCGAGCTCGGCTGCGGCACCGGCTACGTGTCGGCGTGGATGGCGCGCCGCGGCGCCGAGGTGGTGGCGGTCGACGTGTCCGTTCGCCAGCTGGAGACGGCTCGGCGGCTGCAGGCCGAGCACGGACTCGACGGCATCCGATTCGTCGAGGCGAGCGCCGAGTCGGTCCCCGAGCCCGACGCGTCGTTCGACCTCGCCATCAGCGAGTACGGCGCCGCCATCTGGTGCGACCCCTTCGTCTGGATCCCCGAGGCGGCCCGCCTCCTGCGGCCCGGCGGGGCGCTGCGCTTCCTCGGCAACCACCCGCTGGCCATGGCCTGCGTGCCGCTCGACGGCTCGCCGGTCGAACCGCACCTGCACCGCGACTGGTTCGGGATGCACCGCTTCGACTGGCGAGAGGTCGAGATCGACCCGGGCGGCGTGGAGTTCAACCTCGCGATCAGCGAGTGGTTCCGCCTGTTCGACGAGTCCGGCTTCGACGTCGAGGGCTACGTCGAGCTCGGCGCCCGCGACCCGAGCGAGGACCGCTTCGCCGTCCCGGGCGCGTGGGCGGCGCGCTGGCCGGCCGAGCAGGTCTGGAAGCTCCGGCGCCGCTGAGCGGCGTCTGCCCGGGCGGGTGGTCGGGAACGGAGCCACCATGCGCCTGCTCATCATCGTGCTCGCCGTGATCGGCATCCTCGTGGTGCTCGGCATGTACATGGCCAGCCAGCAGCGACAGCAGCCCAAGGCCGACACCCAGCCCGAGGTCCGCGGCGCCCCGCGTCCCGACGAGTTCCCGGCGCCGGGCGAGGCCTCGCCGCACCGCGCCGACGGCAGCGCCGTGCCCGGGTCGCGGGACCAGCGGCACGAGCACGGCAAGCCGTAAGCGGCGCGACGCCGGCCGGACACGCGGCCGCCACGCCCCGGGAACGTCTGCCTGCGACGATCCACGGGTACGGGAGGCCCGAGCGGGCCGCAACGCGCGGCCACACGGAAGGGGAAGCGTGCTCACCAAGAACTGGAACCCGGACACCGAGCGGTTCGACGTCACCTTCGACCTGCCGGCCGAGCTCGACATCGAGCAGGCGGCCGTGGTCGGGGAGTTCAACGACTGGTCCGAGTCGGCCACGCCGATGACCACCGCCTCCGACGGGCGCTGGACGGCCACCGTGGCCCTCGAGCCCAACCGCTCCTACCGCTTCCGGTACCACCTCGGCGCCGACCGCTGGGAGAACGACTGGAACGCCGACCACTACGTGGGGAACGACTTCGGCGGCGCCGACTCCGTCGTCGTCGTGCCCGAGCGCCCCAGCGCCCCGCCGCCCGCCAAGGCCGCCGCCCCGAAGAAGGCGTCGGCCAAGAAGGCCGCCGCCAAGAAGGCGGGCGCGAAGAAGGCGACCGCGAAGAAGGCGGCGGCGAAGAAGGCCGCCGGCGAGCCGAAGAAGGCGGCCAAGAAGGCGGCGCCGGCGAAGAAGAGCGCCAAGAAGGCTGCGCCGCCGGCCGCGGACTAGCGCCCCACCCCGCAGGACGCCACGTGGCGATCCGGTGACGATCGCGAAACCACTGGCCGAACACCGCGTGGCGGGGAGATGCTGGTGCCACGGGCGATCCCCGGGGTGGATCGCTCGCAGGAGGGACCCATGGTGGTGGGGGCTCGGCGGTGGGCGCCGGGGCAGGCAGTGGGGAGCGTGGCGGTGCCGACCCTGCGCGACCCGGGGGCCACCGACCCCGCCGTGGTCGGGTCCAAGGCCGCCAACCTCGCCGTGGCGGCGCGCCACGGCATGCGGGTGGTGCCGGGCTTCGCCGTGCCGGTCGACGTCGTCGCCGCCCACCCGGTCGAACCGCCGCCCGAGGTCGCCGAGGCGTGGCTGCGCCTGGGCGGGCCGGATCACCCGGTGGTCGTGCGCTCGTCCGCACCGGGCGAGGACCTGGCGACGTCGTCGATGGCGGGCGTGTTCGACAGCGTCATCGACGTGCGGGGCTGGGACGCCTTCGCCGACGCCTACCGGGCGGTGGTGGCGTCCGGGCGGGGCGCGCCCATGGCCGTCCTCGTCCAGCGGCACGTGCGCCCCGAGCTCGGCGGCGTGCTGTTCGGCGCCGACCCGGTCACCGGTCGATCGGACCGAGCCGTCGTCGTCGCCGTCGCCGGCGGCCCCCACGAGCTGGTCAGCGGCGCGGTGGCCGGGAGGCGCACGGTCCTCGACCGCACCGGACGGGTCCGCGACGTGGACGGCGACCCGGCACCGGTGCTGCGCCGGACCGACCGCCGGCGCCTGCTCGCCCTCGCCCGCCGGGCGCGCGCCTGCTTCGGCGGCCCCCAGGACATCGAGTGGGCGATCGACGGCGGGCGGCTGCTGCTCCTGCAGAGCCGACCGATCACCGCCATGGGGCGCGTGGCGACCGGACCGCTGCTCGGCCCCGGGCCGGTCGCCGAGACGTTCCCCCGCCCGCTGACCGCCCTCGAGCAGGACCTGTGGGTGCCGCCGCTGCGCGAGGCGATGGCCCACGTGCTCGCCCTGACCGGGGCGGCGAGCCGGCGCCGGCTGCGCCGGTCGCCCGTGGTCACCGTGGTGGACGGCCAGGTCGTGGCCGACCTGCAGCTCCTCGGCGCCGACGGCGCCCGGCGGTCGATGCTCGCCCGCCTCGACCCGCGGCCGCCCGTGCGCCGCCTGTCCGTCGCCTGGCGCGTCGGACGCCTCCGGGGCGCCGTCGGCGCCCTCGGACGGCACGTGGCCGACAAGGTCGACGCCGCGCTCGCCGCGGTGCCCGAGCCGGCGCTGCTCGGCGACGCCGAGCTCGACCGGGTCCTCGCCAACGTCCGCGCCGCGCTGCGCAGCGTCCACGGCCACGAGGTGCTAGCCGGCGCGCTGCTCGACGACGTCGGCCGCACCGGCGCCGAGGCCGCCCTCGACGCCATCGCCGCCGGGCGGGCGCTGGGCTGGTCGGACGAGGACCTGATCGCCCGGCTCCCCGTGGCCCTCGCCGTCACCGTGCCGAGCGTCGGGCCCCGGCCCCCGCTCCCGGAGGTCGTCCGACCGGACGGCACCGCCGGCGCTCCCCTGGCGCTGCGCGAGGAGCTGCGGCTGCGGGCCCGCTGGCTGCACGAGCTCGACCGCGCCGTGGTGCGCGAGGTCGGTGTCCGCCTCGCCGCCCGCCAGCTCCTGGCCGACCCCGAGGACGTGGCCCACCTCCGGCTCGAGCAGCTGCGCCGGGCGCTCCTCGACGGCACGGCGCCGCCCCGTCCGGTCGCGCCGACCGCCCCGGTGGCGGTGCCGGCCCGCTTCCGCCTCGCCGACGACGGCACCGTCGTGGCCGAGGCCGTCCCCGGCGGGTCCACGGGGGTGGGGGCGGGCGGAGGTCGCGGGACCGGCCCGGTCGCCCACGCCGATCCCGCTCTCGGCGACGTGCTCGTCGTTCGCACCCTCGACCCGGACCTGGCCCCGCTGCTCCCCCGGCTCGCCGGGCTCGTGGCGGAGACGGGGAGCCCGCTCTCGCACCTGGCGATCCTCGCCCGCGAGCACGGCGTGCCGGTGGTCGTCGGGGACGCCGGCGCGCGCGACCGGCTGGTGCCGGGCACCGTCGTGGTCGTCGACGGGCGCACCGGCGACGTCGAGGCGGTGGCCGTCCCGTGAGGAGGCTGGCGATCGCCGTGCCGGTGGCGATGTCGCTGGTGTGCGGCACGTACACGATCGTGTACCTCGTCCGGTGGGAGTGGAACCGGGCGATCATCGCCGGGCTCTTCCTCGTCGCCGTCGAGGTCATCGTCGCCACGCTGCTGGTGCTCGAGCGCCTCCGCCGGATCGAGGCCCGCCTGGCCGAGCGCGAGGCACCGGCGCCGCCGCCGGCCCCCACCGACCCGGCCCTCGCCGCCATCTGCGAGGCCGCGGCGCCGCCCGGCGACCACTTCGCCTGGATCCGCGACCAGGCCGGCCGCACGAACGTGTTCCTGCCGGTGCTGCTCGGCGCCGGCGTCCTCGCCTCGGCGCTGGCCTGGGCGGTCGAGCACGTGGCCCGGGCGACCCTGACGCCGGCGCGCGAGCGCCGCCTCGCCGCCGGCCTCGGCGCCATCCAGCTCCCCGCCGGCGGCCTCCTGGCCGCCCCGGCGGCGGCCAGCCGGCCCGGACCCCGCCGGCTCCGCTCGACGCTCGCCACGGTCGCCGTGGCGGTCGCCTTCGGCGCCGGCATCGCCGCGACGGTGGCCGGCATCGACTTCGTCGCCGACCGGACCCAGACGCGGCCGGACGCCTACGTCGCCGGAGCCGGGACGCAGGTGGAGCTGGAGCTGCTCGGCGCCATCGCCACCGGCGACCCCCAGCGGATCGTCGGGCACCTGTGGGCCACCTGCACCGGGCCGGACGTGTTCCGCACCCGGACGCTGCCGGTCCCGGAGGTCCGCCACGGCGCGGGCGGCCGGGTCTCGCTGCACGTGGAGGCCCACATCGGCGAGCACGCCCTCGCCCGGCTGCGGGGGTGCCTCAACGACACCACCCTCGACCGGGTGCAGGCCCGGGTGCTGGCCGCCGGCCCCACCCGGTGACGACTACGTCAGGTTGTGCCAGATCCGCCGCGGTCCGTCGAGGACCCGGCTGAGCACGGTGACGGCGGCGCCCGGGCGGCGGTACTCGCCGCCGGTGGTGGTCACCGAGAACACGATCTGCTCCAGCGACGGCGGCCCCACCGAGAGGTTGTACCGCAGCGCCTCGGCCCCGGCGGTCTGGCCGGTGACGTTGAGGTACCAGGCCGTCATCGCCCCGGTGCGCCCGACGCCGGCGCCGCAGTGCAGGAAGACCTTGCCGGGCGCCTCCTCCACGATGCGGAGCAGCTCGGCGGCCTGGGCCTCGGTGGGCAGCTGGCCGTCGCGGATGGGCAGGTGGAAGCGCTCGATGCCGAGCTCGGCGAGGAGCTCGTCGTGCGACTCGAGGTCGGCCTCGGCGCGCAGGTCGATCACGGTGGTGACACCGGCGGCGGCGAGGTCGCGCAGCCCGGCCGCGCCCGGCGCCGCACCCCGGATGACCTTGTCGTCGACCGGGTGGACGTTGGCGATCCCCTCGGCCTCGGCGGCGGCCGCCGGGGTGGCGAACCGGAAGAACAGGGTCGAGCCGAGGATGGCGGCGTTGCCGAGCAGGAGGAAGGCGACGAGGCCGATCAGCGCCCGCACGACGACCCGCCGGCGCCGGCGTGGGCGCGGCCCCTCCTCGGCGGGCGCAGCGGTCTCCACGATGTCCTCCGGGACGGCGTCCCGGTCGAGCACGTCGGTGGGCACGGTTCCTCTCCCTGTCGCTCCCTCCCCCTACCCATCGGCGGGCGGGGGCGTGCCCTTGAGGTCTCAGCGGGATCCACGGAGTCGCTCGGCCAGCTGGGGGGCGAGCTCTTCATAGCGGTCGTGGTGGGCGCGGAACCAGCCGCGGCCGTGCGTCATGGCCCGGACGTCGGTGGCGTAGGTGGTGAGCTCGGCGGCCGGCACCGAGGCGTGCACGGTCACCTCACCGGACCCGGGCCCGGCCTCCGTGCCCGTCACCTGGCCGCGGCGGGCGTTCAGGTCGCCGATCACGTCGCCCTGGGCCTCGGTCGGGACGGTCACGGCCACGGTGGAGATCGGCTCGAGGACGACCGAGCCGGCCTGCTCCAGCGCCGCCCGCAGGGCGAGCGACCCGGCCATCCTGAAGCTGGCCTCGTCGGAGTCGACGGCGTGGTGCTTGCCGTCCAGCAGGGTGGCCCGCAGGTCCACGATCCGGTAGCCGCGAGGGCCGCCGCGCCCCATCGCCTCGGCGATGCCCCGCTCGACCGCCGGGATCAGGTTGCGCGGCACGGCGCCGCCGACGACGGCGTCGACGAACTCGAAGCCCGACCCCCGCGGGAGCGGCTCGAACCGGACCCGCACGACGCCGAACTGGCCACGGCCCCCTGACTGCTTCTTGTGGCGGCCCTCCACCTCGACGGGCGACGCGAGGGCCTCCCGGTACGCGATGACGAGCGGCAGCGTGCGGACCTCCACGCCGTGGCGGCGAGCGATGCGCTCCAGGGTCACCTGCACGTGCGTCTCGCCCAGGCCCCGCAGGACCGTCTGACCGGTCTCCTCGTCGTGCTCGACGACCAGCGTCGGGTCGTCGTGCAGGACCCGCTGGAGGGCGACGGCGAGCTTGTCCTCGTCGGCCTGCGTGGCGGCGGCGATCGCCACGGCGTGCACGGGCTCCGGGCGCTCGATGGGCGGGACCCGCACGGGGAACCCCTCGGCGGCGAGCGTGTCGCCGGCCGCCAGCCCGGCGAGCTTGGTGACCGCGGCGACGTCGCCGGCGACGACGAGATCGACCGGCTCGTGATCGGCGCCGCGCACCCGGACCAGGCCGTGCAGGCGCTGCTTCTCGCCGGTGCGAACGTCGACGAGCACGTCGTCCACGGCCACGGCGCCGGACAGCACCTTGAACATCGACAGCTGGCCGACGTAGGGATCGCCGAGGGTCTTGAAGACGAAGGCCACCGGCGGGCCGGCCGGGTCGCACGGGACCTCCACGAGGTCGCCGGCCGCCTCCGCGAGCGGTGGCGGCACGTCGGCGGGCGAGGGACCCACGTGGGTGAGGAAGTCGCCCAGGCGGTCGACGGCGATGGGACCGGCCGCCGAGCCGAGCAGCACGGGGAACACGACCGCTCGATCGACGCCGTCGTGCAGCGCCCGCTCCAGCTCCTCGGCGCTCGGCTGCTCGCCCTCGAGGTAGCGCTCGAGGAGGGCGTCGTCGTGCTCGACGACGTCCTCGACGAGGTGCTCGTGCTCCTCGTGCTCCCGATCGGCGAGGTCGTCTGGCAGGTCCTCGCTCTCCTCGCCCCGGCCCGAGTCGTAGAGCCAGACGTGCTCGGTGACGAGGTCGGCGACGCCGTGGAACCCGGCCTCGCGGCCGACCGGCAGCTCGACGGGCTCGATCCCGTCCGGCGTGAAGCGCTCCCGGATCTCGGCGAGCACGCGATCGAAGTCCGCGCGGTCCCGGTCCATCTTGTTCACGAACACCAACCGGGGGATCCGGCGCTCGGCGGCGGCGCGCCACCACCGCTCGTCGTCGGCCTGCACCCCGGCGACGGCGTCGACGACGAAGACGACCAGGTCGGCGACCCGCAGCGCCGCCTCCACCTCCCCGGCGAAGTCGGCGGCGCCGGGCGTGTCGATCAGGTTGACGTGGTGGTCACCCCACGGCAACGGCAGCAGGCTGAGCGACAGCGACTGGCCGCGGCGCCGCTCCTCGTCCTCGGTATCGGACGCCGTCGTGCCGGCGTCGACCGAGCCCATCCGCGCGATGGCGCCGGCTCGCAGGAGCAGCGCCTCCGCCAGGGTGGTCTTGCCGGTGCCGGCATGGCCGACGAGGGCGACGTTGCGGATGCGATCGGTGTCGGGCACCACGGGCACCTCCGGGGCGTCGGCTCGTCCCAGAAGCCTGCCGCAACGACGAGGTCGCCGGCAGGGCCGAAGGTCACCCCACCGGGTGCGACGCGGCGACGCCGGGGGCGGGCGCCGACAGCAGCGGCGGCACCGCCGGGGGACGGGTCGCCGCCGCCGCGGCTCGGTCCTCCTCCCGCAGGCGCTCGGCCAGCTCCTCGGCCGGCATCGGGCGGCCCAGGTGGTAGCCCTGGAGGCGGTCGCAGCCCTGGCTCTCGAGGAAGCGGCGCTGCTCCTCGGTCTCCACGCCCTCGGCCACCATCGTGAGCCCGAGCGTGCGGGTCATGGCGATGGTGGCGGCGACGATGGCGGCGTTGCTCGGCGTCATCGACTGCACGAAGGACCGGTCGAGCTTCAGCGTGCTGACCGGGAGGTCGCCCAGGTACTGCAGGCCGCAGTAGCCGGTGCCGAAGTCGTCGATGGCCGCCTTCACGCCGAGCTGGCGCAGCTCCCGCAGGCGGGCGGCCACGAGGGCGACGTCGTCGACCGCGGCGGTCTCGGTGAGCTCGACGACGAGCCGGGTCGGGTCGGCGCCGGTCTCGCGCAGCGACCGGGTGATGGCGGTGGGCAGGTCGGCCCGGAAGTGGCGGGGGCTGACGTTGACGGTGATGAAGCGGTCGCCGAAGCCCTGCTGCGCCCAGGCCGCCAGCTGCTCGCAGGCGGTGCGGATGACCCAGTCGCCCAGCTCGATGATGAGGTCGGACTGCTCGGCCACGGGGATGAACTCGCCGGGCGGCACCATGCCGCGCTCGGGGTGGATCCAGCGCACGAGCGACTCGGCGCCGCACGTCCGCCCGGTCCCGGCCTCCACGATCGGCTGGTAGTAGAGCACCAGCTCGTCGTGGTGGATGGCGTGGTGGAGCGCCGTCTCCAGCTCGAGGCGGGTGGCGGCCTGGGCGTGCAGCTCGGCGCTGAACAGCTCGACGGCGGCGCCGCCCCGGTCCTTCGCGCGGTACATGGCGGCGTCGGCGGCGCTGAGCAGCTCGGCCGGCGTCGACCCGTCGTGGGGGAACACGGCCACCCCGATGCTGCCGATGCTGTGGACCTCGACGTCGCCGAGCTCGATCGGGTCGCGCAGGGCCTCGAGGATGCGGTTGGCGACGAGGCTCACGTCGTCGGCGGCCCGCAGGTGCGGCAGCAGGACGGCGAACTCGTCGCCGGCGAGGCGGGCGACGGTGTCCTCGTGGCGGGCGCACTCGGCGAGGCGGCGGGCGGTCTCCCGCAGCAGGCGGTCGCCGGCGGCGTGGCCGAACGTGTCGTTCACGTCCTTGAACCGGTCGAGGTCGATGAACAGCACGCCGACCGGCACGTCGTTGCGCTCGGCGTGGGCGATCGCCCGCTCGAGCCGGTCGGTGAAGAGGAGCCGGTTGGGCAGGCCGGTGAGCACGTCGTGGGTGGCCTGGTGCTCGCTCTCGGCCCGCTCCTGCAGGAGGCTCACGATGTGGACGGCGAGGACGACGCCGATCAGCCCGGCGCCCACGGCCACGGCGCCGGAGATCGACACGTCCCAGGCGACCTGGAGGGCGAGCACGACCGGTGCGGCGATGACGGCGACGACGACGATGCCGGCGTGGGCGCCGGAGAACAGCGGCGCCTCGACCGGGATGATCGCCGGGCGGTCGGTCAGGGCGTCGTAGAGCGCGCCGCCGCCGATGGCGAGGAGGGCGGCGGCGATCGGTGCCGTGGCCAGCAGGCCCGCCGATCCGCCGGTGGCCAGGTGCAGGGCGGCGACGAGGTGCCCGGCGAGCAGCGCCGCGATCGACGAGGCGACGAGCACGACCGGCGCCCGGCGGGCCGCCGTCGAGGTGAGCGGTCGGGCCACGACCACGGCGAGGGCGATGTCGAGGCCGACCAGCAGCGACGCCAGCACCGGCGCGGCCGGCTCCCACCCGCCGGAGGAGGTCAGGCGGTTCACGACCACCTGCAGGGCGATGGCGCCGGCGGCGCCGATGAGCGCCGCCTCGACCAGGAGGTCGGTGGCCTTGAACAGGCGGTAGCGCCCGACGGTGAGCAGCAGCGCCCGGCCCAGCACCGGGTACGCGACCACGGCGGCCACGGGCCGCCACAGCGTGCCCTCGACGACGAAGCCGAGGTCGGCGGTCCCGGGGAGCCCGGCGTCGGCGAGCGTGAGGACGGTGAGGCCGACGGCGGCGACGACGCGGCCCCGCAGCACGGTGGGGTCGCGGTCGAGGGCGACGGCGGCGGCCATGGCGAGCAGCGCCAGCGCACCCGCCACCCGGACCACCGTCGGGGTGCCGAGGGCCATCGCGACGCTGAACCCGGCGAGCACGGCGACGACCGGCAGCTCCCGGCGGTGCCAGACGGGGCGGCGCGCGGCGTCAGCCACCGTGGCCGGTGCGTCGAAGGTGGCGTGCGCCGCAGAAGCCGAGAAGGTGCTCAACGGAGCAGGCATCGGCACCTTCCGGCGCCTTCCGCATGGCGCGATCGGGCCATTCCTGTCCACCTGCGCGCCAGCAGGCCGTCCGGATCGTGCCGCTTCGCCCGGTTCGCGGCCGCGTTCGGTGGTCCGGCACGCGCCGGCCGCGTCGCTACGCTCGCCCGGTGGCCACCCGGATCGTGCTGGCGGACGATCACTACCTGGTGCGCGAGGGCGTGGCCGCGCTGATCGCCACCGAGCCGGGGCTCGAGCTGGTGGCGACGTGCCGCGACCACGACGAGACGCTGGCGGCGATCGCCGAGCACGAGCCCGACGTGCTCGTCACCGACATCCGCATGCCGCCCACCGGCACGGACGAGGGCGTGCGCATCGCCGCCCGCCTGCGGGACGAGCGCCCCGACATCGGCGTGGTGGTGCTCAGCCAGTACGTCGAGCCGGCGTACGCGCTGGCGCTGCTGGAGGACGGATCCGCCCGGCGCGCCTACCTGCTGAAGGAGCGGGTGTCCGACATCGACGACCTCGTCGCCGCCGTGCAGGCCGTGGCCACGGGCGGTTCGTGGATCGACCCCAAGGTGGTCGAGGCGCTGGTGACGGTGCGGGCGACCCCGGCGGACTCGCCGCTGCGCCACCTGACGCCCCGGGAGCTCGAGGTGCTCGCCGAGATCGCCACCGGCAAGAACAACGCCGCCATCGCCGAGTCGCTCGTGCTGTCCGGGCGGGCGGTGGAGAAGCACATCAACTCGATCTTCTCGAAGCTGGGGCTCTCCGAGGAGCCGGCCGTGCACCGCCGCGTCGCCGCCGTGCTGCTGTTCCTCGGCGACCGCCCCTGAGGGTGCTGGCACCACCACCGCTCCACCGGCGCGCCTCCTCGCCACCGGCGCCCTGACGTGGGACCATGCCGTCGGATGCCCGCGCCCACCCCCGTGCTCATCGTCGACGACCAGGCGCCGTTCCGCTCCATCGCGAGGCAGGTCGTCGAGCTCACGCCCGGGTTCGCCGTGGTCGGCGAGGCCGAGACCGGCGAGGACGCCGTCCGCCTGGCCGCCGAGCTCGCCCCCGCCGTCGTGCTGATGGACATCAACCTGCCCGGCATCAACGGCATCGAGGCCACCCGGCAGATCGTCGACGCCGCGCCCGCCACCCGCGTCGTGCTGCTGTCCACCTACCGCGAGAGCGACCTGCCCGCCGACGCCCTGGCGTCCGGCGCCCGCCGGTACGTGCACAAGGAGGACCTCGAGCCCGGCGTGCTCCTCGACGTCCTCGGCGACCAGCCCGTCACCGGCTGATCACGCCGCTCGTGGCGCCGCCGGGATCCGGCCGGCGATGCGGGTGCCCTGGCCGGGCGCCGACCAGACCTCGACGGCGCCGCCGATGGCGCCGAGGCGGTCGCCCATGTTGACGAAGCCGTGGCCGCCGGAGCGGTCGGACAGGTCGAAGCCGGCGCCGTCGTCGACGACCGAGAAGCGCAGCTCGTCGTCCGTGGCCGCGACCTCGACGGCGACGGTCGCCGCCTCGCCGGCGTGCTTGCCGGCGTTCTGCAGCGCCTCGAGGATGCAGAAGTAGACGGCCGCCTCGACCTCCTGGTCGTAGCGCTCGACGCCGTCGGCCGCCACGGTCGTGGGCAGCACGGCGCGGCCGGCGGCCGCCTGGAGCGCCTCGGGCAGGCCCCGGTCCATGAGCAGGGGCGGGTAGATGCCGTGGGCGAGGGCGCGCAGCTCCTCGACGGTGGCGAGCACGTCGCTGCGGGCCTCCTCCACCATGGCGAGGGCCTGCTCGGGGTTCGCCTCGCCCACCCGCTGGATGAGGCGCAGCTTCACGGCGAGCGCCACCAGGTGCTGCTGGGCGCCGTCGTGGAGGTTGCGCTCGATCTTGCGGCGCTCGGCGTCGCCGCTGGCCACGATGCGGGCCCGGGACTCCTGCAGCTCGGCGTTCTTGCGCTGCACCTCCTCGAGCGTGGCCTTGAGGGCGTTGTCGAGCTCGCTGTTCTGCAGGGCGAGGCCCACCTGCCGGGCCAGCTCGGTGAGGACCCGGTCGTCCTCCTCGGAGAACTCGTCGTCGCCGGCCGGTCGCTCGAGCACGAGCAGGCCGAACAGCTGGCCGGAGTGGGTCATCGGCGCGATCCGCAGCGGGCCGTCGCCCCGGCCCTCGAGCACCTGGGGCAGCCACACGGCCGCCCAGCCGCGCCCGGACACGCCCGCCCGGGTGACGACGGGCAGCTCGCTGGCGCCGAGGCGGATGCGCCCCGGGCCGGTGTCCGGGACGGAGGCGGCACGGGCGAGGCGGCCGTCCACGCCGGTCCAGACCTCGGCCGAGCGGAGGCCGAAGTGCTTCTTCGACAGCTCGGCCAGCTGCAGGAGGAGCTCCTCCATGGGCAGGGCGCGGGTCATGCGGGAGCCGAAGGTGTCGAGGGCCTGCGCCGGGTCCTGCAGCTCGCCGTAGACGAGCCGGTCGGCCACCACCGTCAGGCGGTCGCGCGCCGGCAGGTAGAGCAGCGCGGCGACGGCCGCCGCCACCATGGACAGGACGAGGACGGAGCGCTCGTCGTCGGACGGGACCCGCCCCAGGCCGACGACCACCACGACGTAGACGCCCACCACCACGGCGGTGAGGCCGGCGCCGGAGACCGCGTGGGTGAGCAGCCGGTCGACCCGGCTGACGAGGCGCGGCGAGGACGCCGCCGCGAGGGCGGCGGCGACGAGCCCGAGGCTGGCGCCGACGACGACGAGCGAGTCCTCCGGCCAGTCGACGAGCAGGTCGAGGGCGCCGACGACCACCGCGGTCTCGGCGACGAGGGCGAGGGCGAGGCCGAGCCACTGCATCCGCTGCCGGCCCAGCCCGCGGGCGGCCACGTAGCGCCGGTGCGAGATCCCGAGGCCCACCACAGCCAGGGCCGCGCCGAGGGCGACGAAGGACCACGGCGACGGGTCGGGGCGGTCGAGCCAGTGCACGGCGCCCACCGCGAGGGCGGCGGCGTAGCCGAGGGCGAGCGCGCTCCGGTGGGACGAGGACGCGACGCGCCCGTCGGGGAGCGTGCTGAGGGCGTGGAAGGCGACGGCGAGGACGAGCGGCGCCGCGAAGCTGGCCACCGCCCCGGCCAGGTCGGCGTCGGCGTACCGCACGTCGATCGCCGAGCAGAGGAACTCGAGGCTGGCCAGGCCGAGGCCGCCGAGGGCCAGCCCGCCGACCACCCGGAGCGCCGGCTGCCGCCACGCCGCCCGCCCGGCGAAGGCGAACGCCACGACCAGCAGCCCGCGCACGATCGCGGCGGCGTCGAGGCGGTCGGCGTCGGCCAGCACCCACAGGGCGGCGGCGGCCAGCACGAGCGGTGCGCCGACCAGCGGCACGAGGACGAGCGAGGACGCCGGCGACGCGGCCGGCGCCTCCATCGCCGGCGCGACGAGGGGTGCGGTGGCGGTCATGGGTGCCTCCGGGGGGCGACGAGGTGGGACGTGGAGGGGCGCATCACTCGGCTCGCAGGTGACGGGCCGGGCGCACGCGGGCGTGCAGCCGTTCGGGGATCGTGGTGGCGACGGCCGAGGCGACCAGCAGCGCCAGGACCAGCGCCACGGTCGGCAGCACCGGCACCACCGCCTTCGGGACGATGCCGACCTCGACGGCGAGCGACCGCCAGGCGGCGCGGCCGAGCACCGCGCCGGCGGGCAGGGCGACGAGGACCGACAGCCCGACGACGACCGTCGAGTGCCAGCGGACGACCTGGGCGAGCTGCCGTCGGGTGGCGCCGAGCGCCGCGAGGGTCGCCCGGTCCCGGCGCCACGCGCGAGCCGTGACCAGCAGGACGTGCATGAGCGAGGCGAGCGCGAGGAGGCCGAACAGGCCGGCGAGGGCCACCGGGACCGACCCGACGTCGGCGAAGGCGGCGATGTCGGCCGGGCGGAACCGGTGGAACACGTCCGTGTCGCCGGCCTGCGCGCCGCCGGCGGACACGAGCGCGTCGGTGACCGCGTCACGGTCGGCGCCCGGTGCCAGGTCGGCCAGCACGAGGCTCCACCACATCTCCCCGCCGTCGACCATCTCGGGCGGGAGCACGAGCAGCGCGCCGTTGCCGAGCGCCGGCCGGTCGTTGTCGATCGGCCCGAGGCCGGGGAGCACGGTGGTGCCGACGATCGTCATCTGCATCGGCTCGTCGCCCGGGAGGCGGACGTCGACGGCGTCGCCGATCGAGGCCCCGATCTCCGACAGCGACGCCCGGCCGAGGGCGATCTCCCCGGGGCCGCTCGGCGCTCGACCGTCGGTGATCGGTGGCAGGAGGCCGCCGCGGACCTGCACCAGGCCCAGGCCCGGCACGGAGGTGTCCTCGATGCCGACGTTGCCGAAGATGCCCCCGCTCAGCGACTCGACGCCGTCGACCTCGGCGATGGCCGGCAGGTCGAAGTTCCCGTACCCGCCGGCGCCGAGCAGCGCGACGTCGGCGTTCCAGCCGTGGACCTCCGGGTTGTCGACGACGTGGGCCAACGAGGCGGCGAAGACCCCGACGGCGACGACCATGGTCGTCGCCACGGCCACCGATGCGAGCCCGGAGCGCGCCGCGGCCCGCCGGGCTCGGTCGCCGGCACCCGTGGCCCGGCCGATCCCGAGGACCGCCGGCAGGGACGCGCCCGCGCGCGTCGCCCACGTCGCCAACGACCCGTTGCCGGCGTGGGCGACCGCCGGTCGTCGCGCCGAGACCCAGGCCGCACCGGCGCAGATGGCGAACAGCCACGCGGCGCCCGGTGCGGCGACCGCCCAGTCGATCGTCGGGCCGGGATCCGGCTCGACCGGTCGCACCGGCCCGACGGGCGTCCACCACGAGACCGCCGCCTGGACGGACGTGGCGATGACCACGGCGGCCACACCGGCGAGGGCCGCCGGCATGGCCGTGGCCACCCGCACGAGGCGGGGACGGGCGCTGAGCGCCACCAGCACCCGCCGGTCGGCGTCGGCGCTGCGGACGGTGCGCCGGACGAGCTGCGACCCGAGGAGCGTGACGAAGGCGGCGCCGGCCGCGCCGAGCCCGCCCAGCGCCAGCACGTACGGGCGGATCGCC
This sequence comes from Acidimicrobiia bacterium, assembly GCA_046565885.1. Classification (GTDB taxonomy): domain Bacteria; phylum Actinomycetota; class Acidimicrobiia; order Acidimicrobiales; family Salinilacustritrichaceae; genus Salinilacustrithrix. The sequence continues at coordinate 16,693 of JBKHXT010000009.1, forward strand.
CGCTGGGCCCGTTCGGTGATGTCGCTGCGGTCCTCGAACATGGTGTCGCCGCCCATGTCGCCGGCGATGTCCTTGATGCGGCGCTGGGCGGAGCCCGGGTCGACGCCCTCGGCCAGGTGGATGCCGGCACGGCTCCACAGGTGCGAGTCCGGCGGGAGCTCGGCGTGCATCGCCGGCGTCACCAGCACGAGATCGGGCGCGAGCTCCTCGTCGGTCACGGCCATCTCCGGGAAGATGCCGATGCCGACCACCTCCGCGTCGACGAGCCTGCGACCATCGGCGGCCGACACCGGGATGTCGCCGCCGCCCTCCATCGCCCCGAAGGCGTCCTCGACGCCGAGCACCGCCAGGCGGATCCGGTCGCCCACCGCCACGCCCTCGGCCGCCTCGGTGTGGCTGACCAGCACCTCGTCCGGTCGACCCGGATCCGGCATGCGGCCCTCGGTGACGTGGACCCGGTCGCGCTCGTAGAACCGGTCGCCGTCGACGCTGGCGACCACCGTCCCGATGTCGCCGACGTCGATGCGACCGTCGGTCACCCGCCCGATCGCCACGGCCTGGGCGTCGGTGCGGTCGGCGACCTCGGGGAGGGCGGCCACCGCGGCGAGGAAGTCGGCGCCGTCCGCCTCGAAGTTCGGGTCGAGGACCAGGTCGGGCGGGTCCGCCCACTCGAGGAAGCGCGGGTAGGCGCTGTCGGTGCGCCGGGCGCCGGCCAGCGCGCCCGTCGCCAGGCCGCCGCCGATGCCGACGACGAGCGCGATCGCCAGCCACGCGGTCCACCGTCGGCGCAGCTCGGCCCGAGCCCAGTACCAGGCCGGGGGCAACATCACTCGGCTCGCAGCATGGTGGCGGGGCGGGTGCGGGCGGCGACGACGCCGGGGCCGACGGCGAGCAGGTTGGCGGCGACGAGGACGCCGGCGAAGACGGCGAGGAGGGTGCCGGGGACCCTGGCGTCGCCGGCGACGCCGAGGACGTCGGCCAGCACCGACCAGGCGCTCCGGCCGAGCACCGTGCCGAGCGAGATGCCGACGACGGCGGCGAGCACGGCGGTCACGGTCGCCTGCCAGGCGACCGTGCCGGCCACGTCTCGCGAGCGGAAGCCGAACGTCTTGAGGACGGCGATCTCCCGTCGCCGGGCACGCACGCCGGAGACGAGCACGACGGCGAAGGCGGCGCCGCCGAGCAGCGCCAGGACACCGGCGATGACGAGCGGCGTGGAGCGGACCTCGCGCAGCGACAGGACGTCGGCCGGCAGCGCCGGCTCGCTGTGCACCTCGATCTCCTCGTTCTCGAGCGCCGCCTGCTGATCGGCCAGCACGGCATCGAGGGCGGCGGTCAGACCCGCCTCGTCGGCGGCGTCCACGATCAGGTTCTCGAAGCCGAATCCCTCGCCGACGTCCTCGATCGCGCTGCGGGTGAGGAGGGCGCCCTTGCCCAGCTCGGTGCGGTCGGCGCCGGGGTAGGTGCCCACGCCGGGGAACACCGCCTGGCCGACCACCTCGAGCGAACGCTGCCCGGCACGCACCTGATCGCCGATGCCGACGTCGAGCAGCTCCATGGTGCGCCCGCCGAGGGCCACCTCGTCGTCACCGGCCGGGCTGCGGCCGTCGATGATCTCGAGGCCGACGTCGCCCCGGCCCGACTCGATCCCCACGGCGGGGATGCGCTCGCCGTCCAGCGTCGTCTGGTCGAGGGTCATCACCGACCACCCGGTGATCTCGGGTCGAGCGTCGAACCGGCGCACGATCTCCTCGCCCGGCGTGTGCCACTGCTCGCTGGGCAGCGTCACCATCGCGTCCCACGACCACCCGTACTCGTTCGGGGTCGAGACGAGTCGGTCGATGTTGGCGCCGAACGTCACGGTCGCCGCCACCGCGGCGACGGCGAGGCTCAGGCCGCCGAGCGCGGCTCCCGCCGATCCCGTGCGCCGGGTCGCCCCGCCGGCGATCGCCGCCCGCAGGCCCGTACTGGCGATCGGGTTGGAGAGGCTCGTCGCCAGCCGCTCGCCGCGACCGGTGCGTCCGGTCGCCCGCGTCGTGCCCGGCGATCCCGCGATGGCCCGGGCGCGCACCGCGCACCACAGCAGGAGGGTGCCGGCGAAGAGCCCGATGCCGGGGAGCAGCACCACGAGGTCGACGTCCACCCCCGGGTCGATCTCGGCGCGCTCTGCGACGCCCAGCGGGAACAGCGGCGACAGCGCCACGGCGACGACCAGCGCGAGCACGCTGCCGGCGCTGACGAGCAGCGCCGCTCGGAGGACGGCCGCGCGGCGGAGCTGGCGGCGGTCGAGGCCCATCGCCGCCAGCGCCGGGCGGTCGGCCCGCAGGGCGAGCAGCTGCCGGGACAGCGCCTGTCCGGCGACCACGAGCCCGGCGGCGCCCACGACGATGGCGAAGAGCA
>JBKHXT010000010.1:0-6490 GCA_046565885.1 Acidimicrobiia bacterium
TCCCGGCCTCCGGGAGCACCAGGTAGCCGCGCGCGCTGTTGCCGTTGCTGGGGAACTCGACCATGTCAGCCATGGCTCGGAACCTACCGACCCGGGAATTTCGTCGCTCGGTCAGCACCGCGCTGACCAGGTGACGAGATTCCCGGAGGGTGTGGCCGGATCGGTGGGAACCGTGTCCTTGACGCCACGCCGCCGCGGGCCCAGGCTGGCCGGCATGGCGCAACGGCGGGTCGTGATCCCGGTGTACGAGGGAATCCAGCCCCTCGACGTCGCCGGCCCCCACGAGGTGCTCGCCGGCGCCAACGACGCGCTCGTCGCGCTCGGCCGCCCCGACCCCCGCTACGCCGTGGTCGTGGCCGCCGCCCGGCCCGGGCCGGTCCGGGCGCCGAGCGGGCTGGCGGTCGTCGCCGACGCCGCCCTCACCGAGGTCGAGACACCGATCGACACGGTGCTGGTGCCGGGAGGCGACACCGCCCGGCGCCTGGCCGCCGACGGCGACCCGATCGTCGACTGGCTGCGGCGCACGGCGCCGGGGGCCCGGCGGGTCGCCACCGGCTGCAGCGGCACCTTCTTCGCCGCCGCCGCCGGGCTGTGCGACGGCCGGCGGGTGACCACCCACTGGGCGCGGGCTGGCCAGCTCGCCGCCGCCTGCCCGCGGGCCACCGTCGAACCCGACGCCATCTACCTGCGCGACGGCGAGCTGTGGACCTCGGCCGGCGTGACCGCCGGGATCGACCTGGCGCTGGCGCTCGTGGAGGACGACCTCGGCGCCACCGTCGCCCAGCTCGTCGCCCGCCACCTGGTCGTGCACGTGCGCCGGCCCGGCGGCCAGACCCAGTACGCCGCGCCGGTGTGGAGCGAGCCACCGACCACCAGCCCCATCGCCGCCGCCCGCGACCTGGTCCACGCCGACCCCGGCGCCGACCACGCCGTCCCGGCGCTCGCCGCCCGGGTCGGCCTGTCCCCCCGCCACTTCACCCGCCTGTTCCGGGAGCAGGTGGGCGAGCCGCCGGCCCGCTACGTCGAGCGGGTCCGGATCGAGGCCGCCCGGGCCGTCCTCGAGCGGGAGGACGTCGGCCTCGACGAGGTCGCCCGGCGTTGCGGGTTCGGCACGGCCGAGACGCTGCGCCGAGCCTTCCACCGGCGCCTCGGCTGCGCCCCCGACACCTACCGCCGGCGCACCCGCGCCAGCTGAGAAGCAGGAGACAACCAATGCAGATCGCCATCGCCCTGTTCCCCCGCGTGACCGCGCTCGACGCCATCGGCCCGTACGAGGTGCTCCAGCGCCTGCCCGGCGCCACGGTCACCTTCGTCGGCGAGTCGACCGGCGAGGTCCGGTCGGACAACGGCTTCCTCGGCCTGAGCGTCGACGCCACCTTCGACGAGGTCGCCTCGCCCGACGTCGTCGTCGTGCCTGGCGGCGTCGGCACCCGGGCGCTGACCGCGCCGGGCACGCCAATCCTCGACTGGCTGCAGCAGGTGCACCCGACCACGCGCTTCACCACGTCGGTCTGCACCGGCGCCCTCGTGCTGGCCGCCGCCGGCCTGCTCGACGGGCTGGCGGCCACGACCCACTGGTCGACCTACGAGGAGCTGCGGGAGCTCGGCGCCGAGCCGACCGGGCAGCGGGTGGTCGAGCACCTCGACCGGCGCCTCATCACCGCCGCCGGCGTGTCCTCGGGCATCGACATGGCACTGCGCCTGTCGGAGCTGCTCGTCGACGCCGACGCCGCCCGGGCCATGCAGCTCATGATCGAGTACGACCCGCAGCCACCGTTCGACGCTGGCAGCGTCGACAAGGCCGGCGAGGCCGTGCTCGCCCGCGTGCTCGAGTACGCCGCCGACAAGCAGTAGCGGTCAGGCGGTGGCCGCCGTGATCGCCACCAGGACCCCGGCGTACAGCACCGCGGAACCCAGGAACAGGGGGAAGCGGAGCCGGTCGCTGCTCGGCAGCTCGTCGCTGAACACGTTGTAGAGGACGAAGCCGGCGAGCAGCGCCAGCATCGTGCTCACGACCACCGCGCTCGTGGGCGCGAACACCAGCGCCAGCAGGTACCCGACCCAGAGCGCGGCCACGAGCACCGGCCGGCCGACCCTGCGGAAGCGGGCGCCGTAGTGCTCGGCCAGGTTGCGGTCGCTCAGCAGGAAGTGGATGCCCATGGCGAACACGAACAGGACGGCGGCGCCTGCGTCGGTGCGGAACCGCGTGGGCAGCGCGTAGGTGATCAGCGCGTTGTAGAGGGCGAAGGCGCCGAGGTGGGTGGCGAAGACGCCGTCCTGGTCGCGCCGCTGCTCGGCGACGTGGTCGAGGCCGTAGAGGGCGAGGAAGCCGGAGAGGGCGACGAGGAAGAGCAGCACCTCCTCCAGCTCGGTCACCTGCAGGTGCTCGCCGAGCAGGTGGGCCACCTCGCGGTTGCCCTGGGCCACCTCGGGCAGCAGGTGCACGAACACGTACGCGATCGCGACCCCACCGGCCACGGACGCGGCGAGGCCCTCCGGTGCGCCGCTGAGGCGCCGGCGCAGCGCGGGCAGGGCCACGTGGACCAGCGCGAGCACGCCGGTGGCGACGGCGGCGGCCACGAACGCCGCGTTCGAGCCCACCCCCGACTAGTGCTCCCTGGGCTCGTGGTCCGGGGGCGAGACGACGACCACCATCGTCGAGCGGCACCGGCGCAGCAACCGCTCGACCGTGTGGCCGAGGAACAGCTCGCCCTCGACGTCGCGCCGCGTGGCGCCCACGATGACCAGGTCGGTCTCGTGGAGCTCGGCGAGGTCGAGGATGCCGGCGGCGGTGGACTCGGCCTCGGCGAGGGCGACCACGGCGCGGGCGCCGACGGTGGAGGCGCGGGCGGCGGCGTCGTCGAGCATGTTCTGGCCCGCCGTGCGTGCGGCGCCCGACGACCGGGACAGCACGTCGACGCCCGCCCAGAGCCGTGAGCGGGCGCCGCCCTCCTCGGGGCCGTCGTCGTGGTGGACGACGTGGGTGAGGACCGCCTCGGTGCCGATGCTGGCGCTGATGGCCAGCCCGACCTCCTGCGACGCCACCGACGACGCCGTGCCCGTGACCGGGATGAGCACGCGCCCGTAGGCGGGTGGCAGGCGGCTGGTGATGTCGAGGCCGCGGCGCACCACCACGAGCGGCACGGGTGACCGCAGGGCGAGCTGCTCGACGATGGGCGGCAGCAGGCGGTCGCCGTCCTCGGGGGCCGAGCACCCGACCACGGCGGTGCCGTAGCCGAGGCGCACCTCCTCGAGGAGGCCCTCGACGACGTCGGGCTCGGTGAGCAGGCGGCGCTCGACCGGGCGCAGGTGCAGCACGTCCTCGAGCACTCGGAGGTCGGGGCCGCTGCCGCGCTCGTCGACGGTGACCAGGGAGACCCCCACCTCGTTCGGCCAGACGAGCTCGACCAGCTGCGCCGCCATGATCGAGTTCATCCCACCCCGAGTGGGCAGCATCACCCGCTCGTTGCGGACGACGATGTTGCGGGCGAGGGTCTCCTCGCGCAGCAGCCGCTCCTGCTCCTCGTCGGTGCCGGCCCAGTTGACGAGCACCCGGCGCAGCAGCGGCGGCGCCGCCATGGACGTGGCCAGCGCCATCAGGACGATGACCGTGTACGAGGCCTGGTTGAGCACGTTGAGCGAGAGGCCCACCGTGGCGATGACGATCTCGAGCGCCCCGCGGGCGTTGAGGCCGATGCCGAGGGCCGCGCCCTCCCGGTTCGGCAGTCCGGCGATCTTGGCGGCGACGATGGAGCCGACGAACTTGGCGATGCTCGCGGCGGCGAGCACGACGAGGCCCCAGAGCAGCACCTCGGGGTCGCCGAGCAGGCCGAGGTCGACCCGCAGCCCGGCGGTCGCGAAGAACACCGGCGCGAGGAACGTGCTGGTGATGCTCTCGATGGGGGCGATGGTGCGGTGGTCGCGCAGGTGGCTCCGGCCGAGCAGCACGCCGGCGACGAAGGCGCCGAGCACCGCCTCGACGCCGAGCCACTGGGTGATGGCGCCGGCGCCGAGGGCGAACAGGATGAGCACACCGGTGGCGGCGTGCACCGGCGCCCGCTTGACCCGCAGGTAGCGCAGCGTGCCGTCGAGCGCCTTCTGGCCGACCGTGAACGCGAGGCCGAAGAAGACCGCCAGCCCGGCGAGCGTCGTGAGGATGGCGCCCAGCTCGATGGCGCCGGCCTGGGCCAGGCCGGCCACGATGCCGAGCACCACCCAGCCGACGACGTCGTTGGCCATGCCGGCGGCGAGCGTCAGCTGGCCGAAGTCCCGCCGCATGAAGCCCATGTCGCTGAGGATCTTGGCGATCACCGGCAGCGACGAGATCGACAGCGCCGCGGCGAGGAACAGGGCGAACACAGTCCGGTCGTCGGAGGTGCCGATGAACAGCTCGGGCATCACGAGGCCGACGGCGAGGCCGAAGGCCATGGGCACGACGAGGCTGCCGGTGGACACGATGCCCGCGGCCCGGCCGAGCCGGCGGATGAGCGCGAGGTCGGTCTCGTAGCCGGTGAAGACGAGCAGGAACACGACCCCGAGCCAGGCGACCGTGAACAGCATCGCCGTCTGCACGTCGTCGGGCGGGAACAGCCACTCGAACACGTCCGGGGCGATGCGGCCGAGGATGGACGGTCCGAGCACGATGCCGGCGGCCAGCTCGCCGATGACGGCGGGCTGACCGATCTTGCGGGCGAGCGCGCCGAGCCCGCGGGCCAGCGCCACGACGACGACCAGCCCGACCCAGAAGACGAGGAGCTCGTGCTCCTCCGGTGGGTGCAGGTTCATGGAGGGTCGGTCCCTTTCCCATCGAGTCGGGGTTCGAGCACGACCCTGCCAGAATCCCGATCGTGGCGGTACCCGCGACGCCCCAGAACGCGCACCTGCTCGTCGTCGAGGACGACGAGCGGATCCGCGCCTCGCTCCGCCTGGCGCTGGGCGACGAGGGCTACGCCGTGCACGGGGTGCCCGACGCCCAGGCCGCCCTCGCCCACCTCGCCGCCGAGGAGGCGGACCTCATCCTCCTCGACGTCCTGCTGCCCGGGATGGACGGCCTCGACCTGTGCCGCACCATCCGCCGCACCAGCGCCGTGCCCATCATCATGCTGACCGCCCGCGACGACAGCCACGACGTCGTCGCCGGGCTCGAGGCGGGCGCCGACGACTACGTCACCAAGCCGTACAACGTGAAGGAGCTGGCGGCCCGCATCCGCTCGCTGCTGCGCCGGACGCAGGGCCTGCTCGAGGAGGGTTCCCGCGCCCGCGTCGTCGGCGACCTCGAGATCCGCGTGGAGGAGGGGGTCGTGCGCCGGGCTGGCGAGCCCGTGGACCTGACGAGGACCGAGCTGCGCCTGCTCGCCGAGCTGCTCGCGCACGAGCGCAAGGTCTTGTCCCGCGACCAGCTGCTCGAGCGGGTGTGGGGCTACGACTACTACGGCGACGTGCGGGTGGTCGACGCCCACATCCGGCGGCTGCGGGCCAAGATCGAGGACGACCCCGCCGACCCCCGCCTCGTGGTCACCGTGCGCGGGCTCGGCTACAAGCTCGACCCCGGTGGCTGAGGTGGCGACCGAGCCGGTCGACGGCCGGGGGCGGTTCCCGACCCGCCTCCGCAACCGGATCGTGGTCCGCATCGCCCTGCTGGTCGCCGCGCTGGCCGCCGTGCTCGGCGCCAGCACCTACGCCATCGTGGCCAGCGCCCTGGAGGCGACCGAGGACCGGGACGCGGCCCGGGCGGAGGCGGCCAGCATCGAGTCGGCCCTCGCCGAGGACCACGCCGACACGCTCGCCACGCTGCGCCGGGCGCTGCTCGCCTCCGGCGTGGTCGCCACCGGCGCCGCCGTCGTGGTCGCCTGGCTCATCGCCCGGCGGGTCACCGCCCCGCTCGAGAGCGTCGCCCACGCCGCCACCCGGATCGCCTCCGGCGACCTGCACGTGCGCATGGCCGGATCCGACGACCGCGACCTCGCCCGCATCGCCGCCTCGTTCAACCGCATGGCCGACTCCCTGGAGGGTCGCATCGCCCGGGAGGCCCGCTTCGCCGCCGACGTCAGCCACGAGCTGCGGTCGCCGATGACCACGCTGGTCAACGTGGCGGCCGTCCTCCAGCGCCGGCGCGACGAGCTGGGCGAGGACGGGCAGGAGGCCCTCGACCTGCTGTCCGGCGACGTCGAGCGGCTCGAGCGGGTGATCGCCGACCTCACCGAGATGTCCAAGCACGACGCCGGCACCTTCCACGCCGACGCCGAGGTCGTGCCCGCCGACCGGGTGGTGCGCGACGTCCTGCGCCGCAGCGGCCGCGACCACCTCGTGCGCTGCGCCGGGGACGCCACCGACGCCCGCGTGGTCGTCGACCCCCGGGTGCTCGAGCGGATCCTGCACACGGTGCTCGAGAACGCCGACGCCTACGGGGGCGGCGCCACGGCGGTCGTCGTCGAACCGGTCGACGGTGAGGTGCGCGTCCACGTCGACGACGACGGGCCGGGCGTGCCGC
>JBKHXT010000011.1:0-5032 GCA_046565885.1 Acidimicrobiia bacterium
CATGAGGCTGGCGAAGGTGAACCCGGCGTCCTGCACGGCGGGGGACCGTAGCCCGCCGCCTCCGGCCTGCCCGCCGCCGAGGAATGGACCGGCGCCCGACCGGGTTGGGATCGGTCGTGAGCGACGACACCAAGGCGATCACCTTCTACTGGCGCCCCGGTTGCGGCTTCTGCATGGGGCTCGAGCGGCGCCTCGACCGGCTGGGGGTCCCGCTGGAGAAGCGGAACATCTGGGAGGACCCCGACTCGGCGGCGATCGTGCGCTCGATCGCCAACGGCAACGAGACCGTGCCGACGGTGGTCGTCGGCGAGATCGCCATGGTGAACCCGAGCGTCGACCGGGTCCTCGAGGCCATCCGCGCCGAGGCCCCGCACCTCGAGCCGGCGACCTGAGCCGGCGCGCACCTCGGCGCACCGGACTCGACCTCGCCGTGCCCGGCCCCCGGAACTTCTCGGGTCGAGGATGCGGACGGCTGAAACCTCGACCTCTCCGAGTGCGGCCCCCGGCATCTCTCGGGTCGAGAACGCCGATCTCCGTCCCATCACGACGGCGCCGGTGGCGGGCCCGCTCCCGGATGGCCAGGAGCGGGGCCACGCGGCGCACGGCGGGCACGCCGGCATGGTGCCCCACTCAGAACCCCCCGCTGCGGGACAGCACGTAGGACTCGGCGCTGCGATCGGTGCCGATGGGGGTGACCTCGGCGACGTAGGTGCCGCTGTCGTCACGGAAGCAGCGGGGCTCCTGCACGGCGAGCTCGCCCGGCACGCCGTCGGCCGACGTCGTCTCGGCCACGACGGCACCCGCCTCGTCGAGCAGCTGCAGCCGCAGGGCCGTGCGGGGCGGGGCGACGATCTGCAGGCGCAGCGTGCCGTCGCACAGCAGGTCGCCCGCGTCCTCGACGGGCACCGGGTATCGGTCGACGTCGTCGGCGGGGACGATGGTGGCGGCCAGGCGGTCGACGAGCTCGCTGCCGTCGACGTCGTCGGGCACGGCCTCGCAGCCGTTGGCCGCGACGCCGTCGTAGTCGTCTCGCCCGTCGACGCAGCGCCGACCGTCGGTGCCGGGCGCCGGGGGCTGCCCGCAGGGCTGGTAGGGCAGCGACGGGCACGGCGCCTCGGTGGTGGCGGTGGCGGCGACCTCGTCGCCGGCGTCGTCGCCGAGCACCAGCGCCGCCCCCACGGTGGCGGCGACCGCGACGACCACGGCGGCGGCGACCACCGCCGCCGTGCGCTGGCGGGGGGCGAGGCGGGGGATCGGCCGGGTGCCCGCCGCCCCGCCGGCGAGCGCGGCGGCCGTGGGCCGCCGGTCGGCGCGGTCGCGCAGCATGGCGGCGAGCATCCGGCGCAGGGCGGGGTCGAGGGAGCGGTCGAGCCGGGGCTTGCCCCGGGCGGCGCGCAGGAGCACGTCGGGCCCGTCGCCGGAACCCCACGGGCTGGCGCCGGTGGCGGCGAAGTGGAGGGTGGCGCCGAGGCCGGCCACGTCGCTGGCCGGTCCGACCTCGTCCCCCCGGGCCTGCTCGGGCGACACGAACCCGGGGGTCCCGAGGACGGTTCCCGGCTGGGTGAGCCCGCCCGTGATCTCCCGGGTTCGGGCCACGCCGAAGTCGGCCAGGTGCGCCCGGCCGTCGGCGTCGAAGAGGACGTTGGACGGCGACACGTCGCGGTGGACGATGCCCAGACGGTGGGCGGCGGCCAGCGCCGGGAGCAACCGCTGGGCGATGGCCCGGACCTCGGCCGCCGGCAGCGGCCCGTGCTCGCGGACCCGCTGGGCGAGGTCGCCGCCGGCGAGGTACGGCATGACCAGCACGACGTCGCCGCGGTCGTCGACGACGTCGAGCAGCGGGACCACCGCCTCGTGGTCGAGTCGGGCGAGCACCTCGAGCTCGCGGTCGAAGCGGGCGCGCGCCTGGCGCATCTCCGGCGGGGTGCCGTGGAAGGCGAGGCGCTTCATGGCCACCAGCTCGCCGTCGTCGCGGCGGGCGAGGTCGACCACGCCCATGCCGCCCCGGGCCAGGCGGCGCACGACCTCGTAGCGCACGGGCGTCAGCGCCGGCCGAGGCCCCGGGGCAGGAGCCGGTCGGCGGGCCACCACCACCGCAGCGCCACGCCGAGGGCCACGCCGATGGCTGCGCCGCCCACCACGTCGGAGGGGTGGTGGATGCGGACGTGCACCCGGGACGCGGCGATCGTGGCGGCCAGCGCGGCGTAGGCCGGCGCCGCCGGGTCGTCCTCGCCGGCGACGACGGTGAACACGGCCGCCGCCGAGGCGTGGCCCGACGGGAACGAGGAGGTGAGCGGCGTGCGGAGCCGGTGCGGCCGCGGCCCCTCGTGCACCGGGCGCTGCCGCCGGAACAGCGACTTGACGAAGCCGTTCACGACCAGCGACTCGATGCCCATGATGGAGACGATGCGCACCGTGCCGGCCAGGTCGCCGTCCCGGCGCAGGCCGCGGGCGGTGGCCAGGACGTGCCAGATCAGGCTGTGGTCGCCGAGCTCCGAGGCGGTGTAGAGGGTCCGGTCGACCAGCGGGCGGCCCCGCAGCGGGACGAAGGCGCGCTCGATGGCCTCGTCGAAGCGCCGGATCGGCTCGGCGAGCTGCCGCGGGGTGCGGATGTGGGGCAGGGGCGACGTGACGGCGTCGATCAGCTGGTTGGCCATCAGACCTCCAGCAGGGTGCCCTGGCCGGTGTCGACCTCGGCCCGGGCGCCGAGCTCGAGCGCCGCGGCCGCCGGGTCGCCGCCGAAGGAGGGGCAGTACCGCTGGAAGGCGCACCAGTCGCAGCGGCCGGACGGCCGGGGGCGGAAGTCCTCGCGCTCGCAGGCGGACTCGACCGCCCGCCACACCGCCTCGAGCCGTCGGGACAGGCCGCGGCTGGACTGCTCGGACGGCTCGGCCACGATGGCCACCGGCTCGGCCAGGTGCAGCAGCTGCACCCGGACGGGCCGCCGCCCGAACCAGCGCTCGCACATCAGCGAGTACAGGTGCACGCCGGTCATCTGCGTTCGGGCCCACGAGTCGCCCGGCGCCCGGCCGGTCTTGTAGTCGGTGACGACGAGCTCGCCGTCGACCAGGTCGAGCCGGTCGATGATGCCGCGCAGGCGCACGCCGCCGACCTCGACCTCCAGCTTCAGCTCGAGGCCCACGGGGTGGACGGTGCGCGGATCCTCGAGGCGGAAGTAGCGCTCGACCAGCCCCTCGGCCTCGGCGCGCATCCGGGCCTCGCCGTCGGCGTCGAGCCCGAGGTCGGTCCAGTCGGGGTCGTCGCGCAGGCGCTCGACGGCGGCGTCGAGGCAGGCGCCGGCGGCCGCCGGGACCCGGTCGGGCGCCGGCAGCGTGAACAGGTGCTCGAGCGCGGCGTGGACGAGCGTGCCCCGGGTGGCGGCCACCGTGGGCGGCTCGGGCAGGCGGTCGATGGCGGTGAAGCGGAACTGCAGCCCGCACGCCGTGAAGCTGGCCAGCCGTGACGGCGACAGCGAGCTCGGCAGCGGCAGGGCCATGGGACGAGCGTACGCCGGGGGTCGGACACCCACGGCGACCGCGATCAGGGTCGGTCGAGGAACCCGCGCACGACCCCGGCGAACCAGGCCGGGTCCTCGAGCGGGCCGAAGTGGCCCCGCTCGGGCACGGCCAGCACCTCGCCGGCGGGCAGCGCGTCGGCGACGAGGGGGGCGATGGCCGCCGGGCCCTCGGCGTCGCCGCCGTGCACGACGAGGACCGGGCATTCGACCTCGCCGAGGTGGGCGAAGCCGTCGTGGGCGGCGCCGGTGTCGTAGGTGGCGGCCTCGTGCTCCCGACGGGCCTTGAGCCTCACCGTGCCGTCCGGCTGCTCGGCGAAGCCGTGGCGGACGTAGTCCTCGAGCACGTCGCGGCGCAGCGAGCCGAGCGGCGGCTTCGAGGCGAAGTTCTCGATCGCCTGCTCGAAGGAGTCGAAGGACTCCCGCCGCCGCCGGGTGACCTCGGCCAGGTGGTTCGGCCCCCGCTCGCCCTCGGCCGGCGGGAAGACGATGGGCTCGAAGCACACGGCCCGCTCGATGCTGCCCGGGCGGGCCTGCTCGGCCAGGAGGATGGCCGCCCCGCCCTTGGAGTGGCCCACCGCCTGCACCGACCCGAGCCCGAGCGCATCGACCACGGCGAGCACGTCCTGCCCGAAGCCGTGCCAGTCGAGATCGCCCCGGGGCTCGCTCGAGTCGCCGTAGCCGCGGAAGTCGAGGGCGAGGCAGCGCCGCTCGGGGAGCGCGTCGGCGAGCGCCCGCCACACCCGCCCGTGGAAGCCGGTGGCGTGGCACAGCAGCAGCGGCCGGGCGTCGGGCGTCGGGTCGCCCAGCTCGTGGACGGCGAGGCGCACCCCGTCGGTGGAGTCGACGACGATCATGGCCGGCCATCCTGGCAGCCGGGGAGGAGGCAGCCCGCTGCGACGGTACGGTCGTCCCTCCCATGGCGCCGACCGACGACCCCGCCGCCGACGTGCTCGCCGTCAACGAGGCGTTCTACGCCGCCTTCGAGTCGCGCGACCTCGACGCCATGTCCGACGTGTGGGAGCACACCGACCGCACCAGCTGCGTGCACCCCGGCTGGCCGATCCTGTCCGGCTGGGCGTCCGTGGCCGCGTCCTGGTACGCCCTCTTCGACGGCCCCCAGCGGCTCCAGTTCATCGTCACCGACACCGACGTGCACGTCGCCGGCGACACAGCCTGGGTCACCTGCAACGAGAACCTCATCGAGGGCGCCGGCGCCGCCACCAGCGCGGTCGCCGCCACGAACGTCTTCGTCCGGGGTGACGCCGGCTGGCGCCTCGTCCACCACCACGGGTCCCCGATCGTCCAGCAGCCCCGTCCCCGCAACTCGTGACCCGCCGCACCCGATGCGGCGGCCGGGCGGTCGCCCTGGTCTTCGCCGCGGCCGTCGCGGCCGCCGGCTGCCGCGAAGCCGACGACGTCGCCCTGGAACCGCCCACGACCCCGTCGACGGCCACCTCCAGCACGACGACGTCGTCCTCGACCACGACGACCACCGGGCGCCCGACGGTGACGATC
>JBKHXT010000012.1:0-15687 GCA_046565885.1 Acidimicrobiia bacterium
ATGGGCATCCCGGTCACCGTCGCCGACGTGAACCGGTCGCTCGTCGACTTCGCCCCCGAGCTGCACGAGGACGGCGGCGCCGAGATCGTGTTCGGCATGTCGGCGGTGCGCGGCGTCGGCACCGGCCACTGCGAGCTGATCATCGCCGAGCGCGACGCCAACGGCCCGTTCACGGACTTCTACGACTTCTGCGAGCGGGTCGACCTCGGCGTGCTCAACAAGAAGACGGTGGAGGCGCTCATCAAGGCCGGGGCGTTCGACTCCTGCGGCCACAAGCGCCAGGGCCTGCTCATGGTGTTCGAGTCGATCGTCGACCGCACCATCGCCCGCCGCAAGGAGGCCGAGGCGGGCGTCATGTCGCTGTTCGACCAGATGGTCGACGACGGCAGCGGCGGCACCGACCTCGGCTTCGACGATCGTGAGGAGATCCCCGACGTCGAGTTCGCGAAGGCCCAGAAGCTGGCCTTCGAGAAGGAGATGCTCGGCCTCTACGTGTCCGACCACCCCCTGTTCGGCGCCGAGGACTTCCTCGCCCGGCGCACCGACGTCGGCCTCGACGCCCTCGCCGAGTGCGAGGACGGCGCCATCAAGACCGTCGGCGGGGTCATCACCGGCCTGCAGCGCAAGTGGACCAAGAAGGGCGACCTCATGGGCGTGTTCGTCCTCGAGGACCTGCGCTCCAGCGCCGAGACCATGGTGTTCCCGCGCACGATGACCGAGCACGGCCACAAGCTCGAGGACGACGCCATCGTCCTGGTGAAGGCCCGCATCGACAAGCGCGACGACATGCCCAAGCTCATCGCCATGGAGATCGAGGTGGTCGAGGGCGTGTCCGATGCCGCCGAGCCGTTCCGCCTCGCGGTGAGCCCGGGCCGCCTCAGCGCCGACCTCATCTCCTCGCTGAAGGAGATCCTGCTGGAGCACCCCGGCGACCACCCGGTGCTGCTCCACCTCGGCGACGACAAGGTGCTGCGCCTCCCGCCGGCGTACGGCGTCGACGGCGGCAGCGGGCTGGTGTCGGAGATCCGGGTGCTGCTCGGCCCCGCCGCGTTGGTCGGCTGAGCGAGCAGAGCGACCGCAGCAGCCCGGCTGACCGCGCGCCTGTTCGGACAGATTTGCGCGCTGCGCCCGGGAACGAGTGGACTGGTCGGACCACCAGACCGACGCACGGGGGCTCCGAGAACGCATGTCGATCGAGGTCGAGACCAAGGATTGCACGCAGCTCAGCGACGTCGAGCTCGCCGAGCTGGCGGACCTGTGCGCCGAGAGCCCCTTCCCGCACGAGATCGGCACCCTCACCAAGGAGGCCGAGGCGTGGGTGCTCGTCACCACCGCCCGTGAGGACGGCAAGCTCAAGGGCTTCACGTACTCGACGCTCGAGCGCATCGGCGGCACCCCGTGCGTGCTCATCGGCATGGGCACGATCAAGCGCACGTCCAAGCGAGACACCGTGCTGCGGGCGATCATGCAGGAGGAGCTGCGCCGGGCGGTGCTGGCCTTCCCCGACGAGGACGTGCTCGTCGCCGCCCGCCTCACCCACCCCTCGGGCTACGAGGCGTTCAAGGCGCTCAACGACCTGATCCCCCGCAAGGAGCACAAGGCCTCCGGCGAGGAGCGGGCCTGGGGCCGGCGCCTGGCCAAGCGCTACGGGATCATGCCCTCCCGCTACGCCGACCGGCAGTTCCGGGTCAAGGGCGACGGGCAGCTCCCGGTCGTGTTCGACCACGAGTGCCTGAAGGCCGACAAGGTGGCCGAGTACGAGGAGTTCTTCGTCGACCTCGACGCCGCCTCCGGTGAGTGCGTCATCGCCTTCGGCTGGGCGATGGCCGAGGACCTCGAGAAGCTCGCCTGACCAGCGCGCTCGTCCTCGGCGCCGGCGGCACGGTGGGCATGGCCTACCACGCCGGCGTCCTGCGCGCGCTCGAGGAGGTGGGCGGGTTCCGGCCCGATGACGCCGACCTGATCGTCGGCACCTCCGCCGGATCGTTCATCGGGGCGATGCTCCGCTCCGGGCTCTCCACCGAGGACCTGTACCGGGCGTCGCTCGGCGAGCACCCCGACATCGGGCTCGAGCGCGACGACGCCGGCCCGTGGCAGGCGGCGTGGGAGAGCCCCTTCGACGTCGCCCGCCGGATCCTCGGCTCCCTGTACGTGCTCCAGCGCTCGGCGCTGCGCTTCCCCGTGCCGCCGCTGCCCGCCTTCCTGCGGCGGGCGTTCCCGGGCGGGTTCTTCACCATCGCCGAGGCCGAGGACACCATGTCGACGGTGATGCCGAAGACGTGGCCGACCAAGCCGCTGTGGCTCGTCACCGTCGACGTGCGGACCGGCCGGCGCGTCGTGCTCGGGCGCCGCAACCCGCCCCGCACCGACCTGCACACCGCGGTCAAGGCGTCGTGCGCGATCCCGGCCTTCTTCCAGCCCCAGCGGGTCGGGCGCCGCACCCTCGTGGACGGCGGGGTGCACTCGACCACCAACCTCGACCTGGCGACCAAGATCCGCCCCGACGTCGTCGTCGGCGTCGTGCCCATGGGCTACGACGAGTCGCCGGCCCCCGGGCTCGCCGAGCGCCTCACCCGCCAGCACGCCCAGCGCCGCCTGCGCCGGGAGGTCGCCCAGGCCCGGCGGTCGGGCGCCGAGGTGCTGCTGCTCCGCCCGAGCGAGCACGACCTGCACGCGTTCGGCGGGCTCAACATGATGCGGCGCCAGGGCAACGAGCGCGTCACCCGCATCGCCTACGAGTCCGCGGCCGAGCAGCTCGACCGCCCCGAGGCCCGGGCCGTGCTCGACCGCCTCGCCGACCTCGCCCGGAGCTGACCGTGGACGAGCTGTCGCGGCTCGTGCGCGCCCGCCGGATGGTGCGGGCCTTCACCGCCGAGCCGGTGCCCGACGACCTGCTCGCCGAGCTGCTCGACACCGCCCGCCGGGCGCCGTCGGCCGGCAACACCCAGCCGTGGGACCTGCTCGTGCTGCGCGGTGACGCCGTCGACCGGTACTGGGCGGCCACGATGCCCGACCCCGAGGCCCGGCGGCGGTTCCGGTGGCAGGGACTGCTGGCCGCCCCGGTGCTCGTCGTGCCCTACGTGCGACCCGACGCGTACGTCGAGCGCTACGCGGAGCCGGACAAGGCGGCCACCGGGCGGGGGAGCGGCACCGGCGCCTGGCCCGTGCCCTACTGGTGGGTCGACGGCGGCGCGCTCGTGCAGAACCTGCTGCTCGCCTGCACCGCCGCCGGGCTCGGCGCCTGCCTGTTCGGCCAGTTCGAGCACGAGGCCGCCGTCCGGGCGGCGTTCGGCGTCCCCGACGACCGGCGGGCCGTCGGCACGGTGGCCATCGGCTGGCCGGCGCCGGACGAGCCCGGCCGCAGCGCCACCCGCCCCCGCCCGCCGCTCGACGACATCGTCCACCACGACCGCTGGTGAACCGTCCCTAGCGTGGAGGGATGAACCGCCTCGCCTCCGAGTCGAGCCCGTACCTGCGCCAGCACGCCGACAACCCGGTGCACTGGTTCCCCTGGGGCGAGGAGGCACGGGCCGAGGCCGAGCGGCGCGACGTGCCCATCCTGCTCAGCATCGGCTACTCGGCCTGCCACTGGTGCCACGTCATGGCGCACGAGTCCTTCGAGGACGAGGCGACGGCGGCGGTCATGAACGAGCACTTCGTCAACGTCAAGGTCGACCGCGAGGAGCGCCCGGACGTCGACGCCATCTACATGGAGGCGGTCCAGGCGATGACCGGCCGAGGCGGGTGGCCGATGACCGTGTTCCTGGCCCCCGACGGCCGGCCGTTCTACGGCGGCACCTACTTCCCGCCCCAGCCCCGCGGCGGCATGCCGTCGTTCACCGAGCTGCTCGAGGCGGTGCACGACACCTGGACCCACCGCCGCGACGACCTGTTCGAGCAGGCCGACCGGCTGACCGAGGCGCTCGGCCAGGGTGCCCGGCTCGAGGCCGGCGACGCCGTCCCCGGCGTGGAGGTGCTCACCGAAGCGATCAACGTCCTGCACCACGCCCACGACGACGAGTGGGGCGGCTTCGGCCAGGCCCCGAAGTTCCCGACGCCGCAGAACCCCGACCTGGTGCTGCGGGGCCTGCTGCGCACCGGCGAACCGGAGCTGGCCCGCATCGCCGAGGCCACCCTCGATGCCATGGCGTCCGGTGGCATGTACGACCACCTCGGCGGCGGCTTCGCCCGCTACTCCGTCGACCGGTACTGGGTCGTCCCGCACTTCGAGAAGATGCTCTACGACCAGTCCGGCCTCGTGCGCCTCTACCTGCACGGCTTCCAGGTCCTCGGCCACGACCGCTACCGGCAGGTCGTCGAGGAGACGGTCGGCTACGTGCTGCGCGACCTGCGCCAGCCCGGCGGTGGCATCGCCTCCGCCGAGGACGCCGACTCCCTCGACCCGGCCACCGGCCACAGCGAGGAGGGCGCCTTCTCCGTCTTCACCCCCGACGAGGTGCGCTCGATCCTCGTCGATGCCGGGCTCGGAGACGTCGTCGACGAGGCGCTCGCCCACTGGGAGCTCGACCGGCCGGCGAACTTCGAGGGGCGGTGGATCCCCGTGCGCACGCACCACCGCGGCGACTGGGAGCGCCCCGAGCCGATCGAGCGGGCCCGTCAGGCGCTCTTCGAGGCGCGCTCGCGCCGGCCCCGCCCGGGACTGGACGACAAGGTCCTCACCGAGTGGAACGCCCACTGGGTGGCGGCCCTGGCCGAGGCCGGCGCCGCGCTCGATCGCGCGGACTGGGTCGAGGCGGCCGAGGAGACCGCCCGGTTCCTGCAGCGGGAGCTGCGCCGGGACGACGGCCGCTGGTTGCGCGCGTGGCAGGCCGACACCGGGGCCAAGCACCTGGCCTTCGCCGCCGACCACGCCGCCCTCGTCGACGCCTTCACCCGCCTGTCGGAGGCGACGGGCCGGGCGTCGTGGATCGTCGAGGCCCGAGCGGTCGCAGACGCCATGCTCGAGCTGTTCTGGGACGAAGAGCAGGGCGGCCTGTTCACCACCGGGATCGACGGCGAGCAGCTCGTCACCCGGGACAAGGACCTCCAGGACGGCGCCGTGCCGTCCGCCAACTCGACCGCCGCCGTCGGCCTGCTCCGACTCGCGGCGTTGACCGGCGAGGACCGGTACCGGGAGCGGGCCGAGGCGATCCTGCGGCTGAGCGGTCGTCTCGCCGTCCAGGCGCCGACGGCGTTCGGCGTGCTGCTCGCCGCCCTCGACCTGCACCACAGCGGCGCCACCGAGGTCGTCGTCGCCGGGGACCGGCCAGACCTGGTCGACGTGGTCCGTCGCCGGTGGCTCCCCACGGCGGTGCTGGCCTGGGGTGAGCGGTTCGACTCCCCGCTGTGGGAGGGTCGGGACGACGGTCGCGCCTACGTGTGCCGCCACTACGCCTGCGGGCTGCCGGCCACCACGCCCGAGGAGCTGGCCGCCCAGCTGCCCGGCTGAGCGACCGCGGGCGGTTACGGTGCGCCGCCATGGACATCAGGCTCGACGGTCAGGTCGCCCTCGTCACCGGCGCCTCGCGCGGCATCGGCAAGGCCATCGCCACGGTGCTGGCCGGGTCCGGCGCCAAGGTGGTGCTCAGCTCCCGCAAGCAGGACGCCCTCGAGGCGGCGGCGGCCGAGATCGACGGCGAGACGTCGGTGTTCGCCGCCAACGCCGGCGACCCGGACGCGGCGGCCGCCGCCGTGGCCCACACCATGGAGACCTTCGGCCGGGTCGACGTGCTCGTGAACAACGCGGCCACGAACCCGTACATGGGCCCGTCGATCGACATCGACCTGCCCCGCTACGACAAGACGTGGGACGTCAACCTCCGAGGGCCGCTGGTGTGGACCCAGGAGTGCTGGAAGGCGTGGATGCGCGCGAACGGCGGGAAGGTCGTCAACATCGCCTCGATCGGCGGCATGTCGGTCGAGCCGTCGATCGGCATCTACAACACGACGAAGGCGGCGCTCATCCACCTGACCAAGGTGCTGGCCGCCGACCTGTCGCCGGGCGTCCGCGTGAACGCCGTCGCCCCCGGCCTCGTGAAGACCGACATGGCTCGGGCCCTGTGGGAGCCGGCCGAGGACCAGATCGCCAAGCGCATGCCGCTGCACCGCCTCGGCGAGCCCGAGGACATCGCCCACGCCGTGCTGTTCCTCGCGTCGGACCTGTCGTCGTGGATGACGGGGCAGACGGTGGTGGTCGACGGCGGCGCCCTCATCCGCCCCACCGGCTGAGCGGCTACTCGTCCAGCCCGCGCTTGGCCGCCCAGCGGATCAGCTCGTCCCGGCGGTTCAGGCGCAGCTTCACGAGGATGTTGCGCACGTGGTTCTCGACCGTGCGCTCGGCGATGTACAGCTCCTCGCCGACGGTCCGGTAGGTGAGCCCGCGCGCCACCAGGCGCAGCACCTCGCGCTCGCGGGCCGACAGCGCCTTCACCGGCTTGCCGTCCGGCGTGCGGGCGGCGCGAGCGAAGTCGCCGAGCACGAGGGCGGCCAGCGACGCCGAGAACACCGGCTCGCCCCGGGCGGCCGCCGCCAGGCCGGCGCCGATCTCGGCGACGGTCGAGGACTTCACCAGGTAGCCGACCGCGCCGGCGCCGATGGCCTCGAGCAGGTCGTCGTGGGTCTCGGACACGGTGAGGATCACGACGGGGACCTCGTCGGACAGCTCGGCCGCCACCCGCAGCCCGCCGCCCTCGGGCATGCGCAGGTCGGCGGCCACCACGTCGGGCTGCAGCTGCTTGGCCAGGCGGATGGCCGTGGCGGCGTCCTCGGCCTCGCCGACCACCCAGAACGCCTCGCCGAGCTCGGCCCGCATGCCCGAACGCCACACGGCGTGGTCGTCGGCCACCAGCACCTTGATCCGCGCGCTCATCGGTCCTCCAGGGGCAGCTCGATGGTCAGGGTCGTGCCGGCGCCGGGACGCGAGCGGACGTCGACGGTCCCGCCGAGGCGGTCGACCCGGCGGCGGACGCTGGCCTCCAGCCCCCGCTCGGTGACGGCGGCGGCGTCGAAGCCGTCGCCGTGGTCCTGCACCGACACGAGCAGGCAGGCGTCGTCGGCTTCGGCGAAGAGCACCGCCCGGTCGGTGCCGGCGTGCTTGGCGACGTTGGCCAGCCCCTCGCCGATCGCGCCGCGCAGCACGCCGGCGGCCGCGGCGCCCAGGGCGGGGAGCGGCGGGACCGCCGCCACCTCCACCCGCAGGCCGAAGCGGTCGGCGGCGTCGGCGGCCGCCGCCCGCAGCACGCCCTCGACGGGGGCGGCACCGCCGGGGTCGTCGGGCGGGTCGGCGAGGTAGCGGCGCAGCGCCGCCTCCTGGCTGCGGGCCAGGCGGACCAGCTCGTCGTCGCCGCTGCGGCGCTGGATCACCGCCAGGGTCTGGAGCACGCCATCGTGCAGCTCGGCGGCCACCTCGGCCCGGGCCTCGCTGCGGGCGACGAGCCGCTCGGCGGACCGCAGCCGCTGGGCCGCCCACGCCGCCGCCCAGCCGGCGAGGGCGAAGAGCACGCCGGTGGAGGCGATGGCCAGCACCCGGCTCGGCGACCACTCGCCCCGCCCGGCGAGGACCTCGCCGATCCCTCGCGCCGCACCGAGGCCGACGCCGGCGAGCGCCGCCGGCCGGGGCCCGGACCGCACGGCGACGGCCAGCACCCCGGCCACCGGCCAGACGCCGCCGAAGCTCTGCGGCCGCTGCTCGTCGAGGACCCAGTCGTCAGCGGCCACCAGCAGGGCGCCGACGGCGAGCTCGAGGCCGACCAGCCGCCCTCGCCACCCGGCGGGGGGCAGCGCCGCCCACGGCGGCGGCCACCACCAGGCGGCGGTCACGGCGCCGGCGGCGAGCACGCCGGCCACCACCGCCAGCGGCTGCTCGACCGAGGCGTACGACAGCGCGCTGACGGCCGCCAGCCACGTCCACGCCGCGGTGCGGAACACCCGCACGGCGGCGTCGAGGCCGTCGTCGAGGCCCTGCACGCGACAGATCTTGGTCGACGGCGGTCACGGGGCCACGGGATCGTGCTGGGAGAGGATGCGCTCGAGCTTGGCCTCCTCCACCCGCGAGATCAGCCGGCCGCCCTCGTGCAGGTCGCGCAGCGTCTTGGTGAGCGCCACGGTGGACGACACGAGCAGCAGCGTGCCCATCACCAGGTAGGCGACGATCCAGGGCTCGACCGGCAGGTACCAGAGGCCGATGGTCAGGGCCAGGACCGACACGCCGAACTGCAGCTTGGTCACGGCCACCCAGGCCGGGGAGTGGAGCTGGGCGGGCTGGGGCTCGTAGGTGCTCATGGGGTTCCTCCTCGTCGTCTCGGCGGCCTCCGTGACCGCTGTGACGACCGTACGAAGCCCTCGACCGGCGACCCATCGAGGTGGTCCCGGGTCCACGATGGGGGCGAACCCCCATGGCGCGCCGCGCTCAGCGCACCTCGGCGCGGCGCACCTTGCCGAGGGCGGTCCGGGGCAGCGGGCGCACCTCGAGCTCCTTCGGGGCGGCGAAGGCGGGCAGCACCTCGCGCACCCAGTCCCGCAGCTCCTCGAGCGCCGGCGGCTCGGCGCCGGGCGCCAGCTCGACGACGGCGACGACCCGCTGGCCCCACTCGGCATCCGGTCGGCCCACCACGGCGGCGTCGGCGACGGCCGGGTGGGCGCGCAGGCGCTGCTCCACCGGATCCGGGTGCACGTTCTCGCCGCCGGTGATGATCAGGTCGCCCCGGCGCCCGAACACGGTGAGCACCCCGTCGTCGAGGCGCCCGAGGTCGCCGGTGCGCAGCCAGCCGTCCTCGTCGACCACGGGCGAGCCGTCCCGGTAGCGGGTGGCGACCATCGGCCCCCGCACCAGCACCTCGCCGTCGTCGATGCGCAGCTCCACCCCGCCGATCGGGTGGCCGTCGTAGACGACGCCGCTGCCGGTCTCGGTCATGCCGTAGGTGGCGACGCTGTTCGCCGGGCGGTCCGGCGGCGGCGCCGACCCGCCGAGCACGATCCGCTCCCACGCCGTCGCGTCGATGCGGCCGAGCGCCGTGCCGACGAGCGACACGTGGGTCGCGCCCCGGCGGGCAGCGTCGTCGACGGCGGCGGCGTCGAAGCCGTCGTGCACCTCGAGCGGCGTCCCGGTGCGCCACGCCCGGGTGACGACCGAGAGGCCGCCGACGTGCGAGAGCGGCAGGCAGGCCAGCCACCGGTGCCGGGCCGGATCGACCCCGAGGGCCGCGGAGGTGGCCTCGGCCGACGCCGCCACCTGGGCGTGGGTGAGCACGACGCCCTTCGGGCGGCCGGTCGTCCCGCTGGTCGCGACGACGAGGGCGTCGCCGGGCTCGACCGGCGCCCCGGTCCCCATGGCGACGACGAGGTCGTCGGCGGCGCTCGACGGCAGCCGGGGGTCGACCGGGAGGACGGCGTCGCCCCGGTCCCACGCCGCCCGCAGCTCGTCGACGAAGCGCTGGCCGCGAGCGGGGAGGGCGACGAGCACCGGCACGCCGGCAGGGTAGGGGCGGTCGCCGTGCGCGAACCTGCCGGGGTGACCACCGCCGCCACGCCCACGGGAGCCCGCGCCTGGGTCGCCGGCGCCCGGGTGCGGACGCTGCCCGCCGCCGTGGTGCCGGTGCTCGTCGGCACCGCCGCCGGCCGGGGGGTCGACGGCCCGCTCGTCGCCTGGCGGGCCGTGGCCGCCGGGGTCGTCGCCCTGGCCCTGCAGGTGGCCACCAACTACGCCAACGACTACAGCGACGGCGTGCGCGGCACCGACGACCCCGGCGCCCGGGTCGGGCCCGTGCGGCTGGTCGGCTGGGGCATCAAGCCCCCCGGCGCCGTGAAGCGGGCGGCGCTGGCCTCGTTCGCCGTCGCCGGCGTCGCCGGCCTCGCCCTGGCCGCCGCCGTGGGCTGGGAGCTCGTCGTGGTCGGCGCCCTGTGCATGCTCGCCGGCTGGTGTTACACGGGCGGGCCCCGCCCCTACGGCTACCTCGGCCTCGGCGAGGTCTTCGTCTTCGCCTTCTTCGGCGTCGTCGCCACGGTCGGGTCCACCTACGTCCAGGTCGAGCAGGTCACCGGCCTCAGCCTCCTGGCGTCCGTGCCCGTCGGTCTGCTGGCCACCGCCCTGCTCGTCACGAACAACCTGCGGGACATCCCCGGCGACACCGTGGCCGACAAGCGGACGCTGGCGGTCCGCCTCGGCGACGCCCGAACCCGTACGGTCTTCGTCGCCATGGTGGTGGTGGCGCTGGCGCTCGTGGTGCCGCTGGCGATCGCCCGGCCGGCGGCGCTGCTCGCCCTCGTGGCCGCCCTCGCCGCCGTCGAGCCCATCCGGCGGGTGCGAGCCGGTGCGACCGGACCGGCGCTGATCCCCGTGCTCGCCGCGACCGGCCGCCTGCAGCTGGTCTTCGGCCTCCTGCTGGCCGCCGGGCTGGCCCTGTCCGCCTAGGGCGCGTTCCGCCCGGGAGGTCAGACAAGGGACATCCCCTAGCGTGTCCGCCCGTGGAACGGTTCTGGCGCACGCTCGGATTCCAGCTCGGCCGCCGGTGGGCCTTCGTGGCCGTCGGCATGACGGTGCTGACGGTCATCCTCGCCCTCGGGGCGAGGAACCTCGAGTTCGCCACCGGCCAGGAGAGCTACCTCGACGCCGACGACCAGATCGCCATCGACAACGAGCTGTTCCAGGAGGAGTTCGGCGGCGAGACCATCGTCCTGCTCTTCCAGGCCACCGGCGACGCCGACATCGCCGGCATCCTCAGCCGGGGCGACAACCTGGCCGAGCTCGAGCGGCTCGAGGCCGAGCTGCGCGCCATCCCCGAGGTCTACGGCGTCGTCACGCCGCTCACGTCGCTGCGCTTCAGCGAGGCGATCACCAACAGCGGCGCCGGCACCGGCGCCCTCATCAGCGCCCTGTCGCGGGAGACGGACACCGAGGGCGTCGCCGCCCGCCAAGCCGACATCGAGGTCAGCCTCGCCCGGCTCCCCGCCGAGGAGGAGCGGGTGCTCGGCACCGAGGTGTGGGACCGGTTCCTGCTGTTCGGCAACCAGAACGTCGAGGTCGTCGACGGCGCGCCCGTCCTGCCCGAGGGCGACGACCGGGTCGTGCGGGCCTCGCTGCAGAGCACGTTCCCCAACCTGCAGACGGCGGTCGGCGGCGTCGTGCTCGAGGGCAACGCCGACCTCGACGCCCTCTCCGCCGGGACCCAGGCCGTGCTCGACGTGATGGAGACCGCCGAGCTCGACGGCTTCGAGGTCACCGTCACCGGCTCGCCGGTCTTCCTGAAGGACATCAACGACTACCTGCAGGGCGGGATGCTCACCCTCGGCGCCATCGCCCTCGCCGTCATGGCCGTGATCCTCGCCGTCATGTTCCGCGTGCGCTGGCGGTTCCTGCCACTGCTGTCGACCGTGGTCGGCGTGGTGTGGGGCTTCGCCTTCCTCGGCTACATCGGCATCGACCTGTCGCTGGTCACCATCAGCGGCCTGCCGATCCTCATCGGCCTCGGCATCGACTTCGCCATCCAGGTGCAGAACCGCATCGAGGAGGAGTCGGCGCTCGACAAGGACGAGCACCCGATCAGCGAGACGCTCGCGAACATCGGCCCGGCGCTCGTGGCTGCCACCATCGCCGCCGTCGTCGCCTTCACCGCCCTGCAGGTGAGCGAGGTGCCGATGATCCGCGACTTCGGCGTCATGCTCTCCGTCGGCATCGTCGCCCTGGTCTTCTGCGGCATCGTGCTGCCCACCACCGTGCTCGGCGTGCGCGAGTTCCGGTCCCGCACGGAGGAGCGCAAGGACTCCTGGGTGGAGCGGGTCGTGGTGTGGCTCGGCTCCCTGTCGCCGAAGACGGCCGTGCCCCTCATCATCCTGTCGATCGCCCTGTTCGTCGGCGGCGTCGCCCTCGAGGGCCGGTTCCGCATCGAGTCCGACCCGATCCGCTGGATCGACCAGGAGAGCCAGACCGTGGCGGACCTGGAGACGCTCGAGGAGGCCACCGGCTTCTCCTCGACGCTCGGCATCCTCGTCACCGCCAACAACATCTTCGCCGACGAGGTCGCCGCCGTCGTCGACGACTTCATCCGCGAGGCCGAGGCCAAGGACGCCGTCGTCTCGTCGTCCTCGCTCGTCGGCACGATGTCCAAGATCATCGACGTCGAGGGCGCCACCCCGCTGCCCCCCACGTCGGCCGACCTGGTCGCCGCCGCCGACGTCATGCCCGAGGACGTCGAGCGGCTCCTCCTCGGCCAGTCGACGACGTCGACGCAGATCAACCTGCGCCTGGCGCCGGGCAGCCTCGAGGACCGGGCCGAGCTCGTGGCCGAGCTGCGGACCCTGCTCGACGAGCAGATCGCCGAGGCCGACGTGCCCCCGGGCTCGATCCTGCGCCAAGGGCTCGACGAGGGGGAGCCGGCCATCCGGGCCGTCCCCGCCGGCCTGGCGGTCGTCGGCGTGGGCCTGCTCGACAACCTCTCGGCGAACCGGGCCGTGCTCACCTACCTCGGCCTGGCGCTGTCCGCCCTCTACCTGCTGCTCCGCCTCCGCTCGGCGGCCCGTGCGGTGCTGACGCTCGTGCCCGTCGGCCTGGCCATCGGCACCTCGTCGGTGGTGATCGGCGCCTTCGGCCTGACGCTCAGCCCGCTGACGACCGTGTCCGGTCCGCTCGTCATCGCGTCGTGCACCGAGTTCTCGGTGCTCATCACGGCCCGGTACCTCGAGGAGCGCCAGAACGGGCGGGTCGCCAGGGAGGCATCCGACCACGCCGCCCGCCGGACGGGCCGGGCGTTCTTCACGTCGGCCGCCACGACCATCGGCGGCTTCGCCGTGCTGATCGGCTCGGCGCTGCCGCTGCTGCGCGACTTCGGCATCATCGTCACCCTCAACGTCGCCGTGGCGCTCGCCGCCGCCCTCGTCGTCATGCCGCCGCTGCTCATGTGGGCCGACGGCCGGGGCCTCCTCCCCATCGGCGAGCACGTGCCCGGCCGGTCGGTCCGGCTCGCCGCGGCGCCGAGGGGACCGCGCCTGGTGATCTGGCTCGCCACCGTGGTCCTCGTCGCCGGCATCGCCGGGGCGCTGTTCGCCTCGGCCGAGCGGACCGAGGGCGACCCCATCGACTTCGGCTACGAGCCGGTCGACCTGCCCACCACGACCACCACGCCGCCCGGCTGAGCCGGTCTCGTGCCGGCCCGCCCCGGGCATGGGTCGGGCATGGCACGAGACATCCACATCGGCGACGAGGTGACCTGGAAGTGGGGTCCCGGCGAGGCGTCCGGCACGGTGAAGGAGCGCTTCACCGAGAAGGTGACCCGCACCATCAAGGGCAGCGAGATCACCCGCAACGCCACCGACGACGAGCCCGCCTACCTCATCGAGCAGGACGACGGTGACCGGGTCCTCAAGTCGTCGTCGGAGCTGTCGACGACGTAGCGACTACAGGCCGTGCTCGGCGAGCCACGGCCGCAGGAGCGACAGGAACGCCTCGGGCTGCTCGAGGTGGGCGGCGTGGCCGGCGCCGGGCACGGTGGCGAAGGTCGCGTTCTCGCCGATCGACGCCTGCAGCCGCTCACCCAGGGCAGCGAACTTGGCGTCGAGCTCGCCGGCGAGCACGAGCACCGGCATGTCGAGGCGGTGCAGCCGGTCCCACGACGGGTCCTGCGCGCCGGTGCCCGACTGCAGCAGCGAGCTCTCGAGCCCGTCGACGGTGTTCTCCATCCGCTCCATGAGGAACTGCCGCTCCGCCGGGATACCGGCGAACATCGGCTGGGCGACCCATTCGTGCAGGAAGTCCAGGACGCCGAGCTCGCGGACCCGGGCGGCGGTCCGTTGGTCCTGCGCCGCCCGTGCCGCCCGCTCGTCCGCGTCGTCGATGCCGGCGGTCGCGCCGAGCAGCACGAGGCCCCGCACCAGCTCCGGGTTCCCCAGTGCCAGGTGGAGCAGGTAGCGGCCGCCCATGGAGTAGCCGACGTAGGTGGCCTCGCCGCCCTGGTCGGCGATCAGGCGCCCGCCGCCCCGGAGGCCGGCGAGGATGTCGGCCGATCGGCCGTGCCCCGGGGCATCGACCCGCACGATCTCGTGGTCGGAGGCGAGGTCGTCGGCCACCGGTCCCCAGCACCGCCGGGTCTGGGTGAAGCCGTGCACCAGCACGAGGCGGGGTCCGGACCCGTCTCGCTCGGCGTGCAACCACATGGCGTCGCATGATGACATGCGCCGGTGACCGACACCGGTGGCTGGAGCCCTCCATCTGACCCGAGCTCGGTCCAGGCGACCTTCTGCGCCACGCTCGTCGACGAGTGGGTGCGCTGCGGGCTGACCGACGCCGTCGTCTGCCCCGGCTCCCGGTCGACGCCGCTCGCCCTGGCGCTGGCCGCCGACGACCGGGTCGCCGTCCACGTCCACCACGACGAGCGCTCCGGCTCGTTCCTCGCCCTCGGCCTCGCCCAGGTCACCGGTCGACCGGTCGCCGTGCTGGTCACCAGCGGCACGGCCGTCGTCCAGCTCCACGCCGCCGTCGTCGAGGCCGACCTGGCCGGGGTCCCGCTCCTCGTCTGCACCGCCGACCGCCCGCCGGAGCTGCGCCACGTCGCCGCCCCGCAGACCGTCGACCAGGACCACCTGTTCGGCCGCTCGACCCGGTGGTACGTCGACGCCGGCGTGCCCGAGGCGGCGACGTCCGGCACGTGGCGGTCGCTGGCCGCCCGGGCGTGGGCCGAGGCCACCGCCGGATGGCCCGGACCGGTGCAGCTCAACCTCCCGTTCCGGGAGCCGCTGGTCGGCGAGGTCGGTGCGCTGCCGCCGGGCCGAGGCGATGGCCCGTGGCACCGGCGGGTGCGGTCGGGCCGCCAGGCGCCGGTGCTCGACGCCTCGGTCGCCGCCGCCAAGGGCGTGGTGATCGCCGGGCGGGGCACCGCCGAGCCCGATGCCGTCGTCGCCCTCGCCGAGTCGCTCGGGTGGCCGCTGCTCGCCGACCCCACGTCCGGCTGCCGTGGCCCCTCCTCGGTCGTCGCCTTCGACGCCCTGCTCCGCACGCCCTTCGCCGAGCGGGCCCGCCCCGAGGTCGTGCTGCGCGTCGGCGGGATGCCGGCGTCCAAGGTGCTCGCCCAGTGGCTCGACGCCTGCGCCGCCCACGAGGTCGTCGTCGCGCCCGAGCCCTGGTGGCCGGACCCGGCCCACGCCGCCGCCGTGGTCCTCGACGAGGTGCCGGTGGCCCCCGCCGGGCACGACCCGGTCGCCGAGTGGCGCCAGGCGTGGCACGCCGCCGACGAGCTCGCCCAGCAGGCGATCGACGCCGTCCTCGCCGACGATCCGCTGTCCGAGCCCGGCGTCGCCCGCCACCTGACCCGGGCCCTGCCGCCGGGTGCCGCGCTCGTGACGTCGTCGTCGATGCCCGTGCGCGATGTCGAGTGGTTCGGGACCGGCCGGGCCGACGTCCGGCACCTCGCCAACCGGGGTGCCAACGGCATCGACGGCGTCGTGTCCACCGCGGTCGGCGTGGCCGCCGCCGGCGTGCGCACGGCGCTGCTGATCGGCGACGTGGCCTTCCTCCACGACAGCAACGGCCTGCTCGGCCTCGCCGACCGCGGCCTCGACCTCACGATCGTCGTGGTCGACAACGACGGCGGCGGCATCTTCTCGTTCCTGCCCCAGCGATCGCAGCTGGGCGGTGAGCGCTTCGAGCAGCTGTTCGGCACGCCGCACGGCCTCGACCTCGTCGCCCTCGCCCGGGCCTACGGC
>JBKHXT010000013.1:0-8059 GCA_046565885.1 Acidimicrobiia bacterium
GCCGGCTACCAGGTGTACGCGGTCAACCCGCTGTCGGTGTCGCGCTACCGGGAACGGCACTCGACCTCGGGCGCCAAGTCCGACCCCGGCGACGCCTATCTGCTGGCCGAGATCGCCCGCCTCGACCGCCGCAACCACCGTCAGATCGCCGGCGACACCGAGCTGGCCGACGCGATCAAGGTCCTGGCCCGGGCGCACCAGTCGTTGATCTGGAATCGGCAGCGCCAGGTCAACCAGCTCCGCTCCACGCTGCGCGAGTTCTATCCCGCAGCCCTGGACGCCTTCGACAAGCTCCACCACCCCGATGCCCTCGCCGTGCTCACCATCGCGCCGACACCAGCGCTCGGGCGAGGCCTGTCTCGATCGAAGATCGCCGCTGCCCTGCGTCGAGGCGGCCGCCAGAAACGAGCCGACGAACGCGCCGGCGAGATCCAGACGGCGCTGCGTGGCGAACACCTCGAGGCCCCCGACCTGGTCGCCGACGCCATGGGAGCCGGTGTCGCCGCCCACGTTGCCGTGATCGCCGAGCTCGTCACCCAGATCGCCCGGCTCGAACAACAGCTGGCCGACCGTTTTGACCAGCACCCGGACGCCAAGCTCATCCGCTCCTTGCCAGGACTGGGGATGGTGCTCGGAGCCCGGGTGCTCGCCGAGTTCGGGGACGACCCGAACCGCTACGTGGATGCCAAGTCTCGCAAGAACTACGCCGGCACGTCACCCATCACCCGCGCCTCGGGCCGCTACCGCGTCGTGCTCGCCCGCTACGCCCGCAACAAGCACCTCGCCGATGCCTGCTACCAGTGGGCCTTCGCCAGCATGCTCGCCAGCCCCGGCGCCCGCGCTTTCTACGACGCTCGACGAGCACGAGGCGACACCCACAACCGGGCCATCCGCGCCCTCGCCAACCGTTGGGTCGGCATCCTCCACGGCTGCCTCCGGCACGGGACGCTCTACGACGAACACGAAGCATGGGGCCACCGCCAAGCGCTCGCCGCTTGACACGTCCGAACGTGGGATATCTAGGCCTTTGAGCGGGGCGAAACCTCACGGGAGAGGAGTCAGCTTCTTCGTCTCGGTCAGTGGCGGTCGCTGGTGGTCAGAGTCGTCGTCGGCGATGGTCAGATCAGGCCGAGCGAGAAGCACTGATCTCGGCCAGCTCGTCTGGCACTTCTTCGGCCCCAAGAAAGCCCGCGGCGCGGTCGTGGGCGGCGTCGTCCAAGAGCTCGACATGGGGCATCCTCGGGGCTTGACCGCCATCGTTCTGACGGAGCCGGTCTGCACGGCTCCGCCGTGATGCGCCCGGATGGGTCGGTCGGGCGAGCGTCACCTGACCGACCCCCCGAGTGGCCCCAGCGTTAGTCGTCGGAGTCCTCGTCCGCCTCGTCGGCGTCGTCGGCGTCGTCGGTGTCGTCCTCCGTGTCGACGTCATCATCGCTGTCGAGGTCATCCTCCTCGTCTGCCTCGTCGGCGTCCTCAGCAGCCTCGGCGGCCTCCTCGGCGGCCTCGCTCTCCTCCTCAGCGGCGTCCTCGGCGGCCTCGCGCTCCTCCTCAGCGGCGTCCTCGGCGGCCTCGCGCTCCTCCTCAGCGGCCTCGCTCTCCTCCTCGGCGGCGTCCTCGGCGGCCTCGTGCTCTTCCTCAGCGGCGTCCTCGGCGGCCTCGCGCTCCTCCTCGGCGGCGTCCTCGGCGCTGTCGAGGTCCTCCTCGGCCGTTTCGTCAGCTGCCTCCTGTGCGTCCTCATCGGCGTCGGCGCGAGCCTCGACACATTCCTCGTCGGCCTCGGCCAGGGCCTCGGCCTGGTCCTCCGGGTCCTCAGCGAGCGCGTCTGCCTGGGCCTCGGCGCACTCCTGCTCGGCCTCGCACGCTGCCTCGTCGGCGCCGATCAGGCCCTCGCAGGCATCCGGCTCATCGTCGGCCAGTACATCGTCGGCGAGATCATCCGGGTCGTCGGTCATCCCGGCGACGTCATCTCCCGACGTCTCGTCGCTGACCACGACCGCCTGACCGTCGCCGTTGGGCAGCGGGAGGTTGTTCGTGGCGGCCAGGCCACCCGTGGCCGTGGCACCGACCACGGCGGCGGCCACCGCAACCTTGCCCCCGGTGGTGGCCAGGAAGGCCAGGATCCCTGCGATCATCTTCTGTCTCCTCGTCTTCGGTAGCCCAGACACCTGCGGAGCAGGCCTGTCGGCGTTGCTTGCCGGTGTCGCCACCGGGTCGCCCTTCTCGGATGGGATGAGACGCATGTCCGCCACCGCCTGCGCCGCCCAGCGACCCACGTCAATGCCCTCGCCGGGCAGTCGGTGGGCGAGCCGGAGGTCGTCCAGTCGGTTGGACAACGAGCGGAGGCCTTCATCTGCGAGTGGCAGCCGTCCGTCGAGCAACCGGTCGACGTCATCGACGCTCAGCGTGTGGTTGGGATCGCGCATCTCACCTCCGTCACCGCCGCAGCTCGTCATGGTGTTACCTCCATGGCGCAGATTTCCTGCAGCCGCAAGATGGCGCGGTGCTGCATCACCCGGACGGCTCCCGGCTTCTTGCCCACCACCAGCCCAACCTCCCCGGCTGACAGGCCCGCTACCACCCGGAGCAGCACGACGGTCCGCTGGTCGTCGCTGAGCTGGGCCAGGCGCTCGGCCCACTCATCCGGCCACGCCCGATCGAGGACCTCGCCGTCGACGGAGTCAGTCGCACCGACGAGCACAGGCAGGCGCGTCAGGGCGTGGTCCTTCCGCCGACTCTGCCGACGTTCGTCCAGTACGCGATGGTGGGCGATCACGAAGACCCACGAACGGAAGGCCGCCTCGTCGCCGACGAAGCGGTCGATCCCGCGCACCAGGTGGAGCATCACTTCGCCGGTGAGGTCGTCGGGATCGCATGCCCCTTGGGCGGCGACGTACCCGCGCACCGCGCCGGCGACCGAGGCGTACAGCCGGTGCCACGCCCACTCGGCCCCGGCCTGCGCGGCGAGGAGCACCTGAGGGAACCCCTCCCCGATCGTCACGCTGCTTCATCGGCTGATCCGTCCCCGGCTTGAGCTGATGAGCCGCCGCAACGTCGGCAACCCTCTGAGCCGCCGCACCTGCGTGCCACGGACGGGCGGTACCCGCGCGCGATGACGCCGCCCCCGAAACGCTCGGACCCTCACCGTCGGCACTGACGGATTTCACGTAGCCCACAGCCGGGCGGCTGACACCGGTCCCAGATCGACGGAGCGCATCCTGGGAACCCACCCCACAGGAGGTGGCGCGACATCCGCGCGACAAGGAACGGGAAACGGCGCGTTCTGGCGGTTGCCGACGGTCAACGGAAAAGGCCTCTGACCTGGACAAACACTTCAACGGTCCTGGTCAGCGAAACGCACCGGATCATCTGAAAAGCGGTAGGTCACCGGATCGACGCCGGTCCCGACCACCATCGAGCACCAGGCCAGGGCGCACCGCTCTGGCCTGGTCCGCGCTCAGCCCCGTGCGGCGGCCTCCGCGCCGGTCACCGTGTTGCGCCCCCGCCGCTTGGCCTCGTACAGCGCGGCGTCGGCGGAGGCGAGGAGGGCGTCGAGGTCCGCCGTGGCGGCCTCGGCGACGCCGACGCTGATCGTCACCTCGACCCCTCCGGTGGGCGTGCGCACCGGGTGCTCGGCGACGTCGGCGCACAGGCGCTCGGCCACCGCGTGGGCGCCGGCGGCGTCGGTGCCCACCAGCGGCGCCACGAACTCGTCACCGCCGAGGCGCACCACGACGTCGTCGCCGCGGCAGGCGTCGACGATGCGGCCGGCGACCCGGCGCAGCACCTCGTCGCCGCCGGCGTGGCCGACGGAGTCGTTGACCTGCTTGAAGTGGTCGATGTCGACGGCGAAGGCGGCGACCGGCACCCCACGCGCCATGGCCCGCTCGAGCGCCGTCCGCAGCTCCTCGTCCAGGGCCCGCCGGTTCGCCACCCCGGTGAGCACGTCGACCGACGCGAGCCGGGCCAGGGTCAGGTTCGCCTGCTCGAGCGCCCGGCGGGCCGCCTCGTTGGCCAGCTGGAGCGCCACCATCTCGGCGACCGTCTCCATGACGGCGAGGACGTCGGGGTGCAGCTCGACCGCCCGGTCGTCGGCGCCGCAGAGGGTGCCGAAGATCTCGCCGTCCGGTCCGCGCACGGGGAAGGTGACGTAGGTGGTGAGCCCGAGCTCGGCCGCCGCCGCGCTGTCCGGGTAGGTGCCGGGGACGTCGGTCGTGAGCGTCGGGCCGCCCTCGATCGCCCGGCGGCACAGCGTGTCGGACCACTCGACGCTGAGCCCCTCGGGGATCTCGAGCGAGCCGACGTTGCGGGAGTAGAGGATGTCCTGGAGCCCCTGCTCCCAGCGGATGCGCGTCAGGTAGGTGCTCGACAGACCGGTCAGCCGGCCGACGAGGTCGAGCAGCCGGCGGGCCAGCCCCTCGAGGTCCTCCCCGTGGGTGGTGGCCTCGGACCGGTCCGTCGATCGGTCGGTCACCGCTGCAGGACCTCCGCCGCGGCCCGGGCCCGGCGGAGCGCCTCGTCGGGGCCGTCGCCGAGGGCGGTGACGTGGCCGATCTTGCGACCGGGCCGGGGCTCCTTGCCGTACAGGTGGACCTGGGCGCCGGCGACGGCGAGCGCCTCGGGCAGCAGGGGACCGATGGGCGCGCCGTCGGGGCCGCCGAGGACGTTGACCATGGCCGCCACGGGCGCCCGCATCGACACGTCGCCGAGCGGCCAGTCGAGGACGGCGCGCAGGTGGTTGTGGAACTGCGAGGTGGCGCTGCCCTCGATGGTGGCGTGGCCCGAGTTGTGGGGGCGGAGGGCGAGCTCGTTGACCAGCAGGCGGCCGTCGCCGGCGACGAACAGCTCGACGGCCACGATGCCCGAGCCGCCGATCGCGTCGATGATGTCGCCGGCGAGCGCCTCGGCCTCCGAGGCGAGGACGGGGTCGACCCGGGCCGGCATGACCAGCTCGCGGCAGATGCCGTCCTCCTGCACCGTCTCGACCACCGGGTAGACGGCCCGCTCGCCCGAGGGCCGGCGGGCGACCACGACGGCCAGCTCGATGGCCAGGTCGACGTGCTCCTCGACGAGCCAGTCGCCGTCGGGCAGCTCGGCACCGAGGTCGTCGGCATCGGCCACCACCCGCACGCCCCGCCCGTCGTAGCCGCCGCGCTCGGCCTTGAGGACGACCGGCCAGCCGTGGCGGTCGGCGAAGGCCCGCACCTGGTCGACGTCGTCGACGTGCTGGAAGGCGGGCACCGGGAACCCGAGGCGGTGCAGCTCGGCCCGGGCGTGGCCCTTGTCCTGCCCGAAGCGCACGGCGGCGGGCGTCGGGTGCACCCGGTGGCCGGCCTGCTCCAGCGCGACCAGGTGCTCGTTGGGGACGAGCTCGTGGTCGAGGGTGACCACGTCGACGTCGGCGGCCAGGGCCAGCAGCGCCTCCAGGTCGGCGGCATCGCCGATGCGGTGCCCGGCGCCGGCGAGCACCGCGGGGTCGTCGTGGCGGGCGGCGAGCACCTCGAGGTGGACGCCGAGGTCGATGGCCGCCCGCTGGGTCATCCGGGCGAGCTGGCCGGCCCCGACGAAGCCGACGCGGGCGGTGGCGAGGTCGGCGGCGCCCACGGTCAGCGCTCGCCCAGCCGACGGTCGCCCTCGCGGGCCGCCTCGGCGAGCTCGTGCTGGTGGTGGGCGAGAGCGCTGGTGAGGGCATCGTCGCCCCGGGCGAGGATGCGCAGCGCCAGCAGGCCGGCGTTCTCGGCGCCGTCGACCGTCACCGTCGCGACCGGCACCCCGCGAGGCATCTGCACGATGGACAGCAGGGAGTCGAGGCCCGACAGGTGCTTCAGCGCCCGGGGGACGCCGATGACGGGCAGGGTGGTCACCGACGCCAGCATCCCGGGCAGGTGGGCCGCCCCGCCGGCGCCGGCGATGAGCACCTCGAGGCCCCGCCCGGCGGCCTCGGTGCCGTAGGCGATCATGTCGTGGGGCGTGCGGTGGGCGGAGACGACGTGCACCTCGACGGCGACGCCGAAGCGCTCGAGCACGTCGACGGCCGGTCGCATGACGTCGAAGTCGCTGTCGCTCCCCATCACGACGCCCACCCGGGCGCCGGCGCCTTCGGTCGTGGTCACCACTCGCTCCTCGGTCGCGGACGGGCGCCGACCGTACCCGCGACCGGTTCGTCCGGTTGAGCCGGACCGCGCGAGCAGGAGAACGGCCAGGGCCGGCGAAGAACTGGCCACCGCCGGCGCCGCCGGCCCGCCGAACCCGGGGGAGATCCGCCGTTGCCCGTCCGAGCCGTCGCCGAGCGAGCGCTGGCCGCCGCCATCGTCGTCCAGCTCAGCGTGGCCGGCATCGTCGCGGCGACGGGCGGTCCCCAAGCCGAGGCGACCAGCGGCGTGGAGCGGGCCGAGATCTCCGCTGCCGCCCAGATCGCCGACCGCGACCTCGTCTCCGCCGCCCAGGCCGGCGACCCGGTCGAGCTGGCCGCCGAGCCGCTCCCGGCCCCGCCGCCCCCACCGGCGCCGAGCCCCGCGCCCGCTCCCGCTCCGGCCGAGCTCGAGCCGCCGGCGCCGCCGCCCACCACGGTCCCGCCGCCCCCACCGACCACGACGGCGCCGCCACCGCCGCCCCCCACCACCGAGCCGCCGGCGCAGGCGCCGGCACCGAGCACGCAGAGCTCCACCGCGGGCAGCTGGCGCGACGCGCCGTGCGAGGCGGCGATGCTCGGTTGGATGAACGAGGCCCGTGCCGGCGCCGGCACCGCCGCGCTCGGCGACGACGCCGCCGTGGACCACGTGGCCTTCCGCTGGAGCGACCACCTCGCCGGCACCGGCGACCTGCGGCACAACCCCGGCTACGCCGACCAGGTGTTCCAGGCGCGGCCGGAGGCGATGACCGCCGGTGAGGTGGTGGGCGTCGGGGCCGAGCCCCGGCCGATCTTCGACGAGTTCCTCCGCTCGCCGACCCACCGCGACGCCATCATGCGCCGGGCGTTCACCCACGCCACCGTGGGCTGCGTGCGCGACGCCAGCGGCCGGGTCTGGGTGACGGCGAACTTCTGGGGCTGAGCGCTCCGGGGCTCAGCCCCGCGTGACGCCCTCGGCGATCGCCGCCTCGGCGACGGCCTTGGCGACCCGGGGCGCCACGGTCGAGTCGAACACCGACGGGATGATGAAGTCCTCCCGCAGCTCCGACATCGGGATCGACTCGGCGATGGCCTCGGCGGCCGCCAGCTTCATGCCCTCGGTGATGTCGGTGGCCTTGGCGTCGAGCGCGCCCCGGAAGATGCCGGGGAAGGCGAGGACGTTGTTGATCTGGTTCGGGAAGTCGCTGCGCCCCGTGGCGATGATCTTCGCCCGGCCCTTCGCCTGCTCCGGGCGGATCTCCGGGTCCGGGTTGGCGAGGGCGAACACGAACGGGTCGGTGTTCATGCGGTCGAGGTCGGTGGGCTCGATGATCCCGGGCCCGGCCACACCGATGAAGACGTCGCCGCCGGCGAGCAGCTCGCCCACGGTGCCCTTGCGGCGGTCGGGGTTGGTGTTCTCCGCGAACCACTGCTTGGCGAAGTTCATGTTCTCCCGGCCCTCCCAGATCGCGCCCTGGCGGTCGGCGCCGACGATCTCGGCCACGCCCGCCTCGAGCAGGATCTTCCCGCAGGCGACGCCCGCGGCGCCGACGCCGGCGATCACGACCCGCAGGTCCGACATCTTCTTGTCGGTCAGCTTGAGGGCGTTCTGCAGGGCGGCGAGCACGACCACGGCGGTGCCGTGCTGGTCGTCGTGGAACACCGGGATGTCGAGGCTGGCCTTCAGCCGCTCCTCGACCTCGAAGCACACCGGCGCGGCGATGTCCTCGAGGTTCACGCCGCCGAAGGTGGGCGCCAGGCGCTCGACCGTCTCGACGATCTCGTCGGCCGAGTGCACGTCGATGCAGACGGGGAACGCGTCGACGCCGGCGAAGTTCTTGAACAGCAGCGCCTTGCCCTCCATCACCGGCATGGCGGCGTGGGGGCCGATGTCGCCGAGGCCGAGCACGGCGGTGCCGTCGGAGACGATGGCGACGGTGTTCTTGCGGATGG
>JBKHXT010000014.1:0-26401 GCA_046565885.1 Acidimicrobiia bacterium
CCCAGATCCAGTCCATCGCCGCGTTCGTCACCCGGACGCAGCCGTGGGACGCCCGGTACGGCGGCACGCTGGGGTAGCCGTGGACGGCGATGCCGTCGGTGTGGAAGTACTTCGGCCGGTACAGCCGACCGAGGGCGCCGTCGCGGACGCCGTCGACCTGGCGGTAGACGTCCCACCGGCCCGGCGGGGTGTCGGCGACCAGCTGGCGACCCTCGTAGGTGTAGGGCTCCTCGGTGCCGGTCGAGGTGTTCCACACCCACACGGCGCGGCCGTCGACGGCGTAGATGAGGAGCTGGCGGGCCTTGTCGACCTCCCACCAGGTCCCGGACGTGCTGCGGGGCTGCACGCGCCCGGCGGAGGCGATGGCCTGGCGGACCGAGGGGTCCGCGCTGCCGGTCCGCTCGAGGCCCTCCGCCTTCTGGAAGGCGTACACCGCCTGCTGGGTCAGCTGGCCGTAGACGCCGTCGATGGGACCGATCCAGTAGCCGAGCTGGGCGAGGTCGTTCTGCAGCTCGGTGACGGCGGGTCCGCTGTCGCCGCGAGAGAGCGATGCGGCGGGGCGCTGGTAGTAGAAGCCGGCGTCGGCCCGACCGACCTGCTGCCCGTCGTGGGCCACGACCGTGACGGCGAGCGCAGCGCGCTCGCCGGGTGCGACCGGGTCGGGCGCGCCCTCGGCCAGGGAGAACACGAGGATGTCGTCGAAGTCCCCCTGCGACACGGTGCCCGCGACCCGCTGGCCGCCGGCCGTGACGATCACCGTGGCCGCCGACGGGACCACCGGGTGGTCGAGGTCGATCTCGATCGCGTCGAGGGAGGTGACGAGCGCCTGGCGCTGCGGCGTGATGGTCTGGATGCCGAGCGGGGTGCCGGCGCTGGCCTCCGGCGAGACCAGGATCGCCGATGCGATCGGCTCACGGGGGACGCCCGACCGCAGCTGGCCGAGGAAGTGGTCGCGGCCGGCCTGATCGGGCTGGCGGCCGAGCAGGTCCCGGTACACGGCGTCGAGCCACGCCTCTGCGGAACCGCCGGCCCGGCCGAAGTACTCCTGGGAGCCGAGGATGTCGGCTCGCACCGTGACGGCCGTCGTCGACCGGGTCAGCAGGCCGGTGTACCAGTCGAGCGCGCCGGGGTCGGGCGCGCGATCCAGGAACGAGCGGAAGGCGGCGGTCACCAGGTGCCGGCGGTGCTCGGCCGTGCGGGCGAGATCGGCGAGGAACTCCTGGTGCGTCAGGTCGCCGGCGAGGCGGTCGGTCCAGTAGCGCCGGCCGTCCTCGTCGGGCGACCGGCCGAGGAGCGCCTGGTAGGCGTCCTCCACGAGCTGCTCGTTCGACACGGAGTCGTCGGCCGTGGCGGCGTGGTCCTCCTGCGCCCCGCGGCGGGGGCGAGGTGGAGCAAGGTCATCACCACCGCCAGGAGCGCGATGGAGATCCGTCGGAGGGGTGGCTGGCCCATTGGTGTCCTCTCGAGTGCGCGGATGGACACCTGGCGTCGTTACCCGGTGGCCGGCCCGATCCAGACCCCGACCTAGCCTGCCCGGGTGTCCGCCGACGCCTGGATCACCGCCGCCACCCTCGTGGTGATGCTGGCGACCCTGGTGCTCGACCGGGCGTCGCCGGCCGCCGTGGTCCTGGCGGCCACGTTCTCGCTGCTCCTGCTGGACGTCATCGACGCCGGCGCCGCGTTCGCCGGCTTCTCCAACCCGGCGCCGATCACGGTGGCCGCCCTGTACGTCGTCGCCCGGGCGGCGCAGAAGACGGCGCTGCTGTCGGCGCTCACCACGCGGTTGCTCGGTCCGGGGGGCGGGCGGTCGTCGCTGGCCCGGCTGCTGGCGCCGACGGCGGCGGCGTCGACGGTGTTCAACAACACGCCGCTGGTGGCCATGCTGATCCCCGACGTCCAGTCGTGGTGCCGGTCCCGGGGGCTGCCCGCGTCTCGCTACCTGCTGCCGCTGTCGTACGCCACGATCCTCGGCGGGGTCGTCACCGTGCTCGGCACCAGCACGAACCTGATCATCTCCGGCCTGCTGCAGCAGCGCACCGGTGAGGCCCTCGGCATCTTCGAGATCACCCCGGTGGGCGGGCCCGTCGCCCTGGTCGGCCTCGCCGTGCTGCTCGTCGTCGTGCCCCTGCTCGTGCCCGACCGGTTGTCGGCCACCGAGCAGGCCGAGGCCGAGTCCCGGGAGTTCACCATGGACATGGAGGTGGTGCCCGGCGGGCCGCTCGACGGGCGGACGGTGGCCGAGGCCGGCCTGCGCGAGCTCGAGGGCGTCTTCCTGGTGAGCATCGACCGCGGCGGCCAGCTGGTGTCGCCGGTCTCGCCCGACCGGCGCATCGACGAGGGCGACGTCCTCACCTTCGTCGGCAAGGTCGACCACGTCGTCGACCTCCAGCGCATCCGTGGGCTGCGCAGCACCGAGCAGAAGCACCTGATCGCCATCGACAGCCCCCGCCAGGCGTTCTACGAGGCGGTGGTCGGCCGGTCGTCGCCGCTGGTCGGCAAGACCGTGCGCGAGGCCGAGTTCCGCGGCCGCTACCAGGCCGCCGTGCTCGCCGTGCACCGCGCCGGCCAGCGCATCGACGCCAAGCTCGGCGACGTGCGGCTCCGCCACGGCGACACGCTGCTGCTCGTCGCCGGCAGCGACTTCCGCCGCAACTGGGGCGACGGCCACGACTTCCTGCTCGTCGCCCGCCTCGGCGCCGAACCCGCCCACGCCACCGCCAAGGCGCCGCTCGTCGGGGCGGTCACCGCCGCCATCGTCGTGCTGGCGGCCCTCGAGGTGCTGCCGATCCTCGAGGGCGCCCTGCTCGGTGCCGGCGTGCTCGTGCTCAGCCGGGTGCTGACCTTCGCCGAGGCCCGCGACGCCGTCGACCTCGACGTCGTCCTGCTGATCGGCGCCGCGTTCGGGCTCGGGGCCGCCATGGAGTCGTCCGGGCTGGCGGGGGAGGTCGCCGACGCGCTGATCGGCGCCTTCGACGGCTTCGGCCGGGTCGGCATCGTCTTCGGCGTGGTGCTGGCCACGGCCGTGCTCACCGAGCTGGTCACCAACAACGCCG
Source organism: Acidimicrobiia bacterium (assembly GCA_046565885.1). Classification (GTDB taxonomy): domain Bacteria; phylum Actinomycetota; class Acidimicrobiia; order Acidimicrobiales; family Salinilacustritrichaceae; genus Salinilacustrithrix. The sequence continues at coordinate 3,054 of JBKHXT010000014.1, forward strand.
CCGCCGTCGTCATGTTCCCGATCGCCATCGCCGTGGCCGGCCCGGCCGGCGTCGACCCCCGCTCGCTCGCCATCGGCGTGGCCGTCGCCGCCTCGGCCTCGTTCGTGACGCCCATCGGCTACCAGACCAACACCATGGTCTACGGCCCGGGCGGCTACCGCTTCGGCGACTACGTGCGGGTCGGCCTCCCGCTCTCGGCCGCCGTGCTGGCCACGGTCACGGGGGCGGTGCTCGTCCTCGGGTGAGCTCGTGAACCGGTTCACGGATTTGTGTCGAACCGGTGACGAACTAGTGTTGCGAAATCGTGTCGGAGCGTCACCACCCCGTCATCGACGAGCGCACCTACCGGCGCCGGCGCCTCGCCGTGCTCGCCGTGCCCCTGGCCCTCGTCCTCGCCGCCGCCCCGTTCGTCGGCAGCGGCGAAACCGGCGGCCGCGTCGAGGTGGCCGCCGGCGACGACGTGGTCCGGGCCGCCGCCCTCGGCACGCCCACCGACGTGCGCGAGCTGCTGTCGGAGACCACCACCACCCTGGTCGAGGCCACCGGCGCCACCACGGCGCCGGCCGCCTCGGTGACCACGGAGGCGCCCCCGACCACCGAGGCACCCGCTGCCCCGGTCGAGGACGAGGTCGACGACGCCGACGACGTCGACGAGGTCGAGGCCGCGTCGCAGCCCGCGCCGCCGACGACCGAGGCGCCGCCGCCCACCTCGCCGCCCACCACGGCCGCGCCGACCACCACGGCGGCGCCGGCACCCACCACGACCCGGGCGCCGACCACCACCACGACGACCACCGCGCCGGCGGCCACCGGGCAGCGCTCGGGCGGGTACGCCTACGACGATCCCCGCAGCACCCAGGTCTGGTACGACCTCGCCGGCTGCGAGTCGGGCGGACGGTGGTCGATCGACACCGGCAACGGCTACTACGGCGGGCTCCAGTTCTCGCTCGGCGCCTGGGAGTCGGTGGGCGGCACCGGCTACCCGCACGAGCACCCGGCCGAGGTCCAGATCGACATGGGCCGGCGCCTCCAGGCCCGCCAGGGCTGGGGCGCGTGGCCGCACTGCTCGGAGAAGCTCGGGCTGCGCTGAGCGGGCGAGACCGGGTCCTCCTCTGGGTGGTATCGGAACTACGCTCCGGCCGTGCGAGGCGCCCCGGGCGGTGACGAGGCGGGCCACCGCGGTGCTCGGCCGGCGCGCCGTGCCCAGACCGTCCTGTTCGCCGTCGTCCTCGTGGTCCTCGTGCTCGGGACCGCCGCCGGCGTGGTCCTCGGCCGCCAGCGGGCGCTCGAGGACGTCGAGCAGCGGGCGCGGCGCACCGCGCAGGCGGTGGCCGCCGTCCTCGAGGTGGAGATCGAGGAGGTGTCCGCCCGCCTCGCCGGCATCGGGGCGGTCGTCGCCGAGGACGGCACGCTCGACACCGCCGCCTTCGCCGCCTTCGCCGCCGACTCCTTCGACCTCGACCGCCCCGACACCATGGTCCTGGTCGAGGCCGTGGCCGCCGCGGACCGAGCGGCCTTCGAGGAGCGACTCGGCGCCCCGATCCGCGAGCCGGAGGACGGGTTCGTGCCCTCGCCCGAGCGTCCGGTGCACTACGTGGTGGTCGCCAACGTCGGCGGCCGGGCGACCCGGTCGATCGAGGGCGTCGACCTGGCCGCCGACCCGGCGCGCCTGCGCACCATCGAGGTCGCCGCCGCCGAAGGCCGAGCGGCGCTCAGCGCACCGCTGACCCTGGTCAGCACCGGCCGGCCCGGCGTCGCCGTCGTCCGCCCGATCGCCGGCGGTGCCGGGGAGATCCGCGGGTTCGTCACCATGGGGATCAACGCCGGGACGCTCGGCGACATCGTCGGCGAGGCGGTGCCCACGTCCTCCGACGTGGTGCTGCTCGACGGCGACCAGGTGCTGGTCGGCGTCGAGGACGACGACCCCGACCTCGATGCCCGCCAGGTGGTGCCGGTCGACGTCCCCGACCGCGCCTGGGCCGTGGCGGTCCGACCCGGCGCCCAGCCGGACTTCACCGTCACCTGGATCCTCGCCGCCGCCGGCCTGGTGGCCATCGCCACGGTGAGCACGCTCTTCGTCCTCACCGAGCGCCACCACCGCCGCCTCGCCCGCACCAACGCCCTCCTCGCCCGCAGCCAGGAGCGGAGCCGGGCGGTGCAGGACGTCTCCGGCCGGCTCGCCCGAGCGCTGACCGGCGACGACGTCGCCTCGGCCGTGATCGACCACGTGCCGGCCGCCGTCGGCGGGACGTCGGCCGTGGTGGCCACGATGGACCGGCGCGGCCAGCTCGAGGTCCTCGTGCCCGGTGGCGAGCCCCGGGCGCTGGCCTCGCCGGAGGCCGGCACCGTGGTCGAGCGGGTCCTGTCGCTCCGCGAGGCGGCGTGGCTCGCCTCGCCCCTCGGCTGGCGGGGCGACCCGATCGCCACCGAGCTCGCCGGCGGCGCCAGCGCCCTCGCCGTGCTCCCGCTGCTCGCCGACGACGTCGCCGGCGTGCTCGTCGTCGCCTACGGCCAGCTCCACATCTTCGAGGACGAGGAGCAGGCGCTGCTGCAGACGGTGGGCGTCCTCGCCGGCCAGGCCCTCGCCCGCGGCCGCCGCTACGACGCCGAGCACCAGGCCGCCGTCGCCTTCCAGCGCGCCGCCCTGCCCGACGCCCTGCCCGAGCTGCCGGGCCTGTCGGTCGCCGCCCGCTACCGGCCGGCGGTCCACGGCGCCACGGTCGGCGGCGACTGGTACGACGCCATCCGCCTCGACGACCAGCGCCTGCTGCTCGTCGTCGGCGACGTCGTCGGCCACGGGATGACGGCGGCGGCGGCGATGGGCCGGCTCCGCACCGCCTTCCAGTCGATCGTGCCCTACCGGGGCGACCCCGGCTCGCTCCTGCAGGGGGTCAGCCAGCAGATCGACGCCATCCCCGACGCCTTCTGCACCACGGTCGTCTCCGTGGTCATCGACGCCTCGTCCGGCGAGCTGTCGTGGTCTCGGGCCGGGCACCCGCCGCCGCTCATCGTCTCGAGCGAGGGCGCCACCCGGCTGCTCGACGCCCCGTGCCTGCCGCCCCTCGGCGTGGCGCCCGACCAGGAGGCGCCCGTCCACCACGAGCGCCTGGCGCCGGGCGAGGTGCTCGTGCTCTACACCGACGGGATCGTCGAGCGCCGCGAGGAGTCGCTCGACCAGGGCTTCCGCCGGCTGGCGGTCGTGGCCGAGCAGCTGGTCGACCTCGACGTCGAGGAGCTGGCCGATGCGCTCGTCGAGGCGATGGTGCCCGCCGACGACCAGGTCGACGACCTCGCCGTGCTCGTGGTGCGCGCCGACGGCCCGGCCTCAGCGGGCTGAGGACCGGCCCTGCAGCAGGGCGAGCTGGTAGGCGCCGAGGCCCATGAGCAGGACGCCGTTGGGGATGTGCCAGGCGGCGGCCTCCAGCTGCTCGCGCCCGACGTAGCCGAGCCCGACCTGGGCGAAGGTCAACATGCCGAGGGCGGCGGCCACCGTCAGCTCGGTGGTGGAGGCCCGGCGGGCGACGGCGATGGCGAGGTTGGCGACGACGAGCACGAACAGGCCGTTGCCGACCCAGCCGTGCACCTCGATGTCCCAGCTGCCGAAGAGCACCTCGGAGCGCCCGGCGATGACCGCCTGCAGGAGGAGGAGGGCGGCGATGACGCCGGCGAGGGGCAGCTGCAGTCGGCGGAGCGCGGCGGGGGAGGGCACGGCGCGATCCTGGCAGCCGGGTCGCTCAGCGGGGAGATCGGCTCCGGTCGCCGAGCTCGGCCAGGCCCTGCTCGATCCGCTCGGTGACCTCGTCGACCGTGCCCGTGCCGTCGACGCGCACGAGGATGCCTCGGCGGTCGTAGAAGTCGATCAGCGGCGCGGTGTTGCGCTCGTAGACGGTGAGCCGCTCGCGGATGACCTCCTCGGTGTCATCGGCGCGACCCTGCTCGCGGCCCCGCTGGACGAGCCGGCGGACCAGCTCGTCGTCGGGCACCTCGAGCAGGATGACGGCGTCGAAGGTGCGCTCGTTCTGGCGGCCCCACTCGTAGGCGGCCCGGGCCTGGGTGAGCGTGCGCGGGAACCCGTCGAGCAGGAAGGCCCGCAGCGCCGGCTCGTCGCCCTCGCCCTCGATCTTGCGCAGCACCATGTCGATGACCAGGTGGTCGGGCACCAGGCGCCCGGCGAGCATGTGCTCCTCGGCCGCCTGGCCGAGGTCGGTGCGCTTGGCCACGTGCTCGCGCAGCAGGTCGCCGGTGGCCAGGTGGGGGACGCCGTGGCGCGCCGCGAGGCGCTCGCCCTGGGTGCCCTTGCCGGCCCCGGGGGGCGCCAGCAGCAGCGCTCGGAACATGGTCCCCCTCGTCCTCGCGGATCGGTCCGGCGACGGTAGCGCACGTCCGAACAGCCCGGCGCGCCGCGGGCGCGGTGGCAGGATGGCCGCCATGAGCCCGGACCCCGCCGCCACCCCCACCATCGAGCAGCGCATCGGCGCCCGAGGCGTGTGGTGGCCGACGGACGCCATGGCGGTGGGCGACGCCGCCGAGTTCGCCGCCTGGCTCGAGACCCTCGGCTACGGCGCCCTGTGGATCCCCGAGACGCTCGGTCGCGACCCCTTCGCCCACGCCGCCCACCTGCTCGGCGCCACCTCCTCGATGGCGATCGCCACCGGCATCGCCAACATCTTCAACCGCCACCCGCACTCGATGCGCCAGGCGCAGATGACCCTGGCCGAGCAGTCCGGTGGGCGGTTCCTGCTCGGCGCCGGCGTGTCGCACGCGCCGATCGTGGCCGGCGTCCGCAAGCTCGACTACTCCAAGCCGCTCACGTCGATGCGCGAGCACCTGCAGGCGATGTCGGAGGCGATGTACATGGCCCCGCAGCCGGCCGAGGCGCCGAAGACGGTCATCGCCGCCCTCGGCCCGAAGATGCTCGAGCTGGCGGCCACCGCCGCCGACGGCGCCCACCCGTACTGGACCACGCCCGAGCACACCGCCCAGGCCAAGGCGGTGCTCGGCGACGACAAGATGCTGTGCGTCGAGCAGAAGGTGGTGCTGTGCACCGACGCCGCGGAGGCCCGCGCCACCGCCCGCCAGGCGCTCGGCGTCTACATCGGCCTGCCGAACTACTACCAGAACTGGTTCCGGCTCGGCTTCGACGAGTCCGACCTGGCCGACGGCGGCTCCGACCGGCTCATCGACGCCCTCGTGCCGTGGGGCACGGCCGACCAGATCGAGGCCCGCCTGGCCGAGCACGCCGACGCCGGTGCCACCCACGTGTGCGTGCAGCCGCTCAAGCCGGCGGCGCGCATGGGCCAGCCGCACCGGGAGGCGCTCGAGGCGCTCGCACCCGGCCGCTGATGGCGCGCAAGAAGCCGAAGCTCCTGCTCGTCGACGCCGGGCTGGCCGCCGGCTGGCGGCGGGCCGTGCCCGACCTCGACCAGCTCGACGAGGTCGTGGCCTGCGCCCGCGCGGTCGTGGCCGAGACGGTGGTGCTGGCCGACGCCTCGCTCAAGTGGTCGCTGCCCGAGGACCAGCAGGAGCGCTTCGAGCGCTATCGCGGCACCGCCACCGTCCTGTGCGCCCCGGGCGGCACGACGGGCGGCCACCACGCCTTCCTGGCCACCGTCGCCCGCGCCGCGGTCGAGCGGGGCAACGACGTCTGGGTGCTGTCCGGCCTGGCGCTCGGCGACGGCCCGTGGAAGCTGGCGATGCTGCGCAAGCCCGACGGCCGCTGGACCGTCGAGCTCGCGTAGACGATCACCCGTTTTTCGGGAGGTCCTTGAAGGGTAGGACCTTGTCCTGGTTCGGCTCCTTGGGGAGGCCGAGGACGCGCTCGCCGATGATGTTCTTCTGGATCTGGTCGGTGCCGCCGTAGATGGCGGGGCCGGGCGAGAACAGCGCCGCCTCGGTGAGCATGGGCAGGAAGGGGTTGCCCGTGGCCTCGCCGACCTTCTTGGCCGAGGCGTGGTCGTAGCCGTGCAGGGTGGCGGCCGGGCCGAGGATGCGCAGCGCCGTGTCGCGGTTGACCCGCAGGATCTCCGACATCGACAGCTTCATGATGTTGGGGAGGCCGGGGATGTCCTTCTTGTGGGCCCGGGCGGCCTTGGCGCGCAGGTTGTTCATGCGGGCGATCTCGTGCAGCGTGTGCAGCCGCATGAGGTCCTGGCGGACCGTCTTGTCCTGGATCTTGCCGGTGTTCTTGGCCAGCTCGAACAGGCCCTTGGCGCCGCCACGGCCGGCGGTGACGCCGCCGCCGGTGGCCCGGCGCTGGTCGGGGGAGCGGACGAAGTCGCCGACGCGCTTGGGCAGGTCGCCGGCGACCGTGCCCGGGGTGGCGAGCGAGGCGGCCGCCGAGCCGCCGCCGGCGCCGAGGCCCGAGCGCTCGTACATGAGGGTGGTGTTCGCGACGCGCCAGCCGTTGCCGAGGCCGCCGATGACCCACTCGTCCGGCACCCGGACGTCGGACATGAACACCTCGTTGAACATGGCCCGGCCCGTCATCTCCTTGAGCGGGCGGACGTCCATGCCCGGCTGGTGCATGTCGACGGCGAAGTAGGTGATGCCCTGGTGCTTGGGCTGGTCGGGGTCGGTGCGGGCGATGAGCATGCCCATGTCGGCGACGTGGCCGCCGGAGGTCCACACCTTCTGGCCGTTGACGATCCACTCGTCGCCGTCCTTGACCGCCCGGGCGTTCAGGCCGGCGAGGTCGGAGCCGGCGCCCGGCTCGGAGAACAGCTGGCACCACGCCTTCTGGCCCGTGATGATGTCCTTCACCAGGGTGCGCTTGTGCTCGTCGGTGCCGTGGTCGATGATCGTCGGCCCGGCCAGCAGCAGCCCGAGGCCGCCGGGGGCGGGTAGGGCGCCGAACTCGCCGATGCGGTTCTGCACGGCCACGGCCTCGGCCCGGTTGAGATCCTTGCCGTACCACTCCTCGGGCCACATCGGGGCGCCCCAGCCGGACAGCCCGAGGCGGTTCCACCACTCCTCGACCGTGATGTCCGGATCCCAGTTCTCGTTGAGCCACTCGTCGAGCTCGGCGATGATCTCCGCTTCGGTGCGGTCGGCGGTGCGGGGAGCGGTGTCCGTCATGCGCCACATCTCAGTACGCGCTTGACCCAGCGGTCAAGTCGATCGGCGGGCACGATGGCGGCGTGCCGACCCGCGTCCTGACCTGGAACCTGCAGGGCCGCGAGCGCCCGGATCTCGACGCCGTCGCCGACGTCGTCCGCGCCGCCCACGCCGACGTGGTCGCCCTGCAGGAGGTGCAGCGCCGCCAGGCCCGACGGCTCGCCGCCGGCCTGGGCTGGTGGGTCGACTGGCGCTTCAAGCACTGGTCGATCGTCGTCCCGCCGGAGGGGCTGGCCCTGCTGGCGCCGGCGCCGCTGGCCGAGGTCGAGCGTGCGCACCTCGCCCACCGGTGGCGGTTCTGGTCGCACCGGCGCCGCATCGCCGTCGCCGGCACCCTGGGCACCGCCGAGGGTCGGCTGCGCGTCGTGGGCACGCACCTCGGTGCCGGCGTGGGCGACGACGAGCGGGTCCGCCAGGCCCGCCTCACGGTCGGGGCGGTCGACGGCACGGGCGCGGTGGTCGGCGACCTCAACACCCACCCGGGCTCGACGGTGCTCGGCGCCTACGCCGAGGCGGGCCTGCGCGACGCGTGGGACGACGCCCGCCCGGGCGAGCCGGGGCCGACCAACTGGCGGCCCGGGCCGCGGGACGCGGCGCCCACCCAGCGCCTCGACTACGTGCTCGTCACCGACGACCTCGAGGTGGTGGCGGCGGAGCTGCCGGCGGCCGGCGAGCCCGGCTTCGGGCGCTTCGGCGAGCTGTCCGACCACCTGCCGCTGCTCGCCGAGCTCCGCCGGCGCTAGGTGCGGCCGGCGGTGCCCTGGTCCTGGGGCGTCTCGGGCAGGCGGGTGAGCAGGTCGGCGTCGAGCTCGGACGCGTTCATCCCGTAGGCCACGAGCAGCGTGCCCTTGCTCTGGCAGTGGGCGCAGGTCAGCGCCAGGATCGCCGACATCTCGTCGGGCTCCGACGCGCCCTCGAGGCGGCGGAAAACGTCGATGTGGAGGTCTTCGGGCTCGTCGCAGTGGTCGCAGGAGCGGCAGCAGACGACGGGGCCCTCACGGATCACGAAGTCGCCGTCGTAGCCCTGCTCGCGCAGGTCGTCGAGCTCGGACGTGGCGGTCGTGTTGTCGGACGGCGCACCGGGGACGGGCTCCATGTCACGCTCCTCGTCGGAAGGCATGGCCTTCCACTACCCGTTGCGGCGACCCCGCACCACCCGTCCGGGCCGGGCGCCGGTGGCGGTGCCGTCCTCGAAGGTGACCTCGCCGGACTGGACGGTCCAGCGGTAGCCGTCGACCGGCTGCACCAGGCGGCGTCCGCCGGCGGGCAGGTCGAACACCATGTGCGGCGCGTGCAGGTGCAGGCCGTCGAGGTCGATGACGTTGAGGTCGGCCCGCTTGCCCGGCTCGACCACGCCGCGGTCGCCGAGGCCGTAGACGTCGGCCGTGGCCTTGGTCTGCTTGTGCACCACCAGCTCGAGGGGCAGCCGGTCGCCGCGGGTGCGGTCGCGGGTCCAGTGGGTGAGCAGGTAGGTCGGGAACGAGGCGTCGCAGATCAGGCCGCAGTGGGCGCCGCCGTCGGAGAGGCCGACGGCGGAGGCCGGGTGCTCGATCATCGTCCGGATGGCGTCGTGGTTCTTGTCGACGTAGGACCCGAGCGGGGCGAACAGGAACGCCTCGCCGTCCTGCTCGAGCAGCCAGTCGAGGACGACCTCCTGCTCGCTGCGCCCCTCGCGGCGGGCGACGCCGGCCACCGACTCCTCGGGGGCGGGCTCGTAGTCGCAGTCGGCCCCGAGCCGGAAGATCTCGGTCCAGTTCGTGACCATGCGCAGCGCGATGCGGTTGCGCGTCTGGGGCTCCTCGCCGAGGAGGCGGGCCCGGACCTCGGGATCGCGCAGGGCGGCCACCCGCTCGGCGAGCGGCCGGTCGGCGAGGGCCCGGTAGGTCGGGTGGAGGATGAACGGGTGCAGCGAGCTCTGCAGCCCGAACAGCATGCCGGTGGGGCGGGCGGGGATCTGGGGGATGACGACCCGGCCCTGCTCGCGCATCGCCCAGGCGTCGTCGAGCGCCGCCTCGAACCCCTGCGGGTCGCGGGGCGACTGGGCGAGGCTGTAGGTCACCGTCATGCCGGGCATGTCGGCGATCTCGCGCACCCACGCCTGCTCGTCGGGCGCGTGGGTGATGCCGTCGGACACGATCTGGAAGACGGCCGGTCCGCCCTTCACCATCCCGTGGGCGACGGCCAGCAGCTCGTCGGGAAGGGCGGTGGTGCCGGGGATGAGCCCGTGCTTCGACGTGTGGAGGATGGTGCGGCTGGTGGAGAAGCCGAGGGCCCCGTCGCGCACCGCCTGCTCGGCGATCCGTGACAGCTCCTGGAGCTGGTCGGCGTCGAGGTCGTCCTCGTGGGCGTCGCGGCCGGACACGTAGGCCCGGAGGGCGGCGTGGGGGAGCTGGGCGCCGACGTCGATGGTCCGCGGCATCGACTCGAGGGCGTCGAGGTACTCGCCGAAGGACTCCCACCGCCAGTCGATGCCCTCGTGCAGGGCCGTGCCGGGGATGTCCTCGACCGCCTCCATCAGCTCGATGAGGAAGTCGCGCTCGTCGGGTCGTGCGGGGGCGAAGCCGACGCCGCAGTTGCCCATGACCACCGTGGTGGCGCCGTGCCACGACGACGGCGCCAGCTCCGGGTCCCACGTGACCTGGCCGTCGTAGTGGGTGTGGATGTCGACCCAGCCGGGCGCCACCACGCAGCCGTCGGCGTCGAGCTCGCGGCGGCCGGGGCCGACCTCGCCTTCGCCGGCTCGGACCACCTCGGTGATGGTGCCGCCGTCGACGGCGACGTCGCCGTGGAAGCGGTCGGCGCCGGTGCCGTCGACGATCAGGCCGTTGCGGATGACGAGGTCGTGCATGGTCCCCCCTGGGCGAACGAGCGTGCTCGGGAGATCGTCGCACATGGCAACGGCTGTTGCCAGCCCGGCACCGCGCCGGCCTCGCTCGATCTGCGACCCTCGGGGGCATGCGCGACGACCACGACGCCGGCCACGTGGCGATCATCGGGGTCGGGCACGTGGGCATGGCGGCGGCCGCGGCGCTGTTCCACGCCACCCTCGTGTCCCGGCTGACGCTGGTCGACCTCGACGAGCGCCGGGCCGAGGGCGAGGCCATGGACCTCATGCACGGCCAGGCGCTCGTGGGTCCCTGCGACGTGCGCTCCGGCGGCGTGGAGGCGCTCGCAGGTGCCGCCGTCGTCGTCGTCTGCGCCGGCGTCTCGCAGCAGCCGGGCGAGAACCGCATCGACCTGCTCGGCCGCAACGCCGAGGTGTTCCGGTCGATCGCCGCCGGCCTCGACGAGCACGCGCCCGACGCCGTCGTGCTCATCGCCACGAACCCCGTCGACGTGATGACCCGCCTGTTCGCCTCGATGACGAGCCGCCCGCCCGAGGCCGTGATCGGCACCGGCACGACGCTCGACTCGGCGCGGCTGCGGGCGCTGCTCGGCCGGCGCTACCGGGTCGATCCGCAGTCGGTGCACGGCTACGTCCTCGGCGAGCACGGCGACACCGAGATGGTGCCGTGGAGCCTCGTCACCATCGGCGGCACCAGGATCCGGGGCCGCACCGTGCTCGGCGTGCCGTGGGACGAGGCGGCGATGCGCGAGCTCGCCGACCACGTCCGCACCGCCGCCTACGAGATCATCGACCGGAAGGGGTACACGAGCTGGGCGATCGGCTCGGTCATCCGCGAGCTGGTCGCCGCCGTGCTGCGCGACGAGCGCACGATCGCCCCGGTGACCGTCCCGCTGACGGGGGAGTACGGCATCGAGGGGCCGTGGCTGAGCCTGCCGGCCCGCATCGGACGCGACGGCATCGACGCGGTCATCGCCCCGCCCCTCGACCCGGACGAGCAGGAGGCGCTGGCCGCCTCCGCCGCCGCCCTCGACGAGGTCCACGCCGCCCTCGACCCCTGACCGTTCCTTCCCTGCGGATCGACCGGCAGCGGTCGATCCGCACGTGGTGAACGGCTCAGTAGTGGTAGGGGAAGCCGCTCCAGTCGGGGTCGCGCTTCTCGAGGAAGCTGTCGCGACCCTCCTGGGCCTCGTCGGTGCCGTAGATGAGGCGGGTGGCCTCGCCGGCGAAGACCTGCTGGCCGATGAGGCCGTCGTCGATCAGGTTCATGCCGAACTTGAACATGCGGCTGGCGGTGGGGGACTTGGCGCAGATGGTGCGGGCCCAGTCGAGGGCGACCCGCTCGAGGTCGGCGTGGTCGACCACGCGGTTGACCATGCCCATGCGGTGGGCGTCGTCGGCCGAGTACTCCTCGGCGAGGAAGAAGATCTCCCGGGCGAACTTCTGGCCCACCTGGCGGGCCAGGTAGGCGGAGCCGAAGCCGCCGTCGACCGAGGCGACGTCGAGGTCGGTCTGCTTGAACCGGGCGTGCTCGCGCGAGGCGATGGTGAGGTCGCAGACCACGTGCAGCGAGTGGCCGCCGCCGGCGGCCCACCCGGGCACGACGGCGATGACGGCCTTGGGCATGAACCGGATGAGGCGCTGCACCTCGAGGATGTGGAGGCGCCCGGCCCGGGCCGGGTCGATGCCACCGGCGTCGTCGGACTCGGAGTACTTGTAGCCGTCCCGGCCGCGGATGCGCTGGTCGCCGCCGGAGCAGAACGCCCAGCCGCCGTCCCTCGGCGACGGGCCGTTGCCGGTGAGCAGCACGCAGCCCACGTCGGGGCTCATCCGGGCGTGGTCGAGCACCCGGTACAGCTCGTCGACGGTGTGGGGTCGGAAGGCGTTGCGCACCTCGGGCCGGTGGAACGCGACGCGGACGGCGCCCACGTCGACGGCCCGGTGGTAGGTGATGTCGGTGAGCTCCTCGAAGCCGGCGACCGGGCGCCACGCCTCGGGGTCGAACAGCTCGGAGACCTCGTCGCCCATCAGGCGACGTCCTGGGGCTTGGTCGCTTGCACGATCGCGTCGGTGACGGCGTCGGGTGACTCGAACATCAGCATGTGGCCCATGCCGGGGAGCACCTCGAGCCGGGCGCCCGGGATCAGGTCGGCGATGGCCTCGTTGCCGGCGAGCGGGGTGAGCTGGTCGTGGCTGCCGGCCACCACGACGGTGGGGACGCGGACGTCCGGCAGCACCGGCCGCAGGTCGAAGCCCCGGAGCATGCGCATGGCGTCGATGCGGGTCTGCACGTCGGTGGCGAGCAGGCTCTCGCGCAGCGCCTCGAGCGCCGGGCGCGTCGGGTACGTGCCGAACACCCGGGCGAGGAACAGCAGGCCGAGCGTCTCGACCGCCACCACGCGCTCGAGCAGCCGCACGACCTTGGCCGGGTCGACCTGCACGTCCGGCAGCCCGAACAGCGGCTCGGGGAAGGCGAGGGTCGCCACCAGGACCATCGACCGCAGCCGCTCGGCCGCCACCTCGGGGTGGGTGGCGGCGAAGGCCATGGCGCTCACCCCGCCCATCGAGTGCCCGGCGAGCACGGCGTCGCGCACGTCGAGCTGCTCGACCCAGGCCCGCACGTCGCCGGCCAGCGTCTCGCAGTCGAACTCGGCGTCGCCGCGCTCGGAGTCGCCGTGGCCCCGCTGGTCGACGACGACCACGTCGAGGCCGGCGTCGACGAGGCGGCGCACCACCGGCGCCCAGAAGCGCACCGACTCTACGTAGCCGTGCACGAGCAGGACCGTCGGCCCCGAGCGGTCGCCGCAGCGGTGGCCGCGCAGGCGGGCGCCGTCGGCCGCCACGACCTCGATCTCCTCGGTGGGCGGGAGGCCGAGCGGGTCGCCGTCGCAGTGGTCGGGGTTCGTGTCCCAGCGCGCCACCCGGGCGTCGAGCGACCGCTTGGCGGCGACCGCGCCGCCGGCCAGGCCGGCGGTGGCGAGCAGGGCGACGGAGCGGCGCATCGGGCCAGTGTGGCCACGCCCGCCACGTCCGCGCCACCGACGCGCGCCAGGGCTACCGTCGCCGGCCATGGCCGCGACGACCACGGGGCGGGACGAGATCCCGGCCACCCTCGACTTCGACTGCCCCCGGTGCGACCGGGCCGTCACCGCCGCCTACTACGGGCCGTGCGAGACCTGCCTGGCCGAGCTGCGGGTGCGCTACCAGGGCGAGCGCAGCGAGGTCGCCGTGGCCGAGTACGAGCCGAAGATGAACGTCACGCCGAACGCCGTCGCCCTCAAGGACGACTAGGCCCTCAGTCGATCGCGGCGCCGGGGGAGGCGAAGCGGCCGAGCACCTCGTCGGCGCCCGGCTGGACCAGATCGAGCACGGCGGCGCCGGCGCTCGTGCGGCGGTTCGACGTGGGCAGCGACGTCGGCTCCAGCTCCATCGACCGGAAGCGCCACGCCAGGCGGAGCGCGTCGGTGAAGGTCATGGCGTCGTCGATGCGCATGCCGTCGACCATCGCGCTGGTCATCTGGGCCAGGCGGATCGGGTTCCGGACGCTGCCCATCTCGCGCACGACGGCGGAGAGGAACTGCTGCTGGCGCACGGTGCGGCCGAGGTCGCCCGTGGGCTCGGTGACCTGCCGGCCGTCGATGGTCTCGGTGTACTGGCGGGAGCGGACGTAGGCGAGGGCCTGGTCGCCGTCGAGGCGCACCGGACCGGTCTGCTGCACGTTCAGCCCCGACATCGGGTCGACCGCCGGGTGGGGGAACTCGATGGTGATGCCACCGAGGGCGTCGACCAGGTCGCGGAAGGACAGGAAGTCGATCTCGACGTAGTGGTGGATCGGCAGCTGGAGCTGGTCCTGCAAGGTGGCGACGAGCCGGCGCGGCCCGCCGTTGAAGGCGCTGTTGATGCGGCTGCGCTGGCCGGTCTCGGCGATGGTGACGAACAGGTCGCGGGGCACCGACAGCATGCGGGAGCCGTCCTCGGCCACCCGGAGGATGAGGATCGTGTCGGACCGCTGGCCGCCCGGGGCGTCGGGGCCGAGGAACGACTCGCCGTCGGGGCTGTTCGGGTCGATGCCCTCGCGGGTGTCGGAGCCGACGATGAGGTAGTTGGTGCCGTCGTCGGTGGCGAGGATGTCGGCGAGCTCGACGCGCTCGATCGACTGGAACTGCTGGTAGCCCCACAGCAGCCCGCCGGCGGCGAGCAGGGCCATGACGACGACGACGGCGAGCACGGCGCGCTTCATCCGCCGGCGGCGGGGCCGGCGCTCGGGGGCCTCGTCCGGCGCCTCGGGCGAGGTGGTCTTCCGGGCCGTGGGCGCCGCCGTCGCCGCCGGCTTCGACGTCGACGAGGGGGCGGGCACCACGACGCGCTGGGGAGCCGCCGCCGGGACGGGGTCGGGCGCCGGCGCGGCACCGGGGAGCACCACCTCGGGGCGGCGCCGCGGCGGCGGGGCGACCTCGCCGCCCTCCGGCGGCGCCGGGACGACGATGCGGCGGGTGTCCGCCTGGGTGCCGGTCGCCACGGTGCCCGCCTCGGCGGCGGCGAAGCGGCGTCGACCCGGGTCCCAGTCGAGGGGGGAGTCGGCCAGGTCGGGCACGCGGTCGAGGTCGCCGGGGCGGCCCGGGCCGGGGCGGCGATCGGTCACCCGGGAAGTCTAGGCAGCACCACGCGAGGGGATGTGGACACCGTACGTGGTGATCAGGCACACTCTCCGTGCGGGCGGACGTATCAGGACGAAGGGGACATCGGATGGCGATCGGTGACCGGCTCCTCCGGGCGCGGCGGCTGCGAGCCGCCCGCATGCAGGGCTTCGAGACCGCGCTCGGCCTGGCGGACGAGCCGCCGCCCGTGCGCCGGGGGCGCGTCGCCGACCTGCGCTGCGCGCGGTGCGGCGGCGAGAGCCGGCTCGAGACGCTCGACCTGCGCACGTCGCGCGGCCTGGCCGCCTGCACCTCGTGCGGGCAGCGCTGGTCGATCCTGTACGGCGACTGAGCCGGCGCCCGCTCAGCCGGTGGGGTCGAGCAGGACCTTGACCACCCCGTCGTCCTTGGCGTCGAAGAGCCGGTAGGCCTCCGGCGCCTGCGACAGGCCCAGGTGGTGCGTGAACACGTCCTCGGGGTGCAGGCGCCCGCTGGCCACGAGCGGGATCAGGTTCCCCCACGTCGAGGGGATGTCGGCGACGCAGATCCGGAAGGTGATGCCCTTCACCATGGCAACCACCATCGGGAAGGGGTGCTCGAAGCTCGACGACACGCCCACGACCGACACCGTCCCGCCGGGGGCGACGGCCATGATCGCGTCGTTGATGGTCTCCTCCCGGCCGACCGCCTCGATCACGGCGTCCGCGCCACGGCCGCCGGTGGCGGCCATGACCTGCTCCACGGCCCCGCCGTCGGTGGGGTCGATCGGCTCGGCGCCGATGCGCTCGGCGTGGGCCCGGCGGTGGGCGACGGGGTCGACGGCGAGGACGCGGGCGGGGGAGTAGAGCAGCGCCGAGCGGAGCGCGCAGATGCCCACCGGCCCGAGGCCGATGACGACGACCGTGGCGCCCGGGCTGATGTCGGCCCGCCGGGCGCCGATGAAGCCGGTGGGGAGGATGTCGGTCAGCAGCACGGCCTGCTCGTCGGTGACGCCCTCGGGGATCGGCCGGGTGAACGCGTCGGCCGCCGGCACGGCCACGGCCTCGGCCTGGCCGCCGGGGAGGTCGCCGAGCGCGGCGCCGAAGACCGCCGACGCCTGGGCCTCGCAGCGCATCGGCCAGCCGGCCACGCACTGGCGGCACCGGCCGCAGCCGACGACGCCCGACGCGAGCACCCGGTCGCCGACCCGCACCGACCGCACGTCGGCGCCGGCCTCGATCACCGTGCCGATGAACTCGTGGCCCATCCGCATGCGGGGGTGGGCGGCGTCGCCGTGGTACGGGTGCAGGTCGGAGCCGCAGATCGCCGTCCGCTCGACCCGCAGGACGACGCCGTCGGGGCCGGTGAGGACCGGATCGTCGACCTCCTCCACCGAGATGTCACCGGGCCCGTTCAGCACGACCGCACGCACGGCGGCGCACCGTAACCGGCGCGGCGCCGGTGCCCGGGCTACCCGAGCAGCGCGCTGAGCTCGGCGTCGATGCGAGCCACCGCGTCGCCGGCCATCGGCGCCGGCCCGTCGAGCGGGGCGGGGCGCCGCTCGGGCGCGGCCACGACGTCCATGGCCGCGACGACCGACGGCGTGAGGAAGCGGCTGCGCTGCCCGGTGGAGTGGGCGTCGTCGAGGCGGCCGCGGTGGTGGTGGAACCGCAGCGGCACGTGCACGTGCAGCTCGTCGCGGGCCCGGGTGACGGCGACGTAGAGCAGCCGCCGCTCCTCCTCGAGCTGCTCCGGATCGCCGGTGGCGAGGTCGGACGGCAGGTTGCCGTCGGCGGCGTGGATGAGGTGCACGACGTCCCACTCGCCGCCCTTGGCCGAGTGGATGGTGGACAGGGTGAGCCAGTCGTCGTCGAGCAGCGGCGGGCCGGCGAGGTCGCCCGTGGAGGCGGGTGGGTCGAGGGTGAGCTCGGTGAGGAACGTCTCGAGGTCGGGTGCCTCCCGGGCCAGGTCGGCGAGCCGGGCGATGTCGGCCCGGCGGGCGTCGCCGTCGCCGAAGCGGTCGAGCAGCGGGTCGAGCCAGGCGCGGCAGGCGTCGAGGCGCTCGCCGGTGGCGAGGCGGGCGTCGGCGGCGGTGGCCACCGTGGCGGCGAGGCCCTCGAGCTCGTCGAGGCCACGTGCCGGCGCCACGCCGCTGGCGAGCACGCGGGCGAGCGACCCGTCGGCGGCGTCGAGGCCGGCGACGATGCGCCGGGCGGTGCCGGGACCGACGCCGTCGATGCGCTGCAGCACCCGGAACCAGGCGAGGTCGTCGCGGGGGTTGACCGCCACCCGGCAGAGGGCGAGGAGGTCCTTCACGTGGGCGGCCTCGAGGAACTTGAGCCCGCCGAACTTCACGAAGGGGATGCGCCGCACGGTGAGCTCGACCTCGAGCACGTCGGTGTGGTGGCCGGTGCGGAACAGCACCGCCTGGCGCCGCAGCGGGACGCCCCGCTCGATGGAGGCGAGGAGCTGCTCGCACACCGCCCGGGCCTCGGCGTGCTCGTCGGCGGCGTCGACCAGGCGGGGGAGCGGGCCGGACCCGCGCACGGCGACCAGCTCCTTGTCGTGGCGCTCGGCGGCGTCGGCCCAGATGCGGTTGGCGACGGCGACGACCTCGGGCGTGGAGCGGTGGCTCTGCGTCAGGGCGACGACGTCGGCACCGAAGCGGGACGGGAAGTCGAGGATGTTGCGGACGGTCCCACCCCGGAACCCGTAGATGGCCTGGGCGTCGTCGCCCACCGCCGTGATGGTGGCGCCGGCGCCGGCGAGGGCGGCCAGGACGTCGGCCTGCAGGGCGTTGGTGTCCTGGTACTCGTCGACGAGGACGTGGTCGAAGCGGCCGGCCACGAGCGGCCCGGCCTCGGGGTGCTCCACCAGCGCCCGCCACAGAGCGAGCAGGTCGTCGTAGTCGACGAGGTGTCGCTCGCGCTTGCGGGCGATGTAGGCGGCGTAGGTGGCCCGCATCTCGTCGAGCTGGTCGGCGCACCACGGGTGGTGCTGGCGGACGACGGCGTCGAGGGGCTGGCGGGTGTTCACCACCCGGCTGAGCGCCGAGGCGAGCACCTCCTTGCGGGCCCGGCGCCGACCGGGCGTGGCCTCCTCGCCGAGCTCGTCGCGCACGAGGGCGAGGAGGTCGGCCTGGTCGGGGCCGTCGAGGAGGGTGAAGTCGGGCTCGACGCCCACCGCCCGCCCGTAGCGGCGCAGCAGCCGGTTGGCCACGGCGTGGAAGGTGCCGCCCCAGGCGCCGCGCAGCCGGTCGTGGCCGGCCCAGGACTCGGCCCGGGACAGCAGCTCGGTGGCCGCCCGGCGGCTGAAGGTGAGGAGCATGACCCGCTCGGGCGGGACGCCGCAGGCCACCAGGTGGGCGAGCCGGGCGGACAGCGTCGTGGTCTTGCCCGTGCCCGCGCCGGCGACGATCAGCAGGTGGCCGCCGTCGTGGGCGACGGCGGCCCGCTGCTCGTCGGTCAGCGGCGGGAGGTCGGCGGCCATGCCGCCGCATGCTACCGAACGTGCGTTCGGGGAGCGGGGACCGTGCCGGCAGCGACGGCGGCGAGGCGCTCGAGATCGGCCCGGAGCGCCGCCGTGCGGTCCCGGTGGGAGGGGATGCAGGCGTAGAAGATCCGGTCGAGCACGGGGTGGAGGCGCAGGACCTGGAAGCGCTGCGTGATCCGGGTGCCGCCCTCGATCGGCTCGAGCTCGAAGGTCCACTGCGAGCTGTCGGGGAACAGCCGGGTGGGGACCGTCCGGAACTCGAAGCGGTGCGGTGGCTCGGCCGTCACGACCTCGCAGGTCCGGGACCACCGGCTGCGGCCGTTCTCGTTGCGCCCGCGGAACCGGGCGCCGGGAGTGGCCGTGGTCCCGCCCAGCCACTCGGCACCGACCGTCTCGTGGCTCCACTCGCCGGTCCGCGTGACGTCGGTGAGGACGGCCCACACCTGCTCGGGTGTCGCCGTCGACGTCGCCTCGACCGAACCTCGCTTGGGAAGCGTGCCCATCATCCCTCCCATCAGGCCGCGCTCGGTGCCGGCTGGGCGAAGGTGGCCAGCACCTCGTCCAGCATGGCCTGCCCGGGGGTCGGGAGGGCAGGTCGAGCGGCGAGGTCGGCCGTGCGGTGGAAGGCGGCGGCGATGCGCTCGCCGCGCAGGACGGGCCCGTGCGCGCTCGCCACCGCCGTGATCGGCAGCTCGGCGGTCCGGCGCACGTGGGCGGCGAAGCGCTCCCGGTCGACGAGCTCGAGCCACGGGGTGTTCCAGAGGTTCATGGCGTCGAAGGAGCCGTCGTAGAGGTCGGGGTCGGCGTCGTCTGCCTCCAGCACCGCGCCCTGCACGAGCGCGCCGAAGGTGTCGACGGCCCAGAGCACGCCGGTGCGGTCGTCGAACAGGCCGCGGGTGGCGGGCGAGTCCCACAGCGGCGGGCGCACCAGGTGGAGCGTGCGGTCGCCGACGTCGAAGGACCCGTCCTGGTCGAGCCACCGCATCCGCTCGAGGGGGAGCGGCAGGTCCCCGGCGAGCCGGCTGGTCATCGACCAGTTCCCGACGAGGGTCGCACCGGGGCACAGCTCGAGGAGGACCTCGAGGTTGCCGACGTGGTCGTGGTCGTCGTGGGAGACGAAGATCCACCGGACGTCGGCGGGATCGACCACGGAGGTCAGGTTCGCCAGCCACGCGTCGCGAGCGAGGGAGACGCCGGTGTCGACGACGACCGGCTCGGCGGCCCGGATGACGAGCGTGTGGGCGGAGACGAACGCGCCGCTCGGCTCCGGGGCCATGGTGGGGAGGAGGAACGTGTCGGTGGCGATCTCATGAGGTGCCGCCGGGAGGAGCTCGAGCACGGTGCCCGCCTTTCACGTGTGTAGAAGCCAAATGGATTGGATGAGGAAGTAATCAATCCTTCGACGTGCTACTGTCAAGCACCATGTCGACCGAAGCGCGGACCACGAAGCGGTCCTACAACTCCGCCCGCCGGGCCCAGCAGGCGGCGCAGACGCGGGCCGACGTGGTCGCCGCGGCGATCACCCTCTTCGGCGAGCAGGGCTGGGCCGGCACGACCCTGGCGGCGATCGCCGAGGCGGCGGGCGTCTCGGTGGAGACCATCCGCAACGGGTTCGGCTCCAAGAAGGGCCTGCTGCGGGTCGCGATGGACGTCGCCGTGGCCGGCGACGCCGAGGAGGTGCCGCTGGCCGAGCGTGCCGTGTTCCGGTCACTCGGGGAAGGGCGCCTCGACGAGCGGGTGCAGCGCGTCGCCGAGCTGGCGATCGCCATCCAGGAGCGCTCGTCCGGGGTGTGGCAGGCGATCGTCGAGGCCGCCGGCGGCGACGAGGAGGTCGATGCCTGGCGCCTCGAGATGGAGGCCGGGCGCCGGATCGACGTGGGGCGCGGCCTGGCCCTGGTCCTCGGCCGCGATCCCGACGACCGGCTGGTGACCGTGATGTGGCTGATGCTCGGCCCGGAGGCGTACCGCAAGCTGGTGGTCGACCAGGGGATGTCGCGCGACGACTACTGCGAGCTCGTCGCCGACCTCGTGCTGCGGCTCTCCGGCTGAGGGAGGCTCAGCTCTCCGCAGGCTCCAGGTTGAGCGACGCCGAGTTCATGCAGTAGCGCAGGCCGGTGGGCTGGGGGCCGTCGGGGAACACGTGGCCGAGGTGGGCACCGCAGCGGGCGCACACCGCCTCGGTGCGGACCATGCCGTGGCTGCGGTCCTCGCGCTCGACGACGCGGTCGTCGTCGATGGGCTTCCAGAACGACGGCCAGCCCGAGCCGCTCTCGTACTTGGTGTCCGAGACGAACAGGTCGAGGCCGCAGACCACGCAGCGGTAGGTGCCGGGGCGCTTCTCGTCGGCGTAGATGCCGGTGAAGGCCCGCTCGGTGCCGGCGTTCTGGGTCACCTCGAACTGCAGGGGCGTGAGCCGCTCGCGCAGCTCGTCCTCGGTGGGCGGCGTCCAGTCGTCGGTGCGCTCGGTCATGGGCCCAGTGTGCCCGGTCAACCGGTCGATGGCGCCTCGCGCTGGTCGGCGGTGACCTCGTCGGCGAGGGGCTCGCCGGCCTCCCAGCGGGCGAGGTTGGCGGCGAACAGCCGGGCCGCCCGCTCGACCCGCTGGCGCCCGCCGGAGCTGGTGTGGCTGGTGAGCACGACCTTCGGGTGGTCCCACAGCCAGTGCCCCTCGGGCAGCGGCTCGGTGCCGGTCACGTCGAGGATCGCCGTGCCGGGGCGGTCGTCGGCGAGGGACCGCCGCAGCGCGTCCTCGTCGACGAGGCTGCCCCGGCCCACGTTCACCAGGATCGACCCCGGCCGCAGCCGGCCCAGCAGCTCGGCGTCGAACAGGCCGGCGGTGGCGGCGGTCGACGGCAGAGCGGCGACCACCACTTCGTGGTCGGCGAGCGCGTCGGGCACGTCGTCCATCGCGATGACCTGGTCGACCGGCTCGTCGCCGCGCGGGGTCCGGCGCACGCCCGTGACCGAGGCGCCGAAGGCGCGGGCCCGCACGGCGACGGCCTCGCCGATGGCGCCGAGGCCGAGCACCAGCCACCGGCTGGAGGCGATCTCGTCCCACTCCTGGTGGCGCCAGCGTCCGTCACGGCGGTCGGCCTCCATGGCGTCGAGCGGCAGGCGGGCCCGCAGCACCTGGGCGAGCACGTACTCGGCGATCGGGGTGGCCGTGTGGTGCGAGGTCGTGAGCCGCACGCCCCGGTCGAGCAGGGCGCCGAAGACCGGGGCGTCGACGCCGGCGGCGGCGACCTGGAACCACCGCAGCGAGTCGCACCGCAGGACGAAGCCGAAGAACCGGCGCAGCGCCGTGTCGTCGTCGCCGAGGCGCTCGAACAGGTCGGTGGAGCCGAACGCGACCTCGACGGCCGCCTCGTCCCAGGGGACCTCGACGTCGCCGTCGCGGATCGTGCCGTCGGATGCCATGGCGAGGAAATGGGCGTCCGGCGCCGCCTGCCGGAAGACGTCGCCGAAGGCGTCCAGCTGGGCGGCGGTGACGAGGACGGTGGCGGCGATGGGGGGATCTTGGCACGACGACTGGCTACGGTGGTTGCCAGGCACGACCAGGGGGGTCCTTCCATGTTCGATCTCGTCATCCGCGGCGGTCTGGTGGTCGACGGCACGGGCGCCGAGGCGCGGGTCGCCGACGTCGGCGTCCGGGGCGACCGCATCGCCGCCGTGGGCGCCGACCTGCCGGAGGGCGCTCGGGAGATCGACGCCGCCGGCCGCATCGTCACGCCCGGCTTCGTCGACGTGCACACCCACTACGACGGCCAGGCCACCTGGGACGAGGAGCTGGCGCCCTCGACGCCGCACGGCGTGACCACCATCGTGATGGGCAACTGCGGCGTCGGGTTCGCCCCCGTCGAGCCCGGCAAGGAGCAGTTCCTCGTCGAGCTGATGGAGGGCGTCGAGGACATCCCCGGCACCGCCCTGAACGAGGGAATGACGTGGGGCTGGGAGAGCTTCGAGGAGTACCTCGACGTGCTCGCCGACCGCCGCTTCGCCGCCGACGTCGGGGCGATGATCGCCCACGGCGCCCTGCGCACCTACGTGATGGGCGACCGCGGCGCGCGCAACGAGCCGGCCACCGCCGAGGACGTGTCCCGGATGGCCGAGCTGGTGGCCCGGGCCATCGAGGCGGGGGCCATGGGCTTCTCCACGTCGCGCACCATCGGCCACACGTCGGTGAGCGGCGACCCGGTGCCGGGCACGTTCGCCGCCGAGGACGAGCTGTTCGCCATCGCCCGGGCCATCCAGGGGGTCGGCCGGGGCGTGTTCGAGGTCGCGCCGTCGGGCATCGTGAGCGACGACCACGTCTCGCCCGAGTCCGAGATCGAGTGGATGTGCCGCCTCGGCGCCGAGACGGGTGTGCCGGTCACCTACCTGCAGCTCCAGTACGACTGGGCGCCCGACAGCTGGCGCAAGCACCTCGACCTCGTCGCCCGGGCCCGCGAGCAGGGGGTCGACATCACCGCCCAGGTGGCCGCCCGGCCCTTCGGCGTGCTCCTCGGCCTCGAGGCCCGCCACCGCTTCCTGATGGCGCCGAGCTTCGCCCCGCTCGTCGAGCTGCCGCTCGAGGAGAAGGTCGAGCGCATGCGCGACCCCGAGCTGCGGGCGACGCTCATCGCCGAGAGCCGCGAGATGATGGCGGCCCTGCGCGGCGCCATGCCCACCGCCGCCCAGCTGCTCGACACCTTCGCCCGCACCTACCCGCTGGGCGATCCCGTCGACTACGAGCAGCCCTACGAGTCGTCGTTCTCCGGCATCGCCGAGCGCCTCGGCCGCGACCCGGTCGAGGTGTACTACGACGCCCTGCTCGAGAAGGACGGCAAGGCGATCTCGATGATGACGCTGTTCGGCAACAGCGAGGGCAACGGCGACGCCCTGTACGAGATGATCACCGAGCCGGGCACGGTCATCGGCCTCGCCGACGGCGGCGCCCACTGCAACATGATCTGCGACGCCTCCACGCCCACCTGGACGCTCACGCACTGGGTGCGCGACCGCCAGGGCGCCCGGCTGCCGCTCGAGCTGGCGATCAAGAAGATGACCGCCGACACCGCCGACCTGTTCCGCCTCACCGACCGCGGCCGCATCGCCGAGGGCCTGCGCGCCGACCTCAACGTCATCGACCTCGACGGCCTCACCCTGCGCATGCCGCACCTCGTGGCCGACCTGCCCGCCGGCGGCACCCGGTACCTGCAGGAGGCCGAGGGCTACGAGCACACCATCGTCGGCGGCGTCGAGACCCGCACCGGCGACGCCTTCACCGGCGAGCGGCCCGGCCG
>JBKHXT010000015.1:0-24365 GCA_046565885.1 Acidimicrobiia bacterium
GGGCCGAGCCCGACTGGGCGAGCAGGGCGTCGCCGTGGCCGTGGTAGTTCCCGGCGAACTTCACGACCTTGGTCCGGCCGGTGGCGCCGCGGGCGAGGCGGATGGCGCTCATCGTCGCCTCGGTGCCGGAGCTGACCAGGCGCACCTTCTCGACGCTCGGGACGCGGGCGCAGATCTCCTCGGCCAGCAGGACCTCGCCCTCGGTCGGGGCGCCGTACGACGTGCCCCGCGTGGCGGCGTCCTGGACGGCCTCCACGATGGCCGGGTGGGCGTGGCCGGCGATGACGGCGCCGTAGCTCTGCACCAGGTCGAGGTACTCGGTGCCCTCGACGTCCCACACCCGGGCGCCCTCGGCGCGGGCGACGAAGTAGGGGGTGCCGCCGACGGCCCGGAACGCCCGGATCGGCGAGTTCACCCCGCCGGGGATGCGGGCCTGGGCGCGCTCGTACAGCGACTCGTTCGTGGGGCTCATCGGCGGGACAGCTCCTCGGCGATCTCTCGGGCGGCGTAGGTGAGGATCAGGTCGGCGCCGGCCCGCTTGATGCCGAGGAGGTGCTCGCGCAGGACGGCGTCGGCGTCGATCCAGCCCCGCTCCCCCGCCGCCTTGACCATCGCGTACTCGCCGGACACGTGGTAGGCGGCGATCGGGACGTCGAAGCGCTGGCGGGCCCGGGCGATCACGTCGAGGTACGCCACCGCCGGCTTGACCATGAGCATGTCGGCGCCCTCGGCGAGGTCGGCCTCCATCTCCTCCATCGACTCGCGCACGTTCGCCGGGTCCTGCTGGTAGCCCTTGCGGTCGCCGCCCTTCCCGTCCTTGGCCA
This sequence comes from Acidimicrobiia bacterium, assembly GCA_046565885.1. Classification (GTDB taxonomy): domain Bacteria; phylum Actinomycetota; class Acidimicrobiia; order Acidimicrobiales; family Salinilacustritrichaceae; genus Salinilacustrithrix. The sequence continues at coordinate 825 of JBKHXT010000015.1, forward strand.
CGATGGTCACGTCGACGGCGTCGCGGAAGGGGCCGTACAGCGCGGAGGCGTACTTGGCGGCGTAGGCGAGGATCGGCACCTCGTGGTGCTCGTCCTGGTCGAGGGCGTAGCGGATGGCGGCGACCTGGCCGTCCATCATCCCGGAGGGGGCCACGACGTCGGCGCCGGCCCGGGCCTGGGCGACCGCGGCGGCGGCGTAGAGCTCGAGGGTGGCGTCGTTGTCGACCGTGCCGTCGTCGCGGACGATGCCGCAGTGGCCGTGGTCGGTGTACTCGTCGACGCACAGGTCGGCGATGAGCACGAGGTCGTCGCCGAGGTCGGCCTTGGTCTTGCGCAGCGCCACCTGGACGATGCCGTCGGGGTCGCACGACTGGCTGCCGGTGGCGTCCTTGTGCTCGGGGATGCCGAAGAGGATGACGGCGGGCACGCCGAGCCGGGCCAGCTCCTCGGCCTCGCGCCGGGCGCTGTCGACGGTGTGCTGCACGACCCCGGGCAGCGACGCGATGGGCTGCGGCTCGCCGATGCCCTCCCGCACGAACAGCGGGGCGATGAGGTCGTCGGTGCGCAGCGCGGTCTCGGCGACCATGCGGCGCAGCGCCGGCGTGCGGCGGAGGCGGCGGAGCCGTCGCTCGGGGAAGCTCACGCCCGGAGCCTACGGGCCGGGTGCCAGGGCGCCGCCAGGCGGGCCGGCCGCCCGGCGTCCCTCACCCGCCCGCCGGGGGCGAGGGCGTCGAGAGGTGGGCGACGAGGGCGTCGACGAGGCCGTCGATGGTGTGGACGTCGGCCTCGACGTCGACGGTGAGCCCGTGCTCGCGGGCGGTCTCGGCGGTGATGGGCCCGATGCAGGCCACGACCGGGGGGACGGTGTCGCACACGGCGAGGAAGTTGCGCACGGTCGACGACGACGTGAAGGTGACGACGTCGGCGGCGGCGACGGCGGCCAGCTCGTCGTCGGTGGGGCGGCCCTGGACGGTGCGGTAGGCCTCGACGACCTCGACCTCCCAGCCCCGGTCGCGCAGCGTCTCGGGGAGCACGTCGCGGGCCTCGGCCGCCCGGGCGATCAGGACGCGGCCGCCTGCGGCCGGCGGGTCGGGGAAGGCGTCGAGCAGGCCCTCGGCGACGAAGCGCTCGGGGACGAGGTCGGGCTCGACGTTGCCCTCGCGCAGGGCGTCGGCGGTGCCCGGGCCGATGGCGGCGACCGCCGCCGTCCCGAACGCGCGGGCGTCGCGCAGCTCGGCCAGCAGGCGGCGGGCGCCGTTGGGCGAGGTGAGGACGACCCAGTCGTAGGTGCCCAACCGGGCGGCCGCGCCCCGCAGCGCCGCGCCGCCGTCCGAGGGGTCGTCGATGCGGATGGCGGGCACCTCGACGGTGTCGTCGCCGAGCTCGCGCAGCCGGTCGAGCAGCTCGGATGCCTGCGCCCGCGCCCGGGTCACGACCACGGTGCGGCCGAAGAGCGGGCGACGCTCGAACCAGGCCAGGTCGAGCCCGGCGACGGCGCCGATGACGATGGTGGCGGGCGAGCGCAGGTCCTGGTCGGCGAGCGTGGCCAGCGTGGCCCGCACCGTCTGCTGCTCGGGCCGGGTGCCCCAGATGACGGCCGCGGCCGGCGTGTCGGGGTCGCGGCCGGCGGCGAGCAGGCGGTCGGTGATCTGGCGGATGCGCCCGACGCCCATGAGGATGACGATCGTGCCGCCCACCCGGGCGACGGCGTCCCAGTCGACCGAGCCGTCGTCGCCGATGGAGGGGTCCTCGTGGCCGGTGACCACCGTGAAGCTGGTGGAGGAGAACCGCTGCGTGACCGGGATGCCGGCGTAGGCGGGCACGGCGATGGCCGACGTGATGCCGGGCACGAACTCGAACGGCACGCCCGCCTCGGCGAGCGCCATGGCCTCCTCGCCGCCCCGGGCGAACACCGTGGGGTCGCCGCCCTTCAGGCGGACGACGGTCTTGCCGGTGCGGCCGTGGTCGACGAGGAGCTGGTTGATGCCCTCCTGGGACACCCGGGCGTGGCCGGGCGACTTGCCGACGTCGATGCGCTCGGCGTGCGCCGGCGCCAGGTCGAGCAGCTCCTCGGCCGAGAGGCGGTCGTGCACCACGACGTCGGCCCGGCCCAGCAGCTCGGCGCCACGGACCGTCAGCAGCCCGGGGTCACCGGGTCCGGCGCCGACGAGGTACACGGTCACGAGCGCAGCGAGGGACCCGGGCGCGCGGGCGCCAGCGAGCCGTCCGGGGATGGGGTCCGGGGGCGCAGCCCTCGGCTGATCACGGTCATCGCCGAGCACCCTACGAGGCGGTCCCGGTGCGCCCGTAGCCTGGTCCGGTGGTCGCGGGAGAGCGCTTCGAGGAGGTCGTCGACCCGGTCGACGGCACCCGCTGGCGCGTCGACGTCGGCTTCCTCGGCTCCCGCTGGCGGTGCCGGTGGGGCGACGGCTGCCAGGGGATCCTCGACGAGCCGGCGGAGCACCTGCAGCAGGGCTGCTGCTCGGTCGGCGCCGAGCTGCTCGACGAGGACGAGGCCATGCTCATCGGCGCCCTCGCCGCCACGCTGCCGCCCGAGCGGTTCCAGCACCACGCCGACGCCGCCGAGGGCGGGGTCTACGCCGACCGCTCGAAGCGCCACACCAGGGTGGTCGACGGCGCCTGCATCTTCTTCAACCACCCGGGCTTCGCCGGCGGCACCGGCTGCGCCCTCCACCTGGCGGCGCTCGACGACGGCGAGCGGCCGATGGACGGCAAGCCCTCGGTGTGCTGGCAGCTGCCGCTGAAGGTCGAGCGGGCCGACGGCGCGGCGACGCTGCGGCGCTGGCGCCGCGACGACTGGGGCCCCGGCGGGCGGACCATGGCCTGGTGCTGCACCGAGGCGTCGGAGGCGGAGGACGGCGACGTCCCCGTGGCCGAGTCGCTCGCCGACGAGCTCCGAGCGCTGGTCGGACCCGAGGTGGCGGTGGAGATCCGCCGCCGGATCAGCGGTCGCTGAGGAGCTCGTCGACGGGGAGGAGGGCGACGCCGTCGGGACCGATGCGCTCGGCGTCGGCGCCCCGGATGACCGCCCGCTCGAGGCGGGAGCCGTCGTCGGCGCCGACGACCATGCGCAGCGTGAGCTCCGACGCCGGGTCGTCGGGGTCGGCGAGGGTGGCGTGGGCGCCGGCGGGCAGGTCGCAGTCGCCGCCGAGGGCGACGAGGAACGAGCGCTCGGCGTCGACCCGCCGGCGGCTCGGGGCGTGCTCGATGGCGCGCAGCACCTCGATCGTGGCCTCGTCGTCCTCCCGGCACTCGATGCCGAGGGCGCCCTGGGCGACCTGGGGGGTCATGAGGTAGTCGGGCAGCCAGTCGCCGATGGCGGACTCGAGGTCCTGGCGGAGCAGGGCGACGCCGGCCGCGATGACCGCCGTGACCCGCTCGCCGGCGAAGGGGCCGTCGTCGAGCGCCGTGCCGGCGATGCCCACCCGGCGCTGGATGTTCCCCCGCAGCTCGACGAAGCGCAGGTCGGGGCGCAGGTCCTGCAGCTGGACCCGCCGGCGGTTCGAGCCGGTGGCGACGATCGCCCCGACGGGCAGGTCGGTCAGCGTCGAGCCGACGAGGACGTCGCGGGCGTCGCCGCGCTCGGGCACGGCGGCGAGCACGAGCCCGGGCACGGTCTGGGACGGAAGGTCCTTGGCCGAGTGCACGGCGAGGTCGGCGCGTCCGTCGAGCACCGCCTCCTGCACCTCCTTGGCGAACAGGCCCTTGCCGCCCAGCTCGGAGATGGGGGTCGACAGGTCGCGGTCGGGCGACGAGGTCAGCAGCACGGGCTCGACCTCGAGGCCGGGGTGGGCGGCCTCGAGCAGCCGGGCGACGTGGTCGGTCTGCCAGCGCGCCAGCGGCGACGACCGGGTGGCAGCGCGCAGCTTCACGGCGCTCGACGGTACGGAACCGCTGCCAGAACCGGAAAGCGGCGGTACGGAGCCGCTGCCAGAACCGGAACGGGGCGGTACGGAGCCGCTGCCAGTTCGGGGGAGGTCAGGAGTCGAGGCCGTGCAGGTCGCGGAGGGCCTGCACGAGGCGCTCGCCCTTGGCCGTGCCGGCGGCGTCGCGGAGGGCGACCGTGGGCTGGTGCAGCAGCTTGGCGACGAGGCCCTGCGTGAGCTGCTCGACGGCGGCCAGCTGGGCGTCGTCGAGGTCGCCGAGGCGGCCGCGGGCCCGGTCGAGCTCGGCGAGGCGGGTGGCCTCGGCGGCCTCGCGGAGGGCGACGATGACCGGGGCGATCTCGCGGGCGGAGGTGGCGGTGCGGAACCGGTCGAGCTCGTCGTCGAGGATGGCGCGCACGGCGTCGATCTCGCGGCGGCGCTCGGCCAGGCCCCGGTCGGCGAAGGCGCCGAGGTCGTCCATGTCGAGGACGGTGACGCCGGGGATCTCGGCGACGCTCGGGTCGATGTCGCGGGGCATGGCGATGTCGACGAGGACGAGGGGCCGGCCGTCGCGCTGGGCCATCGCCGCCTCGACGTCGGCCCGGCTGAGCAGGATCGACGAGGCGCCGGTGGAGGTGAGCACGACGTCGGCGTGGACCAGCTCGGCGGCGAGGTCGGCGAAGAAGATCGCCCGGGCCCCGACCTGGCGGGCCAGGTCGACGGCCGTGCCGTGGGTGCGGTTGGCGATGACGAGGTCGGCGACGCCGGTGGCGGCGAGCGACTCGGCCATCGATGAGCCCATGCTGCCGGCGCCGAGCACGATGGCCCGGCGGCCCTCGAGGGTGCCGAGGGTCTGGGCGGCGAGGGCGACGGCGGCGTAGGACACCGAGGCGGTGCCCTGGCCGATGCCGGTCTCGCTGCGGGCCCGCTTGCCGGCCTCGAGGGCGTGGCGGAAGAGCAGGTTGAGGGTGGTGCCGACCGCGCCCTCGGCGGCGGCGCGCTCCCAGGCCACCTTCACCTGGCCCTGGATCTCGTGCTCGCCGAGCACGGCGGAGTCGAGGCCGGAGACCACGTCGAAGAGGTGGGCGACGGCGGCGCCGTCGTGGTGGACGTAGAGGTGGTCGGTGAAGTCCTCGGGGTCGAGGAACGTGAGCTCGGCGAGCACGGAGCGCACGTCGGCGTAGCCGCCGTGGAACTTCTCGGCGACGGCGTAGACCTCGGTGCGGTTGCACGTCGACAGCACGACGGCCTCGGAGACGTGCTCGGTGGAGAGCAGCGCGTGCAGCGTCTTGGCGAGCGCGGCGTCGCCGACCGTCATCGCCTCGAGCACCTCGAGGGGTGCGGTGCGGTGGTTCACCCCGATGACGACGACAGGCATGTTCTCAGCAGCTCCACGGCTTCGTGGTGGCGGTCGGCCCGCAGCAGATCCAGCAGACCCGAGTCGAGGGCCTCCTGCCACGCGAGTCCCTCTGTCGAACGACCCTGGGCCTTGATCGATTCCCTCTCCGAGGAGAGGAGCTCCAGGAGGGCATCGTATTCGGGTCCGAACTCGGCTTCGAATCGCCTCCGCAGCCAGGTGGACAGGGCGGGGCTGTTGCCGCCGGTCGCGACCGTGACGAGGATCGGCCCGCGGCGCACCCGGGCGGGCAGCGTGAAGGCGCAGTTGTCGGGGTCGTCGGCCGAGTTCGCCCACACGCCGGCGGCCTCGGCGTCGAGGAACACCTGGTGGTTGACGTCGGGATCGCTGGTGGCGGTCACGACGAGGCGGTGCTCGCCGGCCTCGGGGCTGGCGTAGGGGCGCCGCTCGATCCGGACCGATCCGGCGGCCTCGAGGGCCGAGAGGTCATCGGTCACATCGGGCGCGACGACGAGGATCCGGTCGGCGCCGCCGTCGAGCAGGCCCTCGACCTTCTGGGTGGCGACCGGGCCGCCGCCGACCACGAGCACCGACCGGCCGCGCAGCACCAGGTTCACCGGGTACTGGGGTCCGTCGATCGGCATCAGCGCACCGTGTCGCCAGCGACGTTGCGAGGCTCAGCCGAGCAACTCGAACCCCGACGGAGTCGGGGCGGGTACTGGGGTCCGTCGATCGGCACGGGACCAGCCTGCCGCAGATCTCGGGCGTTCCGAGGCGCAGCCGAGGAAGGCCTACTTCGCCGAAGGCGAAGCGTGTTGCTGGTAGAAGGACAGGATCTGCATCTCGACGGCCAGGTCGACCTTGCGGAGCGAGACGTCGTCGGGGACCGTGATGACCGTCGGGGCGAAGTTCAGGATCGAGCGCACGCCGGCGCCGACCAGCGCGTCGGCCACGGCCTGGGCGGCCCCGGCGGGCGTGGTGATGACGCCGATGGCGATCTGGTGCTCCTCGACGACCTGGCCGAGCTCGTCGGCGTGGCGCACGACGAGGTCGCCGTAGCGGCGCCCGACCACGGACGGATCGGCGTCGACGAGCGCCGCCACCGGGTAGCCGCGGTTGCCGAAGCCGCCGTAGTTGGCGAGGGCGGCGCCCAGGTTGCCGATGCCGACGATGACGACCGGCCAGTCCTGGGTCATGCCGAGCGCCCGGCGCATGTGGTCGAGCAGGTACTCGACGTCGTAGCCCACGCCGCGGGTGCCGTAGCTGCCGAGGTACGACAGGTCCTTGCGCACCTTGGCGGCGTTGACGCCGGCGGACTCGGCGAGCTGCTCGCTGCTCACCGTCATCGTCTGCGGGCTCAGCTCCAGGAGGCTGCGCAGGTAGATGGGGAGGCGGGCGACCGTGGCGTCGGGGATCCGGCGCCCACCTCGTCCTGTCGCTCGCTCGGCCACGGAGAGGAAGGGTACGGCGCTCGTTCACATGTTCACAAAGTCCGCTCAGGGCAGGTTGCGACCGGCCCCGGGCAGCTCGTGCTTGCGGATCTTGCCGCCGAGCCCGGACGGCAGCTCGTCGACGAACCACACCTTCTGCGGGCACTTGTACCGGGCCAGCCGGGCCTCGCAGAAGGAGATGACGTCGTCCTCCTCGATGGAGGCGCCGTCGGCGGCGACCACGTAGGCCTTCACCGCCTCGCCGGAGTGCGGGTGCTGGACGCCGACGACCGCCGCCGCCCGCACGCCGGGGTGCTCCACGAGGACGCTCTCGACCTCGGCCGGGTAGACGTTGAACCCCGAGACGATGATCAGGTCCTTCAGGCGGTCGACCACGAAGAGGAAGCCGTCGTCGTCGACCACGGCGAGGTCGCCGGTCATGAGCCAGCCGTCGGGGGTGAGCGCCCGGGCCGTGGCGTCCGGGTCGTTCCAGTAGCCCTGGAACACGTTCGGGCCGCTGACCCGCAGTTCGCCCACGTCGCCGACGAGCACGTCGAGGCCGTCGGCGTCGATCAGGCGCACCTTCACGCCGGGCAGCGGGGCGCCGATGCTGCCGGCCGGGGCGGGGATGCCCGTGGAGGTCGTGACGACGGGGGACGCCTCGGTGAGGCCGTAGCCCTCGTCGATCTGGAGCCCGAAGCGCTCGAGCATGGTGGTCCGCACGTGCGCGTCGAGCTTGGCGGCGCCGGACCCGGCGATGCGCACGGTGGCGAAGGAATCGGACGGCGCACCGGGGAGCAGCGCCCACGCCTGCCACATGGCCGGGGCGCCGGCGATGAGGGTGACGCCGTGCATCCGGATCGACTCGATCGCCGACTCGGGGTCGAAGCGCTCGACGGTGAGCACCGAGCCGCCGGTGTGCAGCGCCATGTTGAGCACGACGTTCAGCCCGAAGATGTGGAAGAACGGCAGCACCCCGAACGACACGTCGTCGCCGCGCTGCTCGCGGAACGGGTTGGCCTGCAGCTGCTCGATGTTGGCGAGCAGGTTGCCGTGGCTGAGCATCGCTGCGCGCGGGAAGCCGGCGGTGCCGGAGGTGAACATGAGCACGGCGAGGTCATCGTCCGACCGCTCGGCGATGGGCGCGGGCTCCGCCGCCAGCAGCTCGTCGAGGCGGACGGCGTCGTCGACCACGAGGTCGCCGGGGTCGGCCTGCACGATGAGCCGGAGGTCGGGCAGCGCCGAGCGGTCGAGGTCGGGGAGCACCCGCTTGCCCATCGGGCCGACGACGACGGCGACGGCGCCGACCTCGGCCAGCTCGCGGGTGACCTCCGGTGCCGGGCTGGTGGGGTTGAGCGGGACGGCCACGGCGCCGACGCCGAGGATGGCGAGCCAGCTGGCGACGAAGTACCAGTTGTTGGCGGCGACGATGCCGACCCGATCGCCGGGCTCGATGCCGTGGGCCAGCAGGCCGCCGCGCAGCCGGCCGACCTGGTCTCGCAGCTCGCCGTAGGTGGTCGCCTTGCCGCGGGAGATGATGGCGACGGCGTCGTCGGGGTGGGGCGCGCAGATCTCGGCCAGGTTCACGGCGTCGATTCCACCACAGCGGCCCCGGCGCCAGCCCGACCATCGGCGGCCGGTAGACAGGGCGCGTGCACGGCGGCATCGTCACCGAGGGGCTCGGGCGGCTCTTCCCCGGTGGCGTCGGGCTCGCCGAGCTGACCATCGAGGTCGCCCCCGGCGAGGTGCTCGCCCTGCTCGGCCCGAACGGCGCCGGCAAGACCACCACCGTGCGACTGCTCAACGGCGTGCTCACGCCGGACCGGGGCACGGCCCGGGTGCTGGGCCTCGACCCGGCGACGCAGGGCGACGAGCTGCGCCGGCGCACGGGCGTGCTCACCGAGCACGCCGGCCTCGACGACCGCCTCACCGCCCGGGAGAACCTGCGCTACGCGGCCATGGTGCGAGGCGAGCGGGGGTCGGGAGTCGAGGTCCGCATCAGCGAGCTGCTCGAGCGCTTCGGCATGGCCGACCGGGCCGACCGCCCGGTGCGCGGCGCCTCCACCGGCCAGCGCAAGCGGCTCGGCCTCGCCCGCTCGCTGCTCCACGACCCCGACGTCCTGTTCCTCGACGAGCCCACCAGCGGCCTCGATCCCTCGGCGACGCGCGACGTCGTCGAGCTGATCGGCTCGCTCGCCAGCGAGCACGGCCGCACCGTCGTGCTCGCCACCCACTTCCTCGGCGAGGCCGGCCGCCTCGCCGACCGCATGGCCGTGCTCGACCGCGGCGAGCTCATCGCCTACGGCCGCCCGGCCGAGCTGGCGGCCGAGCTCTGGGACGGTCTCGAGGTCGACCTCGAGCTCGGCGGGCCGGCACCGCTCGAGCACGTCGAGGCCGTGCGCCGGCTCGACGGCGTGCTCGACGCCAGCGCCGACGCCGGCGGCATGCGCCTGCGGGTCGACGACCGGTCGGTGGTCCCCCGCGTCGTCGCCGACCTCGTGTCCCGGGGCGCCGAGGTCTACGCCGCCGTCCCCCGGCCGCCCACCCTCGAGGACGTGTACTTCGCCATCGAGGCCCGCCGCGCCGCCGAGGGCGGCCTGGCGCCGGAGGTGCCGGCGTGAGCACCGACTGGACCGCCGTGCGCGGCGTGGTCGCCAAGGACCTCCGCGCCGTCGTGCGCTCGAAGTCCGTCGTCATCCCGATGCTCGCCGTGCCGATCCTGCTGATGGTCCTGCTGCCCGGTGCCATCGGCCTCGCCGCCCGGGCGACGCCCGGCGTGCAGGTCGAGCGCTTCCTCTCCGACGTCCCCGGCGACCTCGCCCGGCCGATCCTCGACCTGCCGGTGGAGGAGCAGCTCATCGTGCTCGTGAACGGCTACCTGCTGGCGCCGCTGTTCCTCATCGTCCCCCTGATGGTGTCGGCCGTCCTCGCGGCCGATGCGTTCGCCGGCGAGAAGGAGCGGCGCACGCTCGAGTCCCTGCTGCACTCCTCGATCCGCGACCGCGACCTGTTCATCGCCAAGTTCCTCTCCGCCTTCCTGCCCGCCGTGGCCGTGTCCTGGCTGGGGTTCCTGGCCTTCGTCGTGGTGGCCAACGGGGTGGCGTGGCCGGTGATGGAGCGCGTCTTCGTGCCCACCCGGCTCTGGGGCGTGATGATCCTGTGGGTGGCGCCGGCCGTGGCCACGCTCGGGCTGTCGATCATGGTGCGCGTCTCGGCCCGCACCCACACCACGCAGGAGGCCAACCAGCTCGGCGGCGCCGTGATCCTGCCGCTCATCTTCCTCGCCGTCGGCCAGTCCACCGGGCTGCTGCTCGTCACCATGCCGGTCGCCATCGGCATCGGCGCCGTCGTGTGGGTGGTCGCCCTGCTCCTGCTGCGCGGCGGCGTGAAGCGCTTCACCCGAGACGCGCTCGTGGCACAGGTCTGACGGAACGGTCAATCCGGACGCACCGGTCACTCCGAAGTGGGGGCGTGGCCTTCGACCTCGAGACCTACAAGCGATCCGCCGACCGCCTGGACGTCGCCGACCTCGACTTCGACGCGTTCCGCGACCAGCCGCTGGCGCCGGACCACCTGCGCTGCCTGCGGTACATGCACGACGTCGAGAACCACACGTCGTGCTACCTGCGGAACCTGCTGAACACCCGGGCCCACCACGACCCGGAGATCACCACGTTCCTCACGCTCTGGAACCACGAGGAGCTGTGGCACGGCGAGGCGCTCGGTCGGGTGCTCGCCGCCCACGACGAGCCGGGTGGGTCGCCGCGGGTGGCGACGATGCGCCGGCGCCTCGGCTGGCGGATCACCGCCAGCCCGCTGCTCTGGATGGCCTTCTCCGCCGCCACGCCGAACTTCCTCGCCGTCCACATGACCTTCGGCGCCATCAACGAGTGGACGACCCAGGCCGGCTACGTCCGCCTGGCCGCCGAGGCGCGGCACCCCGTGCTCGACGAGCTGCTGCGCCGGATCATGCGCCAGGAGGGCACCCACATCGCCTTCTACCGGTCGCACGCGGTGGAGCGGCTGGAGGCGAGCCGGGCCGCGCAGCGCACCACCCGCCGGCTGGTGCGGGCGCTGTGGAGCCCGGTCGGCGCCTCGGTCATGCCGGAGGAGGAGACCCGCCACCTCGTGCGCACGCTGTTCTCCGGCGACGAGGGTCGGGCGGTGGCCGAGCGCATCGACCGCCGGGTCGACGGCCTGCCCGGCCTCGCGGGCCTCGGGCTGATGGCCGGCGCCCTCGCCCGCTACGGCTGACGTCGGGCGCCGCTCAGGTGAGCAGGACCAGCTGCACGGTGGCCGCGCCGATGATGAGCAGCAGCAGCAGCCCGAGGACGATCGTGGTGCTGGGCCTCATCGGGCGCCTCCCTCGCGTCGGGCGCCGAGGCTGACCTGGGTGGTCACGCCCGGCGTCGTGTCGTCATCGTCGAGCCGCTCGAGGCGCACCTCGCTGCCGGCCGAGAGCCCGAGCTCGGCCCGGGCCGAGCGGCGGTCGAGCGCCACCGAGACCAGCCCGTAGGAGTCGACGACCAGGCCGACCTCGCCCGATCCGATCTCGGCGTAGGCCTCGACCCGGCGGGCCAGGCGGGGCTCGCCGCCGATGCGGAGGCGGATGCGATCGCCCCAGCCCTCGAGGTCGTCGGGGTCGACGTTGAGCTGGCAGTTGCCGAACCGGTCGACCCAGAGCACGTCGGAGATCAGCGCCCCCTCCTCCTCGCGGATGACCGGGATCATCCCGGGCACGAGCGAGACGGGGTCGACCTCGTCGCCGAGCTCGCCGAGGTCGACGCCGGTGCACAGCGCCGCCGCCACCGGGGCGAACACGTCGCGGCCGTCGAAGGTGGGGCCGGGCGCCGGCAGGTGGAAGTCGGTGTTCGTCAGCGACACGGCCCGCGTGGCGCCGCCCACCATGGAGACGGCCGGGGCGAGCAGCCCGTTGTCCGGGCCGACCAGCACCGACTGGCCGCCGCCGACCTCGATGGCGATGCCCCGTCGACCGGAGCCGACGCCGGGGTCGACCACGGCGAGCACGACGCCCGGGCACAGGTACTGGGCGCTGCGGGCCAGGGCCAGGCCGCCGGCGCGCACGTCGTGGGGCGGGATGTCGTGGGTGATGTCGATCACCCGGATGCCCGGGGCGGTCGAGTGCAGGATCGAGTGCACGACGCCCACGAACTCGTCGTCGCGCCCGTAGTCGGACAGGAACGAGACGGTGTCGTGCCGGAGGGGGGACATCCCCGCCGACGGTAACCCCCGCCGGGGGTGCTGCCTCAGCCGGCCTCGGTGAAGCGATCGGCGAGGTAGGCGTCGAAGTCCTCCTCGCTGATGCGGTACGACTTGCCGATGCGCAGGGCGCGCAGCTCGCCGGACTTGATCAGCCGGTACACCGTCATGTCGGACACTCGCAGCGCCTCGGCCACCTCACGGGGCGTGAGGAAGCCGGGGCGGCTCGACGCCTGGGTCATGGGACACCCCTTCTCTCCGCCCGCCAGGCTAGGCCCCGGGAGGGTCCTGTGCCACTAGCAGGCGGAGAGCCAGGAGTGGTGGATGGTGCTGGTGTGGGTCAGCCCTGGGCGGGGGCGACGTTGTCGGCCTTGACCGCGTCGCGCTCGCCCATCGGGCGGGGCTCGCCCCGGGTGGAGTCCTCGGCCGTCTGGGCCTCGAGCTCGCTGTTGAGCTCGGCCCCGAGGATCACGGCGAAGGCGGTGATCACCAGCCACAGCATCAGGACGATGACGGCGCCGAGGCTGCCGTAGGTCTCGCCGTAGCTGCCGAAGTTGGTCACGTAGACGGAGAAGCCGATCGAGGCGACGATCCAGACCACGGTGGCGACGACGGCGCCCCAGGACACCCACTGCCAGCGGGGCTGGTCACGATCGGGGGCGTACCGGTAGAGCACGGCCAGGCACAGGGCGAAGCCGACGGCGAGGCCGACGTAGGACGCCACCTGCACCAGGATCTGCCCGACGTCTCCGAGGGGGAGCTGGTCGGCGAGCACCGGCAGGACGCCGATGACGCCGATGGCCACGGCGGCGAAGAGGACGGCGCCGACGGTCAGGGCCAGCGCGAGGCCGCGCAGCTTGAAGAAGCCCCGGGTCTCGCGCTCGTCGTAGGCGGCGTTGATGGCCTCGATCAGGTGCTTGACGCCGGACGACGCGGTCCACAGGGCGGCGAGCACACCACCGATGAGGGCGAAGCCCAGGCCGCTGTCGGCTTCGGCGACGCCCTCGAGCTGGTCGGTGATGAGCGTCTGGGCGCTCTCGGGGAGGGCCGAGGTCGCGTTCTCGACCTGCTGGGAGACCTCGGCGGGATCGGCCACGAGGCCGTAGATGGAGATCACGGCGGCCAGGGCCGGGAACAGCGCGAGCAGCATGAAGAACGCCACGCCCGCCGAGAGCAGCGGGACCTGGTCCTCCTTCAGCTCGCCCTTCACCCGCTTGGCCACGTCCTTCCAGCCGGAGGCGGGGACGTCGCCGGGCGACTCGGCGCTGCGGCCTCGATCGTCGCCCCCCGGGTCGCGGTGGTCATCGGTGAGGTCGATGACCTCGTCGTCGGTGCGGGTGGTGGTGTTCCCGGTCCTGGTCGTCGCCATCGGCTCACTGCCCGCTGTGGTGGCGGGCTTCCTCCTTCGCTCGGTGCGTGGCGTCCTCCGCGTCGCGGCGGACGTCGTCCTTCACGTCCTGGGCGGCGCCCTGGGCGTGCTCCTGGACGGCGTCCTTGCGCTGGCGGACGTCGCCGGCGACCTCGTCCTTGGCCTGGCGGGCCTCGTCCTTCACGTGCTCGGAGGCCTCCTGGACCTTGCCGCCGACCCGGTCGGTCACCGAGGTGGCCGACTCCTTGACCTGCTCGCGCAGCGGGCCCTGGGCCTTGGACTGGACCTCGCGGGCCAGGCGGTTCTCGGTGCGGCTCTCGGGCAGCACGGAGCCGGCGAGGAGGCCGGCGCCGAAGGCGATGAGCCCGGCGGCGACCGGGTTGCCCTGGCTGCGGTCGGTCACGGCGTGGGTGGCTCGACCGGCGGAGTCGGCGACGCCGCTCGCGGTGTCGGCGACCCCGTGGCCGGCCTGGCCGGCCGTGCCCATGACGGTGTCGCGGGTGTTGGCGACGGCGCCCTTCAGGCGCTCGGTCAGCCGGCCGGGGCCGGCGCGGTCACCGATGTCGTCCAGGGTGCGGTCCATGCGGCCACGGGTGGCCTGGATCTCGTACGTCAGCTCATCCGAGCGCGTAGCCATGAGAGGTCCTCCTTGATGGTCTCGATCGTCTTGCGGGGCACCGGGTTCAGCGCCTGCAGGTTCTTGCGCCCGATGAGGAACGCGACGCCGGCGATGGCCAGGAGCACGACACCGACGATGAGGAAGGCGAAGCCGGCCGGCATGAGCTCGGCGAGGCCGAGTCCGGCGGCGACGGCCAAGATGGCGAGGGCGAGGTACCCGACGAGGGCGGCCCCGCCGAAGCCGGCCCCGACGCCGGTGGCGTGCTGGGTCGACTCCTTGATCTCGGCCTTGGCCAGCTCGACCTCCTGGCGGACGAGCATCTTGGCCTCGGTGCTCAGCTCACCGAACAGCGCGCCGATCTCCGTCTCGGGCGACGGCGCGTCGTGCACGGGCCGGGCGTGGCCGTTCGTGCGTGGGTCGGTGAGCGTCATCGGCGCATCCCCCCGCCTTCGGAGGGGGCGAACGAGCCGGTGCGCTCGGCGCCCTCGATGATGGCGCTGCGCTCCTCGAAGCGGCTGGCGGAGCCGGTGAGGTCGATCTCCTGCTGGCCGCTGACCTGGCCGCCGTCCTGCTCCTGGACCTGCTGGGGGTGGTCGGCGTTGCGGATGATCCGCCCGATGGCGAACCCGGCGCCGGCCGAGGCGAGCAGGAAGCCGCCGGGGCTGCGACGGGCGAACGAGCGGACGCTGGTCAGCGCGCCCTCGATGCCCTCGCGCTCGAGGCGGCCGACGAAGTCGTCGAGACCACCAGCGGCCCGCTGGATGTACTGGGCGGTGCTGTCGCGCGGGGCCTCGTCGCTGGCCATCGCCCGCAGGTCGTCGCGGAAGCGGCCGAGGGCGTCGGCGGCGACGTGGGCCTGGCGGTCGGCCTGCTCGCGCACGGCGTCACGGGCCTCGTCGACGACGTCTCGCACCTCGGACTTCGCGGTCTGGGCGACGCGCTGGGCCTCCTCGGCGGCGTGGCCGGCGGCCTCCTCGGCCTCGCTGCGGGCGTGACCGGCCACCTCGCGGCCGGCCTCCTTGCCGTGGTCGACGGAGGCGGGCGTGGAGGAGCCGCCCCGGCCGTCGGTGAGGTCGACGGTCGGGTCGGGCGGCGGGCTGGCGACGGGCGGAGCGCCGGCCGGGGTCGGCGGTGCGGTCGGGGTGGTGCCGGTGCCCGGGATCGGGCGATCGGGTCGATCCATGCTGGTCATGTGGCCTCCTGGTCTCGGGGTGCACCTCGGTCGCTACCCGGTGCTCGGGGACCAGCAGACGCCGCGCGCGCAGATGGCAGCGGCTCCGACAGCAGTTCAGCGCGAAACGACCGGTACGCCGGGTTCCGCGGTCGGCTCAGCCGGCGCCGAGCTCCACCGAGCGGTCGCGGGCGGCGAGCACGGCGTCGATGACCGCCGCTCGCACGGCGCGCTGCTCGAGCACGCGGAGGCCCTCGGCGGTGGTGCCGCCGGGGCTGGTGACGGCCGCCCGCAGCTCGCCCGGCGTGGCGTCGCCGTGCACGTAGAGGGCGGCGGCGCCGAGCACGGTCTGGCCGGCGAGCGCCTCGGCGACGTCGCGCGGCAGCCCGGCGGCGACCCCACCCTCGATGAGCGCGTCGAGCACGAGGAAGACGTAGGCCGGCCCGGAGCCCGAGAGCCCGGTCACGGCGTCGAGCAGGTGCTCGGGCACGCGCACCACCGAGCCGACGGCGCCGAGCACGGCCTCGGCCCAGGCCAGGTCGTCGTCGCCGGCGTGGGTGCCGGCGGCGACGGCGGCGGCCCCGGCGCCGACCAGGGCCGGGGTGTTGGGCATGGCCCGCACGACGGGCGTGCCGTCGGGCAGGGCCGCCTCGAGCGTGGCGATGGTGACGCCGGCGGCGATGGACAGCACCCGACCGCCGTCGGCGGCGCCGACCGCCTCGGCCACGGACGCCACCTGGTGGGGCTTGACGGCGACGAGGGTGCCCTCGGCCGGGCCCGGTCGGTCGGTGACCTCGACGCCTGCGTGCGCGCCGCGCAGCTCTTCCGCGCGACCGGCCGCGGCCTCGACGACGCGTATGGTGCGGGCGGGGTCGGCGGCGAGCAGGCCGCCGAGCAGCGCCTCGCCCATGCGCCCGCCGCCCACGATCTGGAGCTCGACCCGGTCCATGCCGGCGGAGGCTACCGATCGGCGGGTCGGCGCCTCGCCGGCTTCCCCGACCGGATCAGCGCCGACCCGCAGCACCAACATGGCATGAGATACATCGAGATGCAACAGGGCGTCAGCCGCCGAAGCGACTGGCGAAGCCGATGCGGAGGGCCGGGCGGAAGAACTGCTCGGTCCACACGTAGAGCGACCCGAGGATGCGGTCGAGCTCGTCGTGGTCGATGGCGTGGTTGGGCAGGGCGCCGGCGAGGAACACGGCGTCCTCGTCGCCGATCTCGAACGCCGCCCCCATCAGGCCGTGGTTGCGCCGGAGCAGGTGCTCGTAGAAGCGGGCGTGGTCCTCCTCCGGCGCCGGCATCACGTAGGTCTCGTAGTGGAGGGTGCGCTGGCGCAGCTCGAACCAGATGGAGAAGACGTCCTTCTCCTCGCCGAGGACGCGCACGAACCAGCGGCGGACGTCGGGCGTCTCGTCGCGCTCGACGTGGGCGACGATCGGGTTCTCGTCCCGCTGCACCTCCAGCCACTCCTCGATGGTGGCGGTGATGGCGTCGAGCTCTTCCGGGGTGGAGGCGTGCTGCACCCGCCCAGTGTGCCGGTGCGGCCGCGGGCCGGCGCCGCGGGTCAGGCGGCGGCGCAGGCCACGAGGCGACGGTCGGCCAGGTCGCCGTACACCCGGCGCAGGCGCGCCGCCGTGGACGACCAGGTGTAGCCCCGGGCGACGGCGACGCCGCCGGCGGCCAGCCGCTTCGCCAGCACGGGGTCGCCCAGCACCCGGTCGGTGGTGGCCGCCCACGTGGCCGGGTCGCGGTCGTCGACGAGGAAGCCGGAGCGACCGTGGGCGACCAGCGTCTGCAGCCCGCCGACAGCGGTGGCGACCACGGGGGTGCCGCAGGCGGCGGCCTCGAGGGCGACGAGGCCGAAGCTCTCGGAGCGGCTCGGCACGTGCACCACGTCGGCGGCCCGGTAGTACGTCGACAGCAGGTGGTGGGGCTGGGCCTCGACGAAGCGGACCCGGTCGAGCACGCCGAGGCGCTCGGCCTCGGCCCGCACGTCGGCCAGGTGGGCCTCGCCCGCCGGCCCGCTGGTGCCGCCGACGGCGAGCAGGACGGCGTCGTCGCGCTCGAGCCGGGCGAGCGCCCGCACCGAGACGTTGAGCCCCTTGAGCGGCTGGATGCGCCCGACGAAGAGCACGACCGGGTGGTCGCCGAGTCCGAGCGCCGCCCGGGCGCCGGCCCGCTCGCCGGGGCTGAAGAAGGCGTGGTCGACGCCGGGCGGGACGACCTCGAGCCGGCTCGGCTCGGCCCCGTACAGGCGCACCAGCTCGTCGACCTCGGCGCCCGTGTTGGCGAGGATGGCGTCGGCGCAGCCGATCACGGCCTCCTCGGCGGCGACGCGGTGGGCGGGCTCGAGGTCGCCGGCGGCCGCCTTGACCCGGGCCAGCGTGTGGAAGGTGACCACGAGGGGCACGTCGAGGGCGTGCTTGATGCGGTGGCCGGCGACCGCCGACAGCCAGTAGTTGGCGTGCACGGCGTCGACCGGGTTCGCGGCCAGGTGGTCGAGCACGCCGTCGGCGAACTCGTCGACCACCGAGGGCAGGGCCTCCTTCGGCAGCGAGGGGTGGCCGGCCGGCACGTGGACGACCCGGAACCCGGGCTCGATGTCGACGACCTCGGGCAGGTCGTCCGCCCACGCCCGCGTGTAGACGGTGCAGTCGACGCCGGCCTGGGCCAGCGACGCCACCAGCTCGCGGACGTACACGTTCATGCCCCCGCTGTCGCCCATCCCGGGCTGCACGAGGGGCGACGTGTGGAAGGAGAGCACGGCGAGCCGCTGCACGGACGCCCTCAACGCTCGCCCTCCGGCGGGCATTCCCCCGGGTCGTCCCCGGGCTCGGCCTCGATCGGCGTCCCGGCCTCGGCGCGGAAGGACCGGTACACCCGCACCAGCGCGTGGCGCTGCTCGGACGTGAGGGAGCCGTCGCGGAGGATCTCGCCGATCACGTCCACATCCCCATCCCGCCGCTCGAGGATGCCTGCCTGCACGTACAGCGCCTCCGCCGAGATCGACAGGGCGCGGGCGAGCTGCTGGAGGATGTCGGCCGACGGCTTGCGCAGGCCCCGCTCGATCTGGCTGAGGTACGGGTTGGAGACGCCGGCGAGCTCGGCCAGCTTGCGCATCGACAGCCGCGACTCGCGGCGCTGGTCGCGGATGAAGGCGCCGAGCGCCACCATGCCGTCGTCGCCGGGTGACGCGGGCACCGGGGCGGAGCGGTTCAGGCCGGTTCGGCGGCCAGCAGCTCGCGCACGGCGTCGAGCAGCTCGACCGCCGAGAACGGCTTGGTGAGGTACCGGTCGGCGCCGGCCTCCTCGGCCGCCGCCCGGGTGGCGGCGTCGTCGCGGGCGGTGAGGATGATCACCTTGGTGCGCCGGTGGTCGATCTGGCGGCACACCTCGATGCCGTCGATGCCCGGCATCATCACGTCGAGCACGAGCAGGTGGGGCCCGCGGGGCCCGGCCACGCTGTTCATCAGCATCAGGGCGGCGTGGCCGTCGGCGGCCTCGGTGACGATGTAGCCGTCGGCCTCGAGCACCGACCGCACGACCTTGCGGACCTGGGGCTCGTCGTCGACGACCAGGACGGCGGGAGACGTGGTGCTCATGACCGGGCAGTCAAGCAGAGGGCGCTACGACAGCAGGCTGTCGACCGACGCCTCACCCGTGCGGTAGCGGCGGGTGAGCTCGGCCTCGATGGCGTCGATGCGGTCGAACAAGGCCCGGCGCAGGTCGGACACCTTGCGCTCGTAGCCCTCGAGCGCGTCGGCGACCTGGGCCAGCTCGTCGTCGGACAGCTGGCCCGGCTCGGAGAGGTGGCCGCGGGAGACGATGTCGTCGAGCTCGTCGGCGAGGTCGGCGTCGACCGAGCCGGTGCCGAACTCCGACGGCAGCCGGCCGGTGCCCGGCGTGCGGGTGCTGCCGGCGAGCAGCTCGGGCAGCCGGGCGATGAGGTCCTCGAGGTCGTGGTCGGCCTCGCCGCCCTCGGCCCGGCGGGACCGCTCGGCGGCCACCACGTCGAGGCGGCCCTGGGCCTGGCGGCGCAGGTACGACAGGCCGGTCTCGACCTCGCGGCAGGTGGCGCGGCGGGCCCGCAGCTCGTCCATCTCGAGGGCGGTGACGTCGCCCAGGTAGTCGTCGGCGGTGATGTTGCGGAGGGTGTCGCGCACGTGTGCTCCCGGGATCCCGGCCCGTTCCCGGACCTTGGCCGGAGGGTACTCCAGGGCCTCAGGCCACCAGCACGTCGACGCCGAGGTACCACAGCGGCGCCACGACCAGCAGGCTGTCGACCCGCCGCAGCGCCGGGGCCAGGGCCCGGGCGTGGGGCAGGACGACCGACGCCAGCAGCTGCCCGGCGAAGGCGCCGGGCGCCACCAGCGCGCCGAAGGCGAGGGCCTCGCCGACGCCGAACGGCGGGAACCCGAAGGCGGCCACGGCGAAGGCGAGCACGACGACGGCGAGGCCGCCGGCCACCGGCCCCTCGAAGGAGGTGGACGAGCCGGAGCCGATGAGGAAGTCGCCGGTCTCGTACGCGGAGGTGAGCAGCAGCAGGGCGATGGCCGCCCACGGCTCCAGCTCGTGCAGCAGCACGAAGCAGCCGCCCGCCACCGCGACCGGCACGGTGCACTGCAGCACGAGCGAGGCGCGGGCGACGCCGGCGGCCGCACCGCCGCCCCCCTCCCGGGCGCCGAGGACGACCACGGCCGCGGTCACGGCCAGCAGCGCCACGCCCATCGCCCGGGGGTGCACGGCCGCGCCGGCCACCACGACGGCGACGCCGATCAGCGCCACCCGTGGGTCGACCGGTGCGCCCCGGGCGCGCCAGGTGCGCAGGGCGTGCGATCCGGCGGCGGCGAACGCGAGGCCGAAGTACAGGGCCACGGCCACCGACCCGAGGGCGAACGCGACCACGGCGCCGGCGAACCACAGCAGCCCGAGTCGGACGCGGGGGCCGTCGATGTCGTAGTGGATGCGGTAGCGGCTCCCCGCCCGGGACCGCATCTTCTTCACCCGCTCCCGCCGCTTGGCCTCCGCCCGCTGGGCGCGGGTGGGGCGGGCGCGGGTGGTGGAGCCGGCCACGCTCAGCCGCCGGAGACCGGGGGCAGCACGGCGACCTCGTCGGCCTCGGCCACGGGGTCGTCTCGGTCGGCCGGCTCGCCGTTCACCCAGACCTTGCAGCTGGGCAGCACGGCGGCGAAGCCGGCGCCGTACCGGGCCACGGCCTCGTCGAGCACGGCGCCGACGGTGGTGCCGTCGAGGTGGTCGCGGTCGGTGCCCGCGGCCTCCCTCGCCCCGGCGAACAGGCGGATCGTCGGCATCGGGCCGGCAGCGTACCGAGGGTACGGTCGGCGCCCGATGTCCGACCCCGCCCAGCTGCTCCTCGTCCGCCACGGCCAGTCCACCTGGAACGCCGACGGCCGCTGGCAGGGCACCGAGGACCCGCCGCTCTCCACGCTCGGCGTGCGCCAGGCCCGCCACGCCGCCAGCCGGCTGGGCGCCTTCGACGCCGTGGTGGCGTCGCCGCTCGAGCGGGCCTTCGTCACCGCCACGATCCTCGCCGACGAGCTCGGCATCGGCCCGGTGCAGGTCGACGACGACCTGCGCGAGCGCTGCGCCGGCGAGTACCAGGGCCTCACCCGCGACCAGATCGAGCACCGCTTCCCCGGCTACCTGGCCGAGGGTCTGCGCCCGCCCGGCTGGGAGGAGGACGACTCGGTGCTCGAGCGGGCGGCCGGCGCGCTGGCCCGCGTGGCCCTCGACGTCGGGCCGGGCGGCACGGCGCTGGTCGTGAGCCACGGCGGCGTGATCCACACGCTCGAGCGGGCCACCGGGGCCCAGCGCAGCCGTCGGCTCCCCAACCTCGGCGGCCGGTGGTTCGAGGTCGGTCCCGGCCGGCTGGAGGCCGGCGACGAGGTGCTGCTCGTCGACGAGGACGAGGTCACCGTCCCCCGCCAGCTGTAGCTACAGCCCGGTGGTGAGCACCAGGGCGGTGACGACGCCGGCGATGGCGAGGCGGTACCAGCCGAACAGCGCCAGGCCCCGCTCCTCCAGGTAGCGCAGCATCCACACGACGGCGGCGGCCGCGGCGATGGTCGCGGTGACGAACCCGAGCGCCGGGGCGAGCACGCCGAACTCGTCGAGCACCATGGCGCCGCTGTCGAGCGCCTCGTAGGCCGTGGCGATGCCGAGCGTCAGGAAGCCGAGGAGGAAGCTGAACTCCACGGCGGCGCGCAGGGTGAGGCCCACGGCGAGGCCGCCGAGGATGGTGGCCAGGCTGCGGCTCGTGCCCGGCCACAGCGCGACGATCTGGAACAGCCCGACGATGAGCCCGTCGCGGGCCGTGATGGCCTCGAAGGGCCGGGTCCCCGAGCGCTCGTGCCGGGACCACACGAGCAGCACGATGCCGCCCACGACCCAGGCGACCACGGTGGGCCAGATGCCGAACAGCCGGTCCTTGATGACGTCTCCGAAGACGAAGGCGAGCAGCCCGGCGGGGATGAACCCGAGGACGAGGGCGAAGCCGAGGCGCCGGCCCTCGTCGGTGCCCGACCCGAGGACCGAGCGGCCGGCGTGGAGCAGCCGGTGCCGGTACAGCCAGCCGACGGCGGCGATGGCGCCGGCCTGGATGATGATGGCGTAGGCGTTCGCCGCGTCCTGCGAGGCGTCGGTCTCGGTGAGCCCGAGCAGGTCCTGGATGACGTTCAGGTGGCCGGTGGAGCTGACGGGGAGGTACTCGGTGAGCCCCTCCACGATGCCGAGCAGGATCGCCTCGACCGGGGAGAGCCGGGTGTCGCCGGCCTCGAACACCGACCAGACGGCGGCCACGACCAGGGCCGCGCCGATGGCGAGCAGCGGGGCGCTGCGCGCGAGCGGGCTGCGCTCGGTGTCGACCGGCTGCGAGCGGACCATCAGACGATCCAACCAGACGACGGCGGGCGCGCCGTCATGCGGCCGTCAGCGGGTGAGCAGGTGCCAGTCGCCGTAGCGGTCGCGGATCTCGCCGCGCGGCACGGAGAGGGCGGCGACGGCGAGGCCGGTGGCGATGACCGCCGCCGAGTAGGAGACGTCGGCGTCGGTCACCAGCACGAGGCCGGCGACGGCGAGGCCGGCCGGGACGTTCAGCAGCCGCAGGGCGCGCACCGGCTCGCCCCAGGCGATGACCGCGTCGACGACCACGAAGGCACCGCCCACGTGGGCGACGTCGGCGGCGCCGCTGGTGATCTCGACCCCGAAGACGGCGGGTGCGGCGAGCAGCCACGCGCCGAGGGCGGCGACCGCCAGCAGGTTCCACGGCGTGCTCGCGCCCCAGAGGGAGGCACGCAGGACGCCCCCGGGCTCGTCGTGGGCGTCGGCGATCGACGGCGTGCGCTCGTCCGGCGTCGACTCGCCGGGCTGGCCGCCCATCCAGAAGACCTTCCAGGCCGAGCCGTCGCGGTCGCCGCGTCGGATGCCGTCGCGGACGTGCTGGCCCATGGCCACCACCTCGTCGACGGTGAGCGTGATCATCGGCAGCATGATCGCCGCCGCCAGCAGGGCCAGCGTCGACCAGTGGTGGACCACGACGGGCTGCGACATCACGAGGGCGATGTGGGACAGGCCGAGGGGGATCACGAGGATCCCGAACATCGTCACCATCCACGGCATGGTTCGCCAGCGGGCCTTGCTGCCCATGAAGCCCATGAGGAACTCGAAGCCGTAGGCGACCCCGCCGAGGGCGGCGTCGGAGATCGGCCACGTGTGCGACATCCGGGAGTCGAGGACCTCCTGCGTGCCGCCGGCGAACCCGAAGAACGGGTCCCACACGTGGTCGATGTAGCCGAGCTGGTAGGCGGCGAGGTAGCGGGAGACCATCAGCCCGGCGAAGCCGAGGGCGATGAGGATCGAGCGCTGCGCCCAGCTCGACGGGTTGTACGACCAGCCGGGCGGCGTCGGCGGGCCCATCTGCATGAACCGCACCATGTTCGGCATGCCCGGGATGAGGATGGTGAGGGCGATGACGAGGAGGCCGACGATCGAGTCGCTCGCGTAGGCGGCCGCGCTCGGCGACCACAGCACGACCGGCGCGAAGACGAGCCAGATGCCGACGAAGCAGGCGGCCCACCGGCTCACCGGCCGGTCCGGCTTCAGCGCCCGCCAGCCGAGCACCACGAGCAGGGCGCCGGAGACCACGTCGGACCACGTGATGAGCCACGCCCGCAGCGAGTCGTGGGTCTGGTCGGAGAACCAGGCGCCGCGCCCGCCGCTCGGCTGGGCCCACAGCGACTCGTTCAGGTAGCCGAGGGTCAGCGGGGCGAGCAGCACCCAGAAGCCGAGCAGGATCAGCGTCCACGGGATCCAGATCGTCCCGCGGTGGTGCTGCTCGAGCATCGACGGGCCGTCGTCGTGCCCGTGCTCCTGCTCGTCGTCCTCGATGTCCTGGCGCGCCATGTGGCGGGTGACGCCGCGCGTCTGCATGTTCACGGCTGGACCTCCCGGTCCCCCCGCCGCTACC
>JBKHXT010000016.1:0-9506 GCA_046565885.1 Acidimicrobiia bacterium
AGCGCCGCCTTGGCCATCTCCTCGGCCTCGCCGAAGCGGCCCATCGGGATGTGCACGAGCCGGCGCTGCTTCTTCTCCTCGGTGTCGAGGAAGTCCATGAGCAGCTTGGTGCGCAGGGGCCCCGGGCACAGGGCGTTGACCCGGAT
The DNA here is from genome assembly GCA_046565885.1 of Acidimicrobiia bacterium. Taxonomy (GTDB): domain Bacteria; phylum Actinomycetota; class Acidimicrobiia; order Acidimicrobiales; family Salinilacustritrichaceae; genus Salinilacustrithrix. Next base: position 147 of record JBKHXT010000016.1, read on the forward strand.
GCCCTCGCGGGCGTGGAGCACGGCGAGCTCGCGGGTCATGGACAGCACGGCGCCCTTCGAGGCGGTGTAGGCGAGCTGCGGGGTGGCGGCGCCCATGAGGGCCACGAAGGAGGCGGTGTTGATGATCGAGCCGCCGCCGGCGTCGCGCATGGCGGGGATGCCGTACTTGCAGCCGAGCCACACGCCCTTGACGTTGATGGCGAAGGTGCGGTCCCAGACGTCCTCGGTCGTGGTCTCGGCGTCGCCGTCCTCGGCCAGCATGACGCCGGCGTTGTTGAACAGGACGTCGAGCCGGCCGAACTCCTCGACGGTGCGGTCGACCATGCCCCGCACCTGCTCCTCCGAGGCGACGTCGACGGTGAGGGCCAGGCCCCGGCCGCCGGCGGCGGTGATCTCGTTCACCACCGCGTTGGCGCCGTGGTGGTCGCGGTCGACGCAGACGACGGTGGCGCCCTCCCCGGCGAAGAGGCGGGCGGCGTGGGCGCCGATGCCGCTCGCCGCACCCGTGACGATGGCGACCTTCCACTGGAGCTTCACGGCTCCGAGCATGCCACCCGGGTCAGCGGCGGCCGGCCCCCTCCCCCGCCCGCCGGGCGAGGTCGTCGAACAGCGCCTGCTGGGTGGGGTCGACGGCGGCCGTCAGCTCGGGGTGCCACTGCACGGCCACCACCTCGGGGTGGCCGTCGACCTCGATCGCCTCGACGACGCCGTCGGGCGCCCGGGCGACAACGCGCAGCCCCTCGCCGAGCCGGTCGACGGCCTGGTGGTGCCAGCTCATCGGCGTGACCCGTTCGGCGCCCATCGCCCGGGCCAGCGCCGACCCGGCCTCGACCTCGATCTCGTGGGGGGTCGGCGTGGCCCGGCCCCGGATCTCCTCCGGCTCCAGCCGGTGGGCGACCCCGCCGGCGTCGGGGCCGGGCACCACGTCGGGGAGGTGGGCCACGAGCGTCCCGCCGAGGGCGACGTTCAGCACCTGCAGCCCCCGGCAGATCGCGAGCGTCGGCAGGCGCCGGTCGAGCACGGCCGGGACGAGGGCGAGCTCGTCCCGGTCGCGCTCGGGCCGGAGGGCGTAGACGGTCTCGTGGCCGGCCCCGCCGTAGCGGTCGGGCTCGATGTCGCCGCCGCCGGCCAGCACCAGGCCGTCGAGGCGGCCGAGCACGACGCCCACGTCGACGGGGTCGTCGGCCGTCCCGGGCGGGACCAGCACCGGCTCGGCGCGCGCCCGGCGGACGGCGTGCACGTACTCCTGGGGCAGCTCCACCCGACCGTCGCGGTCGGGCGGGTAGGTCGTGATGCCGATCAGCGGGCGGGCCACGGACGCACCGTAGGCCCGCCCGACGGATCTAGAGGATCGGCGAGAAGGGCTCGGTGCCCGGCTCGAGCTGCACGTCCATGCCGTTCGCCTGGGCGTAGGCGAGGGCGAGGCCGACGTCGCTCACGCCGTTGGAGCCGGCGAGCGGGGCCAGCGCCAGCGTGGAGAGCACGCCGATGGCGTTGCCCTCGCTGTCGAGGAAGGCCGAGCCGGAGTCGCCCGGGATGCCCGGGGTGACGGTGTAGACGGGGTGGTTCCAGCCGCCGCCGTTGGTGCCGAGGCTGGTGCCCTGCTTCGGCGACAGGGGGCTGAGGCCCAGGCGCAGGCTGGAGTTGCCGTAGCTGTACACCGACTCGAGCGGGGCCGTCTCGTCACCGAGGGCGACCGGGCCGCCCCAGAACGGGATCGACGGGTTCACCTTGTCGTGGTCGGCCGGGTCGATCCTGATCAGGGCGAAGTCGTTGTAGGCGCAGGCGTTCGGGTCGGTCTCGCCGGCCTCCTGCATGGCGAGCCAGGAGTTGTAGACCATCACGCCGGGCTGGCTGGCGCCGTCGATCTCGACCTGGGTGCCGAGGGGCAGCGACCCGGCGAGGCAGCCGTCGGTCTCGGTCTGGCCACCGGTGCCGCTGCAGTGGGCGGCCTGGCCGATGTAGACGTCGGTGGCGTCGGTGAAGATGAAGTTCGCCGTGCACTGGGCGCCCTCGGTGTAGGTCTGCACGCCCGGGGTGATGGTGGCGGTGGCGGCGTCGGCCCAGGTCGGTGCGGCCGAGGCGGTGGGAGCGGTCACGCCGGCGAGGGCGGTGACGGCGGCGATGCTGGCGACCAGGGCCAGCAGTCGGCGGAGGTTCATGGGAGCTCTCTCTCGTCGGGGGTCTCGGGGATGCCCACCCACCGCATCGGGAACGCAGCTCGTGCCCGTACCTTTCGGTGCCGATCGTCCGATCCCCTGCCCAGCTCAGATCCGCTCGAAGTACCGCCGGCGCTCCCAGTCGGTGACCGCGGCGTCGAAGGCGGCGACCTCGGTGCGGAAGAAGTGGGCGTAGTGGTCGACCACGTCGTCGCCGAACGCCTGCCGGGCGAAGGCCGACGCCTCGAACGCGTCGACCGCCTGGGCCAGGGTGCGGGGCAGGGGCGGCAGGTCGGAGGTGGCGTAGGCGTCGCCGTCGAGGCGGGGCGGCGGCTCGGTGCCCTGCTCGATCCCGTCGAGCCCGCTCGCCAGCGCCGCGGCGTAGGCGAGGTACGGGTTCACGTCGGCGCCGGGGATGCGGCACTCGATGCGCCGGGCGGGGCCCTCGCCGACGATCCGGAAGCCGGCGGTGCGGTTGTCCGAGGCCCAGGCGAGGGCCGTGGGCGCCCACGACTGGGCCTGGTAGCGCTTGTAGCTGTTGACGGTGGGCGCCCAGCACACCATGAGCTCGGCGGCGTGGGCCATCCACCCGCCGAGGAAGTGGCGGAACGTGTCGTCGGTGGTGAAGGCGTTCACGTCGTCGCGCCACAGGGACAGGTGCAGGTGCGACGACGATCCCGCCTCGCCGGCGTCGGGCTTGGCCATGAAGGTGATCGCGGCGCCGAGGCCGTCGGCGACCTCCTTCAGGGCGTGCTTGAGGACGGTGTGGCGGTCGGCCATGTCGGCCACGTCGCAGTAGGCGATGTTCACCTCGTGCTGGCCTCGCCCCCACTCCCCCTTGGTCGACTCGACCGGGATGCCCGAGGCGGCGAGGTGGCGGCGGAAGGCGCCGTGGAGGTCCTCGGTGCGGGCGCCCTGGAGCAGGTGGTAGTCCTCGATGTACCAGCCCGCCGGGGTCAGGTCGGCGTGACCGGAGCGGTCGGCCTGCTCGTAGGTCGTGCGGTAGGCGAAGTACTCGAGCTCGCTCGCCGCCTTGGCCGTGTAGCCCCGCTCGCCGGCGCGCTCGACCTGGCGGGCGAGGACGGAACGGGGGGCGATGGCGACCGGGGCGTGGTCGCGCTCGGCGTCGCACAGCACGAGGGCGGTGCGGTCGAGCCACGAGCAGACCCGGAGCGTGGACAGGTCGGGCACGAGGTGGACGTCGCCGTAGCCCTGCTGCCAGCTGGCGAAGGCGTAGCCGTCGACCGGCTCCATCTCCATGTCGACGGTGAACAGGTAGTCGCAGGCGTGGGTGCCGTGCGCCGGGTCCTCGAGGAAGAAGGTGGCGTCGAGGCGCTTGCCCATCAGCCGCCCGTAGGGGTCGGGGAAGGCGACGACGACGGTGTCGATCGAGCCGGCCGCCACGGCGGCGCGCAGGTCGTCGAGGGTCAGCAGGCCACGGAGCACGCCGGCAGTGGACCACGGCGCCATGGGGCCGGCAAGGCCCGCGCCTCAGCCGACGTGGACGTCGGCGGTGATGACGAGGGTGCCCTCGACGTCGAGCACGGGCGTGCGCACCACGGCGACCCGCCCGTCGTCGCCGAGGACCTCGGGCGTGATGGTGAAGGGGCCGTGCAGGGCCGGCTTCAGGTAGCGCACGGCCGCGCTGACCGTGCGGGCCGGCGCGCCCCGGCGCTCGGCCACGGTGCCGGCGGCGGCCACGTCGACGAAGGTGGTGGTCACGCCGCCGTGCAGGCCGCTGAGGCCGTTGGTTCGGTCGGGGCCGTGGTCCATCTCCCACGTGCCGGCGCCACCGGTGCGGATGCCGAGGTGCTCGGGCAGCGACCGAGCGAGGCGGCACGTGCCGTCGAACATCGCCTGCCACGCCTGCTGGCGGCGGTCGCGGTCGGGTGCCGGGTCGGGCGGCGGCCCGAGGAAGGTGATCTGCTGGGTGCTCGCGCCGACGAGGGCACCGGCGTCGTCGCGGACGTCGAGGTCGACGACGGCCGTGCGCTTGCCCCGGCGCAGCAGCCGGGCGGAGGCGGTCACCCCGCCCTGCGGCGGCGCCAGGCGGTGGGCGGTGATGTCGGCGTGGACCCACGGGACCCAGACGTCGTCGGCGAAGGCGCCGGACGAGGCCATGTCGAGCAGCACGCCGAGCACGCCGAAGTTCAGGTGGCCGTCGGGGTCGCGCAGCACGTCGGCGTCGGGCAGCGACACCGACGAGCGGCCGTCCGGGAACGACAGGCCGAGCTGGCCGAGCACGTGCCGGCTGAAGTCCGGGAGCTGCAGCTCGTCGTCGCGGTCGTCCCCCAGCGCCATGGCGACCAGTCAACTTGACCGGGCGGTCAAGTCGCCAATCGATGCGGCGGTCAGCGCAGCAGCGGCAGGACGAGCTGGGCCGAGTCCGGGCAGTGCGGGCGCTCGGCGAGGAACGCCTCCAGCTCGTGGCGGGGGACGGTGCGCACCTCGACCACCTCGCCGTCGGGGCACGGGTACGGGCCGTCGTGGGTGGCCTCGTAGACCCGGCCGATGACCGGGGCGCCGCCGTCGTCGAAGGAGCCGCCGCCGATCGGGGTCAGCGCGGCGGTGATGCCGGCCTCCTCGGCCAGCTCGCGGGCCGCCGCATCGTCCCAGGCCTCGCCGGCGTCGAGCACGCCCCCGAAGCACAGGTCCCAGGCGCCCGGGTAGACGTCCTTCCAGTCGGCCCGGCGGTGGACCACCACGTGGTCGTCGCTGGTGCGGACCACCACGTACACCGCCCGGTGCCGCAGCCGCTCGGCGCGCATCCGGGCCCGGGTGGTGGTGGCGACCACCCGGTCGTGCTCGTCGACCACGTCGACCAGGTCGTCAGCTGCCACCGCACGAGCCTGTCAGTGGTTCGGTCGGTGGGCCCGACGGAGACCCCACCTCCCCGCGCGGACCCACCGGCCGAGAGCGGGAGATCAGGCGTGGTGGGCGTCGACCGGCCGGAGGCTGAGCCGGGTGTCGCCGTCGCTCAGCTCGAGCCAGCCCCGTCCCTCGGTGACGCTGAGCACGGCCATGCTCTCGGCCCAGGCGTCGAGGGTGCCGGGGATGACCACGGCGAGGACCCCGTTGCTGGGTCGGGCGCCGGTGATGGTGGCGGCCCGGCCGATGCCCGAGCCGTCGTGGAGGATGCCGTCGAGCTGGACGGCATCGCTGTCGCGTGTGGAGAAGAGCGCTTGGAACTGCACGTCGTCGACCTCGGGGACTGGCGGGGCGGTCTGCGGGGTGGCCGGTTCCTACCCCTGCCCCCCGAGCAGCATTCGCCCATCCCCGGGGCGCGGCGAGGGCCGGTACCCATCGGCACCGGCCCTCGGTCAGATCTTCGTCCCGCTGCGGCGGCTCAGCGCTCTTCCTTGAACGGGACGTGCTTGCGCACGACCGGGTCGTACTTCGACAGCTCGAGGCGCTCGCGGGTGTTGGTCTTGTTCTTCCGGGTCACGTACGTGTAGCCGGTGCCCGCGGTGCTCTTCAGCTTGATGATCGGGCGCTTGTCGTTCTTCGGCATCAGACCTTCTCCCCTCGGCGGCGCATGTCGGCCAGCACGGCGTCGATGCCCTTCTTGTTGATCGTCTTGATGCCCTTCGCGGACACGGTGAGGGTGACCCACCGCTTCTCCGACTCGACCCAGAAGCGCTGCTTCTGGATGTTCGGCGTCCAGCGGCGGTTGCCCCGGCGGTGCGAGTGGCTGATGGTCTTGCCGAACGACGGCTTGCGACCGGTGACCTGGCAGATCTTCGACATGGGAGAGTTGACCTTGACGGGGCGCGGCGAGGCGCCGGTACGGGCAGCGGACCAGTCTCGCAGGCGCGCCGCGGCCGCGACAACCCGGCGGCCCACGTCGGGGGCGGGATGTCCGAACGACAGCCATGTAATCACAGGTGTGGAAGTCGCTGTGGAAAAGTCCGCGACCGGCGCGCGACCCGCACGGCCGAGGGGCGCTTCGCTCCTAGAAGTCGCGCTCCTCCGGGGCGAAGCGGTCCCACTCCGGCGGCGGGTCCTGCGGGTCGGGGGCGGGCGGCGGGGCGGGCGCCTCGGTGCTCGGTGGCAGCGCCCGGCGGGGGCCGCGGGACAGCGACGGCAGGCCGGTGCCCGTCACCACGACGGCGGCGAGCACGGTCGTGATCGGCACGGCGGCGACCAGCCCGATGCTGCCGACCAGGGTGCGGATGACCTCGACGGCGATCACCTCGGAGGTCACCGACTCCGAGAAGCCGATGCCGACGTTGGAGTAGTAGAGCAGCAGCGGCAGGGCGGCGCCGGCGTAGGCGAGGACCAGGGTGTTGACGACCGAGGCGATGTGGTCGCGGCCGATCCGGACCCCGCTGCGGTACAGCTCGCTGATGCCGTAGGCGGGGTTCGCCTCGCGCAGGCGGGCCACGGCGGACACCTGGGTCACGGTCACGTCGTCGAGCACGCCGACGCTGCCGAGGACGATGCCGGCGAGCACGAGGCCGCGGACGTCGACGCCCTCGGCCGAGACGAGCAGGAAGATCTGGTCCTCGGAGGCGAGGCCGGTGATCTGGGCGGCCTTGGTGAACAGCGCGCCGAGCAGGCCGGTGAGCCCGAGCGCCGCCAGCGTGCCGAGGAGCGCCACGGAGGTGGTGTCGTTCACGCCGTGGGCCAGGTAGAGGGCGGCGAGCGCGATGACGACGGCCGAGACCAGGGCGACCCCGAGCGGTGGCTGGCCGTCGAGCAGCGCCGGGAAGGCGTAGGCGAACAGGACGACGCCGGAGACGACGAGGCCGCCGAGGGCGCGCAGGCCCTGCAGCCGGCCGAGCGCGAGGACGGCGACCACGAACAGCGCCGCGAGCGCGACCAGCGGGGTCGAGCGCTGGTAGTCGGCGAAGGTGTACGACACCTGGCCGTCGGCGATCTCGAACTCGGTGACGACGATCTCGTCACCGGCGTCGAAGCTGGGGCTGCCGGGCTGGGGGAAGATCTCGAAGGTGCCGGTGCCGCCGGCGTTGGGGCCGCTGGTGATGTCGAGCTGGACCTCCTCGCACGCCAGCGGCTCGCCGGTCAGGTCGGTGCCGGCGCAGGGCACCTCGGTGGCGCCGGAGACCGTGGCGTCGACGCGCTGGCCCTGGCCGGCCACGGCGTCGGGCAGCCCGACGCCGCCGGACGGCCGCCAGGCGAGCAGGCCGATGGCGGCGACGACCACCACCGCCACCACCGCGAGGCGCAGCGCGCGGGCGACCTCCGGCGCGGCGCCGAGGTCGTGGGAGTGGTCGTGCCCGTGGTCGTGGTGCGCGTGTGCCACGGGCCCATGGTCACCCAAACGGGCGCCGACGGCGCGGACGCCGTCGCTACGGTCGGCCCGATGCAGCCCGAGCAGCACCTCGCCCACCTCGAGGCCGACGTCGACCGCCTGCTCGCCGCCGCCGACGGCGCCCTCGAGGAGCCGGTGGCGGCCTGCCCGGGCTGGACGGTCGCGGACCTGCTCCTGCACCAGGCCGGCGTCTACCGGTTCGCCGCCGCGCAGCTGCGGGCGGCGCCCGGTTCCGACCTGGTGCCCTTCGATCCGCCGGAGCCCGGCGAGCCCCTCGACGTGCTGCGGGCGTCGGCCGACGAGGTGCTCGCCGCCCTGCGGGCCACCGACCCCGACGAGCACCGGCTCAACTGGGCCGACCACCCGACGGCGGCGTTCTGGTTCCGGCGCATGGCCCAGGAGACGGTGGTGCACCGGCTCGACGCCGAGCTGGCGGCGGGATCGCCCGGCCCGATCGACACGGCGCTGGCGCTCGACGGCATCGACGAGCTGGCCGACACGTTCCTGGTCCACGCTCGCCGGCGTGGCATCACGGGCACCGGCGAGACCGTGCACCTCCACGCCACCGACGACGACGTGCCCGACGGCGCCGGCGAGTGGATGTTCACCTTCCACCCCGACGGCGTCGACGTCGACCACCGCCACGGCAAGGGCGACATGGCGGTGCGGGCGCCGGCCGGCCAGCTGCTGCTGTTCGCCTGGAACCGACGGCCCGTGTCCGTGGAGGCGTTCGGGTCCCCCGACCCCCTCGCCTTCTGGTCGTCGAAGGTCCGGATCTGAGCCGGCGCTAGCCCAAGGGGCTCTTGCCCCGGACCTCCTCGACGGCGACGAGCGCCTCGCGCAGCTCCTCGATCCACTCGGCCTGCTTGGTCCCGACCAGCTTCACGCACCAGGCCAGGGCCTCGGAGCGGGACCGGGCGATGCCGCCGTCGATGAGGGTGTCGAGCACCTGGCGCTCGTCGAAGAGCAGGCGGGTCATCACCGGGACGTTGGCCACGGTGAAGCGCTTCTCGACACCGTCGCAGCGCACGCCCCAGGAGACCTTGCGCTCGAAGCGGGCCTCGGCGTCGGCGGCGATGGCCGTGCGGGCGCCCCGGGTCTCCTCCCGGAAGGCGTCGATGCGGGCGAGGGCGGCGGTGCGGCGGGCCGTGGCGTCGTCCCCCTTGGCCAGCTTCGGGGCGGCGATGGTGCCGACGACGAGGATCTCCTCCCGGTCGACCCGGACGTCGAGGTCCTCGAACCAGCGGTCGTCGACCCGCCCCCGGAACCAGCTGTCGACCGTCGTGCTCGTCATCGCTTACACGATTACACACCTGCGGCGGTGGGTCAACCGGCCGCGGCGGGCGGAGCGCGCCGATCGGCGCGCTCCTTCCACCCGGTGGCAGGAACGCGCCGATCCTGCCGCCGGCCGGCTGGCATGCTCGCCCCCATGACCCCGCCACCCGCCGACCCCGAGCTGCTCGCCTGGGCGGTCGAGCTGACCAAGGAGGCGGGCCGGCGCACCCTCACCCGCTTCCGCCGGGACGACCTGGCCGTGGAGGCCAAGGGCGACGGCACGCCCGTCACCGAGGCCGACCGGGACGCCGAGGCCTACATCCGCGCCGAGCTGGCCGCCGCCCACCCCGACGACGCCGTGCTCGGGGAGGAGGAGGGCGACCAGCCGGGCACGACCGGCCGGCGCTGGGTCATCGACCCCATCGACGGCACGAAGGCGTTCATGCGCGGCGTCCCGCTCTACTCGAACCTGCTGGCCGTCGAGGACGAGCACGGCTGGGCGATCGGGGTCATCAACCTGCCCGCCGCCGGCGAGTGCGTGTACGCCGGACGGGGCCTCGGCGCCTTCCACGACGACGAGCACGGCGAGCGGCGACCCGCTCGGGTCGCACCCCGCTCGTCCACGCCGTTCATGAACGCCTCCGGCTACAC
>JBKHXT010000017.1:0-10497 GCA_046565885.1 Acidimicrobiia bacterium
GCCAGCGGCGGGGTGACGAGCCGCACGGCGCCCACGCACGCCGTCAGGTCGAGGATCCGGTCCTGTTGGATGCCGGCGGCGTGGTGCATGGCCTCGGCCGACCCGCCGGCGAGGCGGGCGGTGCGGCGCTGGCGGACGGGTTCCCGGACGAGGTCCTGCAGCTGGACGCCGGCCGGCTCGCCCTTGATCGTCACGCGGTTCACCTGGTCGCCGAGCATCCGGAGCACGCCGAGCAGCTCGAGCAGCTGGTCGGGCTCCTCGAACACGAGCCACTCGATGTCGTACGGACCGTGGTCGGCGGTGGCCGACCCCATGAGGAAGTGGGTGAGCCGGCCATCGGCTGCCCGGTAGCCGAGGGCGAAGGGCTTGTCGACCAGGCGCCACTCGACGGCCATCCAGTCCGGTGCGTCGAGGACCACCGAGCCGTGCCCCCGGTGCCGCCGTCGCAGGAGCTCGTACATGTCGCCGGCGTCGTCGGCGGTGAGCCGGAGCGGCGCCCGGCCCGGCACGGGCACCCGGAGGGTCGCCGGGTCGAAGGCGAAGCGGTGCTCGTAGGCCCCGGTGCCGAAGCCGAACCGGTCGTAGAAGCCCTGCTCGAAGATCCCGAGGCTGACGACGGCGGCGCCCTCACCTGCGGCGGCGTCGAGCGTCGCGAGCATGAGCGCGGTGGCGACACCCTGTCGACGGGCGACGTGGCTGGTCGTCACCGCGGTGATCGCCGTCAGCGGCAGGTCTCGGTCCTGCCCGTACCGCAGCGAGCCCTGGACCCGGTGCACGAGGCACTCCGCCTCGCCGTGGACGTCGGCCACCAGGCCCTCGCCCTGGGCCAGGAGCACCTCCAACGCGGACGCCTGCGGGTCGGAGCCGTCGATCCAGCCGATCTCGCGCCACATGCGGGTGACGGCCGCGAGGTCCCGCTCGGCGTCGTAGGGGCGTCCCACCATGGCCGCAGTCTGACCGGCGGAAGACCGCCCGGCGCCGCCTTTCCCTAGTGCAGGAAGTGGCGCTCGCCGGTGAAGACCATGGCCACGCCCAGCTCGTCGGCCGTGGCGATGCACTCCTCGTCTCGCACCGACCCGCCCGGCTGGATGATGACGGCGACGCCGGCGGCCGCGGCCGCCTCGATGCCGTCGGGGAACGGGTAGAACGCGTCGGACGCGCACGCCCCGCCCTCGGCCCGGCCGGCGGCCTTCTCGGCGGCGATCTGGCCGGCCTCGACCCGGTTCTGCTGGCCGGCCCCGATGCCCCAGGCCGTGCCGTCCTTGGCGAGCACGATCGAGTTCGACTTCACCCAGCCGCAGACGCGCCAGGCGAAGGCGGCGTCGTCGAGCTCGGCGTCGGTGGGCTGGCGCTTCGTCACGACCCGCCACGACGACCGCTCGGCGGCGAAGTGGGCCGGCTCCTGGACGAGCCAGGTGTCGTTCAGCTGGCGCAGCGCCAGGCCGGGCTCGCCGGGTTCGGGCAGCGTGAGCAGCCGGGTTCTCTTGCGCTTGCCGACGAGCGCGTCGATGACGCCGTCGTCGTAGCCCGGCGCGATCACGACGTCGGCCTGGGCGGCCGCGACCATGGCCTCGACGGTCGCCGTGTCGATCGGCTGCGAGGTGGCGACGATGCCGCCGAACGCCGAGCGGGGGTCGCACTCGAAGGCGAGCCGGTAGGCCTCGGCGAGGGTGTCGGCCACGGCGGCGCCGCACGGGTTGGCGTGCTTGATGATGGCCACGGCCGGGCGGTCGAACTCGCCGGCCAGGTCGTGGGCCAGGTTCCACGCCGCGTCGGCGTCGAAGATGTTGAGGTAGCTGAGCGCCACGCCGGCGTGCTGCTCGGCCCGGTCCCAGACGCTGGTGGTGCCGCGCTGGCGGTAGCGGGCGCCCTGCTGGTGCGGGTTCTCGCCGTAGCGCAGCGCCTGCTCGTCGCGCTCGAGCGCCACGTGGATGGTCGGGGGGAGCGCCGACGGCTCGGGGTCGGTGGCGTCGAACCACGACACCACGGCGGCGTCGTAGGCGGCGGTGTGGGCGAAGGCCTTGCGTGCCAGGCGCCGGCGGGTGGCCTCGCCGAGCGTCCCGTCGGCCCGGACCTCGGCCAGCACCGGCTCGTAGTCGGCCGGGTCGACGACGATGCCGACGTGGGCATGGTTCTTCGCCGCCGCCCGCACCATGGCCGGGCCGCCGATGTCGATGAGGTCGACGCTGCGCCCGTCGTCGGAGGCGCCGAGCTTGCGGCCGCCGGCGTCACCCGCGGCACCGGGCTGCCCGAACGGGTACAGGTTGGCCACCACGAGGGCGAACGGCTCGATCTCGTAGGTCTCGAGGTCGGCCTGGTGCTCGGGGTCGGTGGGGTCGGCGAGGATGCCGCCGTGGATCTTCGGGTGGAGGGTGGCCACCCGGTGCCCGAGGATGGCGGGGTAGCCGGTGACCTCCTCGGTGCTGGTGACGGGGATGCCGGCGTCGGCGATGGCCGCCGCCGTGCCCCCGCTGGAGACGAGCGACCAGCCGGCGTCGACGAGGCCCCGGGCGAGGTCGACCACGCCGGTCTTGTCGTAGACGGACAGGAAGGCCCTCATGCGGTCTCCTTCGGTGCGGTGCGGGGGCTGGGGTCGAGCATCGACGGGTCGGCGAGGACCGCCCGGATGGTCTCGGGGTAGAGGCGGCGCTCGACCTGCTTGATGCGCTCGTGCAGCGAGGCGGCGTCGTCGTCGGGCCGGACCGGCACCGCCTCCTGGGCGAGGATCGGTCCCTCGTCGACCTCGAGCGTGGCGACGTGGACGGTGCAGCCGGTGACCTTCACGCCGTAGGCCAGCGCGTCGTCGACGGCGTGCCAGCCCTTGAACGCCGGAAGCAGCGCCGGGTGGGTGTTGAGGATGCGGTGCGGGTAGGCGGCGTGGATGGCCGTGCCGAACACCGTGCCGTAGCCGGCCATGACGACGAGCTCGATGCCGGCGCCGCGCAGCAGCTCGGTGACCTCGATGGTGTACGACTCGCGGTCGAAGCCGGCGCCGAAGGACGTGCGCTCGTGGCAGATCGCCCGCACGCCGTGGCGCGCGGCGACCTCGGTGGCCGGGCAGGGGCGGTCGACGACGACCAGCTCGACCGGGATGCCGTCGCTCAGGATCGCGTCGAGGAGGGTCCCGCTCCCGGAGGCGAGCACGGCGGTGCGCATGGGGATCGGAACGTAGCAGCCACCCCTTCGCGCCCCGATCGGCCGGCGGGTCGGTTCAGCCGCGCTGGAGCAGGCGAGGTGCGCAGTCGGTCTTGCTGGCGTCGACCCGGCCGCAGAACGACCGGGCCTCGGCCTCGGAGCCGAAGCCGGGCTGGAGCAGCACCCAGAAGCCGTCGCCGAGGCTGGACCAGTCGTCACCCCGGGCGGCGACCGCACCGGGCGCCGACGGCCGGACGGCGTCGTAGGCCGCCTCGAGCCGCGACGTGCCCGCCGAGTACGGCACCGACGTGAGCATCGCCACCCACCCGCCGCCGGACGAGGCCGACAGCGCCGGGACCGAGCCGGTGTCGGCCGAGGCCGCCGTCGTGGTGGTCGGCGGCGCCGTGGTGGTGGTCGCCTCGGTCGTGGTCGTGGTGGGCGCCGTGGTGGTGGTGGTCGGCGCCGCCGTGGTCGTGGTCTGGTCGCGGGGCGCGAACGTGATCGGCGGCGCCGTCGTGGGCGCGGCGGCCTCGGGGGCGTCGTCGCCGTCGCCGGTGAGCAGCCAGCCGAGCAGCGCCACGGTGGCGACGAAGCACGCCACGCCCAGCACGGCGAGGGCGACGAGCCGCCGGCCCGGACCCCGGCGCCGGGGCGGCTCCGGGGGAGGCGACGAGGGGCGGTCGCGGATCTCGATCTCCCAGGGCGGTCGACCGGTCTGGGTGGGAGGGGTCATGGGCGCGCTCGGTGCTGGTGCGACCGCCCGCTCCGGCGCCCATGGTGCCAGCCCGGCTCAGACGAGCGGTGGATCCACGCAGCCCCGGGTGCCGCCGCCGCTGCCCGCCGGCGTGGCGACCTCCTTGGTCGGCACGAAGCCGGAGCCGGGGTCCTCGGTCCGGACGTAGCGCAGCACGGCGTCGGCGATGGCGCGGGCCTCGGCGTCGCGGAACGCCGCCGTGCCCAGCAGCGCGTCCTCGGCCGGGTTCGAGAGGAAGGCGGCCTCGCTGAGCACGGTGGTGACCTCGCCGGCGTTGCGCAGGATGCCGTAGTAGTCGTCACCGGTGTCGAGCGACCGGCGGGCCCGGGCGCCGGGCTGGTCGCCCACCGCCCACTCCGTGCCGAACGGCGACAGGTGCGCCTGCAGCTCCTCCCACAGCAGGCCGGCGAGGCGCTTCGAGCCCGGCGCGTCGAGCTGGTGGTACGCCTCGCTGCCCGGCGTGGAGGCCGTGCCGATGGGCGCCGCGTTGTGGTGGATGGACACGAAGGCGACGGGGTCGAGGGCCTGGGCGATGGCCGCCCGGGTGGCGAGCGTCATCCGCACGTCGCGGTTGCGGGTGAGCACGACGGTGGCGCCCTCGGCGCGCAGCATGTCGCGGACCCGCACGGCGACGTCGAGGTTCAGGTCGCTCTCCTTCAGGCCGCTGGGTCCGACGGCGCCCGGCTCGTCACCGCCGTGGCCGGGATCGAGCACGACGTGGGCGCCGCGCACCGGCTTGCCCGGCACCTCGGCCACCGTGGCGCACGGGGTCATGACCTGCCAGCGCCCGTCCTTGGCGCCGACGGCCGGGAGCAGCATGCCGTTCGGTGTCCGCACCGCTCGCACGTGGTCGCCGGCGGTGATCGCCGGGAACCCCGGTGCCGCGGGCGCCGTGGTGGGCGGCGGCGTGGCCGGGGTGTCCGGCTGGCCGACGGGCGCGCCGGTGGCCGGCGGGGCCGGGGGGCCGATGGCCTGCTCGCCCTCGCCGGAGGCGGCGAGCACGGCCAGGATGCCGGCGAGCAGCAGCGCGAGCGCGCTGAGCAGGACGACGCGAGCGGACCGGGACACGGCCACACAGGATGGATGGTGCTCCCGCCGGCGCCAACGCGCCGGCGGGAAGTGTCACGAGGAGCGCAGCTCCCGCACGACGTCGACCATCAGGGCGCCGGCCTCGGTGGGGTTCGAGCCCACCTTCACGCCGGCGGCCTCGAGGGCCTCGCGCTTGGCGGCGGCGGTGCCCTTGCCGCCCGACACGATGGCGCCGGCGTGGCCCATCTTCTTGCCGGGAGGGGCGGTGACGCCGGCGACGTAGGACACGACCGGCTTGGAGACGTTCGCCGCGATGTACTCGGCGGCCTCCTCCTCGGCCGAGCCGCCGATCTCGCCGATCATCATGATGGCGTGCGTCTCGGGGTCGGCCTCGAAGCGCTCGATGCAGTCGATGAACGTGGTGCCGGGGACGGGGTCGCCGCCGATGCCGACGCAGGTCGACACGCCGATGTCCTTCAGCTTCAGCTCGTACAGCGCCTGGTAGGTGAGGGTGCCGGAGCGGGACACGATGCCCACGTTCGGGCCCTCGGCCGACGGCTCCTTGGCGATCTCACCGGCGGTGATGCCGATGTTGCACTTGCCGGGGCTGATGATGCCGGGGCAGTTCGGGCCCAGCAGCTGCACGTCCGGGAAGTCGCGCTTGAGCTTGTTGTAGAACCACGCCTCGTCGTGGGCGGGCACGCCCTCGGTGATGACGACGATGAACTCGACGCCGCCCTCGGCGGCCTCCATCACGGCGTCCTTCACGCCCGGGGCGGGGATGAAGATGCAGCTGGCGGTGGCGCCGGTGGCCTCGACCGCCTCGGCGACGGAGGCGTAGATCGGCACGCCGTCGACGTCGGTGCCGGCCTTCTTCGGGTGCGTGCCGGCGACGACCTGCGTGCCGTACTCGGCGTTGCGCTTCCCGTAGAAGCTGCCCTGGGAGCCGGTGAGCCCCTGGTAGATGACCTTCGTGTTCTGATCGACGAAGATCGCCATCAGGCACCCCTCTCCTTGGCCAGGGCGACGACCGCCTCGGCGGCCTCCACCATGGTCGGCTTGCTGATCAGCTTCTCGGACTCATGCTCGGCCAGGATCGCCCGGCCCTCGTCGGCGTTGGTGCCGTCGATGCGGATGACGATCGGGGCCTCGATGTCGACCCGCTCGAGGGCGGTGACGATGCCGTTGGCGACCTCGTCGCCCTTGGTGATGCCGCCGAAGATGTTGATGAAGATCGACTTCACGTTCGGGTCGTTGTTGATGACCTCGAGCGCACCGGCCATGACCTCGGCGTTGGCGCCGCCGCCGATGTCGAGGAAGTTCGCCGGCTTGCCGCCCACCTGGTTGACGATGTCGACGGTGGACATGGCCAGGCCGGCGCCGTTGGCGATCACGCCCACGTAGCCGTCGAGCCCGACGTACTGGAGGCCCTTGCTGTGGGCGTCCTCCTCGCGCTCGTCGCGGACCTGGGTCTCGTCGTACTGGGCGTAGTCCTCGTGGCGGAACGTGCTGTTGCCGTCGAGGGTGACCTTGGCGTCGAGGGCGTGGACCTCGCCCGTCGGCTTCAGGATCAGCGGGTTGATCTCGCAGAGGTCGGCGTCGCCCTCGGTGTACGCGGTGTACAGCTTGCGCAGGATGTCGACGGCGCCGTCGTTGGCGTCCGGGTTCAGGTTCGCCCACTGCACCCAGTCTCGGGCCGCCTCCTCGGTGAGCCCGTCGACCGGGTCGATCCAGATCTTGGCGATGGCGTCGGGGTTCTCCTCGGCCACGGCCTCGATCTCGACGCCGCCCTCGGCGGACAGCATGCCGAGGTGCTTCTTGGCGGAGCGGTCGAGCGTGAAGGAGGCGTAGTACTCCTCGGCGATGTCGGACGCCTTCTCGATCCAGATGGTGCGGACGATGTGGCCCTTGATGTCGAGGCCGAGGATGTTGGTGGCGTGCTCGCGGGCCTCGTCGGTGTTCGAGGCCAGCTTCACGCCGCCGGCCTTGCCGCGGCCGCCGGTGTGGACCTGGGCCTTGACCACGACCGGGTAGCCCAGCCGCTCGGCGGCGGCCACCGCGTCGTCCACGGTGGTGACGGCCTCGCCGTCGCTCACCGGGATGCCGTAGCGGGCGAAGAACTGCTTGCCCTGGTACTCGAGGAGGTCCATGCGTGCTTCCCTTGGTCGCGGCTTGGGTCGGGGCGGCTGCCGGCCGGATACTAGGAGGATGCCGACAGGGCCCTGCCAATCGCCCCGGGCCCGCACGTGAGCCCGGTCGCCAAGCGCCGAGGCGGCGGGCACACCGGCCGAGCGGTCTCGGTGGCCGTCGTCGGCGTGGTGGTCGCGCTGGGCACCGCGTTCCTCGTCGCCCGCCTCGCCAGCCAGGGCGACGTCGAGGTGCGCCTCGGCGACGACCGCTTCGACGCCGGTAGCGCCCAGAGCCTGGCCGAGATCATCGAGGAGGACGGCCAGCCGATCCTGTTCCCGGATCCGGCGAACTTCTCCCGCGCCATCTACGTCGACCACACCGGCGACGACCCGGAGGTCGGGTGGCTGGCGCTCAGCGCGTTCGTGCCCGACCAGCCCGAGTGCACGCTCGTGTTCGACCCGGACGAGGGCGCCTACGTCATCGGCGACGACCAGCCCGCGTCGTGCGACCGGTCGACGACGTTCCCCCGCTCCGGCGCCGGCCTGCGCGCCTTCCCGACCCAGGTCGAGGACGGCGAGCTCTTCATCGACCTCCAGGACCGGACCAGCCGCGACTGACCCGTTCCTTCCTGGCGAATCGACCGTCGGCGGTCGATCCGCCCGTCAGGAACGCCGGGTGATGGTCAGCACCGCCACGCCGTCGGGCTCCAGCAGGACCACGTCGCGGTTGCGCTGCGCCTCGAACCCGAGCTGGATCTCGAAGCCGTCGGGCACGGGCACCGACACGGGGGCGTCGCCGAGGTGGACGACGACGATCACGTCGCCACGCCGGACGCGGATCCAGCCGACGTCGGGGTCGTGGTCGACGACCTGGTCCTCCCAGCGCCCGTCGGTGAGCGACCGGTGGCGGCGGCGGAGCCGGGCGAGGTCCCGGTACCAGGCGAGCAGCTCGGCGTGGGCCGGCTCCCCGAGCTCGTCCCAGCGCAGCTTCGACGACCGGAACGTGTCCGGGTCCTGGGGGTCGGGGACGTCGGCCGGGTCCCAGCCGAAGTGGCCGAACTCGTGCGTGCGCCCCTCGGTGACGGCGGCGCCGAGCTCGGCGTCCTGGTGGTCGGTGAAGTAGCGGAACGGCGTGGAGGCCCCCCACTCCTCCCCCTGGAACAGCATCGGCGTGAACGGGCTGGTGAGCATCAGCGCGGCGGCGATGCGCTGGCGGCCCGGCGAGATCGTGTCGGAGATGCGGTCGCCGGTGGCCCGGTTGCCGACCTGGTCGTGGTTCTGCACCGAGATCACGAAGGCGTGGCCGGGCAGGCCGGCGGGCGAGCGGCCGTGGCGGCGTTGGCGGTGCTCGCTCCAGTCGCCGGCGTACACCCACGCCTGGCGCAGGCCCTTGGCGAGGAGGTCGAGGGAGCCGAAGTCCTCGTAGTAGCCGGCGGTCTCGCCGGTGAGCACGGCGTGGAGGGCGTGGTGCCACTCGTCGGCCCACGAGGCGTCGAGCCCCATGCCGCCGGCCGCCGGTGGCAGCACGTAGCGGGGGTCGTTGCGGTCGCTCTCGGCGATCAGCCAGCACGGCCGGCCGAGGTGGGCGGCGGTGGCGGCCACCTCGTCGGCGAGCTCCTCGAGGAAGTGGGTGGCGGAGTCGTCGACGAGGGCGTGCACGGCGTCGAGGCGGAAGCCGTCGAGGTGGTACGCCTCCTGCCACGAGGTGAGGTGGTCGGTGAAGTAGCGCCGGACCTCGTCGCTGCCGGGGCCGTCGAGGTTCACGGCGTCGCCCCAGTTCGTGTGGTGGCGCTCGGAGAAGTAGGGGCCGTAGGCGGGCAGGTGGTTGCCGTCGGGGCCGAGGTGGTTGTGCACCACGTCCATCACCACGCCGATGCCGGCGGCGTGGGCCGCGTCGACCAGCCGGCGCAGCCCGTCCGGGCCGCCGTAGGGGTCGTGGACGGCGTGGGGGAACACGCCGTCGTAGCCCCAACCGTGCTCCCCGGGGAAGGCGGCAACGGGCAGCAGCTCGATGGCGTCGACGCCGAGCTCGACCAGGTGGGGCAGGCGCTCGATGACGCCGTCGAAGGTGCCCTCGGGGCTGAAGGTGCCGACGTGCAGCTCGTAGAGCACCGCGCCGGGCAGGTGGAACCCTCGCCAGTGCCGGTCGGTCCAGGCGAAGCCCGTGTCCCCGGGGGCGTCGACCGCGGACAGGCCGTGGACGCCGTCGGGCTGCCAGCGCGACCGCGGGTCGGGGCGGGGGTCGTCGCCGTCGAGGCGCCAGCCGTAGCGGGTGCCGTGGCCGGCGTCGGCCTCGGCCTCCCACCAGCCGCCGTCGTGCCAGGCGGCGGGGACCTCGCGGCCGTCGACGTGGAGCACGACCTCGTCGGCATCGGGGGCCCAGACGGTGAACCTCATGCCACCACCCCGTTCCTTGCTGGCAGATCGACCGCTGGCGGTCGATCTGCCCGATCGGAACGGTTCATGAGCGGGCCTCCAGGACGGCGACGGGGAGGTCGCCGAGCAGCTCGGCGAGGTCGACGCGACCGCCGGCGCAGGGCTGGCCGCCGAAGCGGGGCGACCACCTCGCCGGGGGCAGCTCGATGGTGGTGCCGGCGACGACCGGGCCGCGGGTGGGGAAGCGCACGGTCACCACGGCCACGCCGTCGCCCCGGCAGAAGGCGACGATGCGGTCGGCGTCGGGGCCCTGCGCGTGGAGCGGGCGGTGGGCGCCGGTGGGGCCGGCGCCGAACAGCTCCGGCCGCTCCCTCCGCAGCCGCAGCGCGGTGGACGTGAGGGCGAGCTTCGCCGCCGGCCCCGGACGGGTGGGGTGCTTCTCGTCGACGTCGGCCAGCTCGCCGGCGAGGACGTCGTGGTCGACGGGGCGGCGGTTGTCGGGATCGACGAGCGAGAGATCGATCGTCTCGGTGCCCTGGTAGACGTCCGGGACGCCGGGCTGCAGCAGGGCGATCGCCGTCTGCACGAGGGACTTCCACCAGCCGTGGGCCTCGAGCACCTCGGCGTCGGCCGCCAGCTCGTCGCTGAGGACCGGGTCGTCGACGATGCCGGCGAGGGCGGCCAGCCCGGCCTCGAAGCCCTCGTCGACCTCGGTCCAGGTGGTGCGGGTCTTGGCCTCGCGCGCCGCCTTCACCAGGTAGGCCTCCAGCCGGTCGGCGCTGATCGGCCAGGCGCCGAGGAGGGTCTGCAGGCAGACGAGCAGCGTGGGGGCGTCGGGCTCGACGTCGGCGGGCCAGCGCTCGAGGAGCCGGGGCACCCAGCGGTCGACGAGCTCGGGCCACGACGGCGACAGCGCGGGCTCGCTCAGCACGGTGAGCCGGGCCCGGACGTCGGCGCTGCGCTTGGTGTCGTGCGTGGACAGCGTCGTCATCGTGCCGGGCCAGCGCTCCTGGCGGCGCTGGCACGCCTGGTGCAGCTGGGCGACGGTGACGGCCGGGTGGAGCGGGTCGCCGC
>JBKHXT010000018.1:0-10191 GCA_046565885.1 Acidimicrobiia bacterium
ATCGGCGCGTAGAAGAAGAGGTAGACGAGCCCGGCGTGGCCGGCGAGCCACCACTTCGCCGCGCCGGTGGGCGCGGTGGTCGAGCGGGCGACGCCCTTCACAGGTTCCGCCCCCCGCTGCGGAAGTAGACGAGCGTCGAGATCAGCATCACCGACAGCACGACGACCGACAGCGACGCGCCGACCGGACCGTTTCGGGCGGAGAGGAACTGGCTGACGATGTAGCTGCCGAGGAGGCCGTCCTTGTTGCCGCCGAGGATCGCCGGCGTCACGTACGCGCCGAAGCTCGGCACGAACACGAGGATCGAGCCGGCGATGACGCCGGGCCGCGACAGCGGCCACACCACCCGCCGGAACGCCGACCAGGCCGATGCGTACAGGTCGCGTCCGGCCTCGACCAGGCTCCAGTCGATCCGCTCGATCGAGGCGTAGACCGGCAGCACCATGAACGGGAGGTAGCCGTACACCAGCCCGATGAGCACGGCGGTGGGCGTGAACAGGACGCGCGTCTCGCCGAGGCCGATCGCCTGGGTCGTCTGCGAGACCAGCCCGTCGCTGTCGAGCAGGACGCGCCAGGCGTAGGTGCGGACGAGGAAGTTCGACCAGAACGGGATCATCACCGCCACGAGCAGGACGTTGCGCAGCGCCGGCGACCGGGTCGAGATGAAGTAGGCGAGCGGGTAGGCGAGCAGCAGGCACAGCACCGTGGTCAGGAGCGCGATCCACAGCGAGCGGAACGCCACCGTGCGCACGATGTCGTCGCCGAGGCGCTCGTAGGCCTGCGTGTTCCAGTCCCGCAGCTCGGTTCGCCCGGTGCGGCTCCGGGTGGCGAAGGAGTAGGCGACGACGATCCCGAGCGGGATGACGAAGAAGACGATCAGGTAGAGCAGCGCGGGCAGGCCGAGCAGGAACCCGAAGCGCGACTCGCGCCGGCGGGACCCCGCCTCCAGCTCGGGCGACGCCTCGGGCGTCACCTCCTGCACGGGCGGGGTCGTGACCGCGGTCAACGGTCGTCCTCGACCACCGTGGCGAACTCGGTGAGGAAGCTGAGGTCGACCTCGTCGCCGGGCTGGCGGCGGGCGTGGGACACGTCGTTGCCGGCGCGCACCTCGATCTCCATCCAGTCGACGTTCACCCGGTAGTCGACGGCGCTGCCGATGTAGGTGACCTGCGAGACGCGGCCCCGCAGGACGTGGCGCCCGGCGGGCGACGCGCCGACGTCGCTCATGACGATCCGCTCCGGACGCACCGCCACGCCGACGGCGGTGCCGGCGGGCTGCTCGGCCGGCAGGGCGAGGCGGTCGCCGTTCGCGAGCACGATCACGCCGTCGCCCACGGTGCCCGGGAGGATGTTCGACCGCCCGATGAAGTCGGCGACGAAGCGGGTGGTGGGCCGCTCGTAGAGCTCCTCGGGCGTCGCCACCTGCAGGAGGCGACCGTCGCGCATGACCCCGATGCGGTCGCTCATCGTGAGCGCCTCCTCCTGGTCGTGCGTGACGTAGACGAAGGTGATGCCCACCTGCTGCTGCAGCGACTTCAGCTCGCTCTGCATGTCCTGGCGCAGCTTCAGGTCGAGGGCACCGAGCGGCTCGTCGAGCAGCAGCACCGTGGGCTCGTTCACCAGCGCCCGGGCCAGCGCGACGCGCTGCTGCTGGCCGCCCGACAGCTGCGCCGGCTTGCGCTTCTCCATGCCGCCGAGCCGCACGAGGTCGATGGCGCGCGCCACGAGCGCCCGCCGCTCGTCCTTGGGCACCTTCTTCATCTCGAGCCCGAAGCCGACGTTGCGCTCGACGTCCATGTGCGGGAACAGCGCGTAGCTCTGGAACACGGTGTTGACGGGCCGCTTGTTCGGCGGGCGCAGGCCCATCTCCTCGCCGTGGATCCGCAGCGACCCCGCCGTCGGGAACTCGAGCCCGGCGATCATCCGCAGGGTCGTCGTCTTCCCGCAGCCCGACGGCCCGAGCAGCGAGAAGAACTCGCCCTCCCGGATGTCGAGGTCCAGGTCGTCGACGGCCACGACGTCGTCGAACCGCTTCGTCACGCCCGCCAACCGCACGGCGACGGTGGCCTCGGTCGTCTGCGGCGTCCCCTCCGCAACGATGGTCATCACCGATGACCATACCCAACTGAAATCGTGGGGCAAGGGGCTTGTGGCGACGAAACGGTGCGTTCACGAAGGCAGTGGCGAGCGATTCCGTCGTGTGGGATGGTGCAGGGATGGCATCGACGGAGGGGACGCTGATCGCCGGCGAGTGGCGCGAGGGCCGGGGGGAGGCGCCGCTCACCGTGCGGGAACCGGCCACCGGCGCGGTGCTCGCCGAGCTGGGCACGGCCACCGCCGCCGACGTGGACGAGGCGGTGGCCGGCGCGTGCGCCGCCGCGCCGGTCCTCGAGGCGATGACCACGTTCGAGCGGGCGGAGCTGCTGCACCGCACGGCGGACGTCCTCGACTCGCGCGCCGAGGCGCTGGCCGAGCAGCTCACCCGCGAGTCCGGCAAGCCCCTGGCCGCCGAGGCGGCCGACGAGCTGGTGGAGTCGGCCGAGATCTTCCGGCTCGCCGCCGAGGAGGTGAAGCGCCTGTCCACCGAGGTGCTGCCGAGCGCCGACCCGGCGAAGCGCGTCTTCACGTTCCGCAAGCCCAACGGCGTCTACGCGCTGATCACCCCGTGGAACTTCCCGATGAACATCCCGGCCGAGCTGCTCGCCGCCGCCCTGGCGGCGGGCGACCCGGCCATCCTCAAGCCGTCGGAGGAGACGCCCCTGTCGAGCATCGCCCTGGCCGAGGCCGTGGTGGAGGCCGGGTTCCCGCCGG
Source organism: Acidimicrobiia bacterium (assembly GCA_046565885.1). GTDB lineage: Bacteria > Actinomycetota > Acidimicrobiia > Acidimicrobiales > Salinilacustritrichaceae > Salinilacustrithrix. Next base: position 2,812 of record JBKHXT010000018.1, read on the forward strand.
GAGCGGTGTCGGTGCTCCACGGCGGGCGGGCGGTGGGCGAGGCGCTCGTCACCCACGACGGCGTCGACGGCATCGGCTTCGTCGGCTCGCACGCCACCGGCGAGGCGATCGTGCGGGCGGCGGGGCTGAAGCGCACCCTCATCGAGGCGTCCGGCAACGGCCCGCAGGTGGTGCTCGACGACGCCGACCTCGATGCCGCCGCCTTCGCCGCCGTCTTCGGCGCCCACTACGCGAGCGGCCAGTGCTGCGTGGCCACCGAGCGCCTGCTCGTCCAGCGGTCGGTGCACGACGAGCTCGTCGAGCGCATCCTCGAGCACGCCCGCGGCGTCGTGCTGGGCGACCCGCTCGACGACGCCACCACCCTCGGCCCGCTCAACAACGAGGGCGTGGCCCGCAAGATGGACGACCACGTGGCCGACGGGCGCGAGCGCGGCGCCGACGTCCTCCTCGGCGGCCGGCGGGCGCCCGGCCACCCCACCGAGCTCTTCTACGAGATGACGGTCGTCGACGGCGTGCAGCCGGACATGCTGCTCTTCACCGACGAGAGCTTCGGGCCCGTGCTGCCCATCACGACGTTCGAGACCCTCGACGAGGGCATCGACCTCGCCAACCGCTCGAACCTCGGCCTGCAGGCGTCGGTGTTCACCAGCTCGCTGTCGCACGCCTACCGCTGCATCGAGGAGCTCCGCTCGGGGACCGTCATCGTCAACGACACGACCTCGTTCTGGGAGACGCACCCGCCCTTCGGCGGCGCCTCCCGCACCCGCAGCGGCTGGGGGCGCATCGGCGGGCGCTTCACCCTGCTCGACATGTCCGACCTGCGCACCGGCATCATGGACGTGGCCAAGACCACCGACGGCTGGTCGGGGCGAGCCAGCAGCCCGGGGCCGCGATGACCACGGTGGCGGGCGCGGCCGATGCCCTGGCCGCGGCGAAGCCGGCGGTGTTCTGGACCGACCGCGCCGACGCGCCGACGGCTCGACCGGCGCTCGGCGGCACCACCGATGCCGACCTCGTCGTGGTCGGCGGCGGCTTCTCCGGGCTGTGGGCGGCGATGCACGCGAGCGAGGACGCCGGCCGCCGCATCGTGCTGCTCGAGGCCGAGCGGATCGGCCACGGCGCCTCGTCGCGCAACGGCGGCTTCTGCGACCCGTCGCTCACCCACGGCCTGGAGAACGGCGCCTCGCACTGGCCCGACGAGCTCGAGGTGCTGGAGCGGCTCGGGCGCGAGAACCACGACGAGCTGCTCGACACGCTGGCCCGGGAGTGCGTCGACGCCGGCGTCGAGCGGGTGTCGGAGCTGGTCGTGGCCACGGAGGCGTGGCAGGTCGACGACCTGCGGGAGGGGGCGGCGCTGCGCCGCGCCCGGGGCGAGGACGCCACCTTCCTCGACGAGGCCACCACCCGCGCCCGGCTCGACTCGCCCACGTACCGGGCCGGGCTCCTGTCGCCCGGCCTGGCCCTGGTCGATCCCGCCCGCCTGGCGTGGGGGCTGGCGGAGGTGCTCGAGCGGCGGGGCGTGACCGTGCACGACGGCTCGCCGGTGCGGGCCGTCGACGCCGACGGCGACCGGCTGGTCGTGCGGACCGAGGCCGGCGCCGTGCGCGCCGACAAGGTCGTGGTGGCCACCAACGCCCACCGCGGACCCGTGCGGCGACCCCGCCGCTACGTCGTGCCGGTCTACGACTACGTCCTCGTCACCGAACCGCTCACCGCGGCCCAGCGGGCGGACCTCGGATGGGAGGCCCGCGACGGCGTGGCCGACGCCGGGAACCGGTTCCACTACTACCGGCTCACCGCCGACGACCGGATCCTGTGGGGCGGCTACGACGCCGTTTACCACCTGGGCGGGAAGGTGGCGCCCCACCTCGACCAGCGGGAGGCGACGCACCGCATGCTCGCCGAGCACCTGCTCGCCACCTTCCCCCAGCTGGAGGGCATCCGCTTCAGCCACCGCTGGGGCGGCGCCATCGCCACCACCACCCGCTTCACCGCCACGTGGGGCACGTCGCACGGCGGCCGCCTGGCGTGGGTGGCCGGGTACACCGGCCTCGGCGTCGCCGCCAGCCGCTTCGGCGCCCGGGTCTGCCTCGACCTGCTCGACGGCGTCGACACCGAGCGCACGCAGCTCGCCATGGTGCGGCGCCACCCGTTCCCCTTCCCGCCCGAGCCGCTGCGCTGGGCGGGTGTGCAGCTCACCCGCCGGGCCATCGCCAAGGCCGACCGGCGCCAGGGCCGCCGGGGTCCGTGGCTGTCGCTGCTGGACCGCTTCGGGATCGGGTTCGACTCGTGAGCGCGCCCGACGGCACCTCGCTCTGGGCCGACACGCTCGGCCGCGACGTGCGCACCCGCGAGCCGCTCGGCACCGACCGGGCCGACGTCGCCATCGTCGGCGCCGGCTACACGGGCCTCTGGACCGCCTTCTACCTGGCCGGGCTCGACCCGTCGCTCGACATCGTGGTGGTCGAGCGCGAGCACGTCGGCTTCGGCGCCTCGGGCCGCAACGGCGGGTGGTGCGTGGGCGAGCTCGCCGCGGGCGTCGACGCGCTCGAGGCGGCGGCCGACCGCACCCGGGCGATGCGGCTGGTGCGCGCCCTGTTCGACGCGGTCGACGAGGTCGGGCGGGTCTGCGAGGCCGAGGGCATCGACTGCGGCTTCCACAAGGGCGGCACCGTGCGCCTCGCCCGCAACGGCGCCCAGCTCGCCCGCCAGCGGGAGGAGGTCGAGCACCACCACGGGCTCGGCCTCGACGAGGGCGACCTGCGGCTGCTGGACGCCGACGAGGCGCACCGGCGGCTGGCGGCCACCGACGTGGTCGGGGGCCTGCTGTTCGCGCACACGGCGGCGCTGCACCCGGCGAAGCTCGTCCACGGGCTCGCCGACGCCGCCGAGCGCCGAGGCGTGACCATCGCCGAGGGCACCACCGTGACGCGGATCGCCCCCGGCGCCGTGCACACCGACCGGGGCGTGCTGCGCGCCCACACCGTCGTGCGGGCGACCGAGGGCTACACGCCCTCGCTCGAGGGCGAGAAGCGGACGCTCGCGCCGCTCTACTCGCTGATGGTGGCGACCGAGCCGCTGCCGCCGGAGACCTGGGACCGCCTCGGCCTCGCCGACCGCGAGACGTTCGCCGACGACCGGCACCTCGTCATCTACGGGCAGCGCACCGCCGACGACCGCATCGCCTTCGGCGGCCGTGGCGCGCCCTACGGCTACGGCTCGCGCATCGATGCGTCCATCGAGCGCAGCTCCGAGCGCCACGGCCTCATCGAGGCGACCCTGCGCGAGCTGCTCCCCGGCCTCGGCGACGCCCGCATCACCCACCGCTGGGGCGGCGTGCTGGGCGTGCCGCGCGACTGGTTCCCGTCCGTGGCCCACGACCCGGCCACCGGCCTCGCCCACGCCGGCGGCTACGTCGGGGAGGGGGTGGCGGCGGCGAACCTCGCCGGCCGGACGCTGGCCGACCTCATCACCGGCACCGAGAGCGAGCGCACCGACCTGCCCTGGGTCGGCCACCGCTCCCGCCGCTGGGAGCCGGAGCCCCTGCGCTGGCTCGGGATCAACGGCGCCCTCAAGGTGATGGCCACCGCCGACCCCGTCGAGGACCGGACCGGGCGCCCGGCCCGGCGGGCTGATCTCCTCTGGAAGGTGCTGCGATGACCACGCTGTTCCGCGGCGGCTCGGTGCTGCGCGCCGACGGCCGCACCGGCCACGCCCTCGCCGTCGACGGCGGCCGCATCGTGGCCCTCGACGACGATGCCCTCGCCCTCGGCGGCGACGTCGTCGACCTCGACGGCGGGCTGCTGCTCCCGGCGTTCCGGGACGGCCACGTCCACCCGCTCTGGGGCGGGATCGACCTCGGCCGCCTGCCGCTCGACCACCTGCGCGACGTCGACGCCATCGTCGCCGCCGTGGCGGCCTACGCCCAGGCCAACCCCCAGCTCGACTGGATCGTCGGCGGCCCGTACCAGGCCGACGTCCCGCCGGGCGGCCGCGCCGAGGCGGCGTGGCTCGACGCCGTCGTGCCCGAGCGGCCGGTCGTGCTGTCGGCGAACGACTACCACACCATGTGGGTCAACTCCCGGGCCCTCGAGCTCGCCGGCATCGACGCCGACACGCCCGACCCCGACCTCGGCGTGATCGTGCGCGACGCCGCCGGCCGGCCCACCGGCACGCTCATCGAGGCCGGGGCGATGGGCCTGGTCGAGCGGGTGCTCCCCCACCCGTCCCGCGACGAGATGCTGGCGGGCCTCGACCGCGGCCTCGGCCACCTCGCCGACCTGGGCATCGCCTGGGTGCAGGAGGCCGCCGCCGCGCCGACCGACGGCGAGGTGTACCTGGCGGCGGCCCGGGCCGGACGGCTGCCCATCCGGGTGAACGTCGCCTGGCGCGCGGAGCCGGGCGTCTGGCGCCAGCGCTTCGAGCGCTTCGGCGAGCTGCGCGCCCAGATCGACGGCGACGAGGCCTGCCGTGGCCGGCTCACCGCCCGGACCGTGAAGTTCTTCGCCGACGGGGTCATCGAGCAGGGCACCGGCTACGTGCTCGAGCCCTACGAGGACGACCACCACTCGTGCGGCCTGCCGAACTGGACCCCGGCCGAGCTCGCCGAGGCGGTCGTGGCCGCCGACGCCGCCGGCTTCCAGATCCACGTGCACGCCATCGGCGACGGCGGGATCCGCATGGCGCTCGACGCCATCGAGCAGGCCACCCGGCGCAACGGCCCGCGCGACCGCCGACCCGTCATCGCCCACACCCAGCTCGTCGACCCGGCCGACCGCCCCCGCTTCGCGTCGCTCGGCGTGATCGCCAACTTCGAGCCGCTGTGGGCGCAGCTGGACGAGTGCATGACGCAGCTGACGATGCCCCGGCTCGGGCCGGCGCGCAGCGCGCTGCAGTACCCGATCGCCACGCTGGCCCGGCTCGGCGCCCGGCTCAGCTTCGGCAGCGACTGGCCCGTGAGCAGCGCGGATCCGCTGGCCGGGCTGGCGGTGGCCGTCACCCGCCAGACGCCGTCCGGCGAACCGGTGGGCGGGTGGCTCCCGGAGGAGCGCATCCCGGTCGCCCAGGCCATCGGCGCCTACACGTCGGGCAGCGCCCACCAGGCCTTCGACGACGACCGGGGCGGCATCGAGGTCGGGGCGCCGGCGGACCTGGTGCTCGTGGACCGGGACGTCACGGCGGTGGCGGGCGACGAGGTCGCCGACGCCACCGCCGCCGGTCTGTGGCTCGAGGGCGCCGAGGTCCGGCGCCGCTGAGCTACCGCTTGGAGAGCTCCTCGGCGAGCTCGTCCTTGTTCATGTCGGAGCGGCCGGAGATGTCGGCCTCCTTGGCCTTCTCGTACAGCTCGTCCTTGGTCAGGTCGAGCAGCTCCTCCTTGCCGGCGGCCCCCTCGACGTCGGTGGCGTCGCGGCCGGCGACGGCACCGTCGCCGCCGCCGCCACGGGACGAGCGCCACTGCTCCATCTCCTGGCCGAGCTGGTCCATCCGCTCGGTGCCGCAGGACTCCTCCATGGCGGGGAGGTCCTCGGTCTCCTCGTCCTCGACGTGGTGCTGGATGTCGCCCTTGAGCTCGAGCACCAGGTCACGGAGCTCGTCGCCCTCGGCCTGGCGGATCTTCTGGATCAGCTCGTCGGCCTCCTCGTGCTCCTCCTTGGCGTCCTCGTAGAGGTCCTCGTCGACCGACTTCAGCTCCGGGTAGAGGATCTGCTCCTCCATCTCGGTGTGCCGCTCCAGCAGGTCGCAGATCTCCATGGCGACGTCGCGGTCGCCGGTCTCCTCGAACCGCGAGAACAGCGCCTCGACCTGGCGGTGCTCGCTCTGGATCAGCTCCGTTGCCTTGTTCACGATCAGCTCCTGGGTGCTCGTGCCCGCCGGACGGTTCCTGTGGTGGCCGGACCCATACCCCCGGGCCGGGGCCGCGATGCGGTGGGGCTACGGTCCCGCCATGACCGAGCACGGGTTCCGGGGCACGACCGTCGCCGAGGTGGCGGAGGAGGTGCGCACCGGCCGGCGATCGGCGCGCGAGCAGGTCGAGCGGTCGCTCGCCGCCATCGACGCCCTCGACGACCGCGTGCACGCCTTCGTCCTCGTCGACGCCGAGCGGGCGCTGGCCGCCGCCGACGAGATCGACCGGCGGGTGGCCGCCGGCGAGGACGTCGGCCCGCTCGGCGGCGTGCCGCTGGCGGTGAAGGACGTCGAGGACGTCGCCGGCCTCGTGACCACGCACGGGTCGGCGCTGCACGCCGACGACGCACCGGCCGAGCGCGACAGCGAGCACGTCGCCCGGCTGCGCGCCGCCGGCTGCGTGATCGTGGGCAAGACCAACACGCCGGAGTTCGGGTGGACGGCCGACACCAGCAACCAGATCTTCCCCACCACCCTGAACCCGTGGGACCTCGAGCGCAGCGCCGGCGGATCGTCGGGCGGCTCGGGCGCGGCGATCTCGGCCGGCATGGTGCCCCTCGCCACCGGCTCCGACGGCGGCGGCTCCATCCGGATCCCGAGCGCGCTGCACGGCCTCAGCGGCATCAAGACCTCGCTCGGGCGCGTGCCCGGCGGCGGGCCGCGCCCGGCGCGCTGGATGCACCTGTCCACCAAGGGCCCCATGGCCCGGCGCATCCGCGACGTGGCGCTCGCCCTCGACGCGGTGACCGGCTTCGAGCCGACGGACCTGCACTCGCTGCCGCCCCATCACGGGCCGTCGTGGAGCGAGTCGCTGCACGACGTCCTCCCGCCCCGGCGGGTGCTCTGGTCGCCCGACCTCGGCTACGGCACGGTCGACCGCGAGGTGGCCGACGTGTGCCGTGCCGCCGTCGACCGGCTCGCCGACGGCGGCACCGAGGTGGTCGAGGTCCCCTCCGTCTTCGACGAGGACCCGGCCGTGGCGTGGGCGTCGGTCGCCTACGGCGCCATCCACCGCACGGTGGCCCACCACCGCGGGACCGAGGCGTGGGAGCGCATCACGCCGGGCCTGCGCACGATGTTCGACCTGCTCGCCGAGCAGTCGGCCACGGACGTGCTGCGGGCGATCGACGCCGGCCACGAGCTGAACCACCGCCTCGTCGAGCTGCTCCACGGCGGCGCCGTGCTGCTGTGCCCGACCGTCGCCGGCCAGGCCGGCCGGGCGGGCTCGCCCGGCACCGTCGACGGCGGGGAGACCATGGGCTGGGTCGCCTTCACGTACCCCTTCAACCTGACCGGGAGCCCGGCCGGCACCGTGTGCGCCGGGCGCACCGCCGACGGCATGCCGGTGGGCCTGCAGGTGATCGGCCCCCGCTTCGGCGACGCCGTGGTGCTGCGCACCATCGCCCTGCTCGAGGACCTGCTCGAGGTCGACACCGTGGCGCCGCTCACGTGGGCGTGACCCCGGCGGGCCGGCAC
>JBKHXT010000019.1:0-41429 GCA_046565885.1 Acidimicrobiia bacterium
TGGCGACCACCTGGCCGCGGATGTCGTCGACGGTCACGCCGAGCACGTCGCCGAAGAGCAGGGAGGTCACCTCGTTGGCGAAGCCCTGCGCCTGCGAGACGATCATGATCCCGAGCGACAGCATCCCCACGAACAGCAGGCCGATGCCGGTGTCCTCGCGGATCGCCGAGCGCGACGACACCACGGTCACGAGGCCGCTCATCACGAGGGCGGCGCCGAGGGCCCCGACGATCGGGCTGAACCCCCACAGCACCGCCAGGGCGATGCCGGGGATGACCCCGTGGGCGAGCGCGTCGCCGAGGAAGGCGAGGCCGCGCAGGACCACCCAGGTGCCGACGAGCGACGTGGCGACCACGGCGACGAGGCCGCCCACCAGCGCCCGCTGCATGAACGACGGCTCGAAGGCCTCGACGATCAGGTCCACCACGACATGCTCGCAGGCCTCAGGCGAGCGCGGCGGCGATCCGCTCGGCGTTGGTGCGCACCATGTCGACGTACGAGCCGGCCTCGGCGGCGTCCTCCCCGAGGGAGTCGGTGTACAGCTCGACGATCTCCACGTCGCCGCCCACCTCGGACGCCAGCGCCTGGGCGAGGTCCGACGACGCCACGTTCTCGGTGAAGATCGCCGGCACCTGCTCGTCCCGGACGGCCTCGGCGAGCTCGGCCAGGTCGGCGGCGCCCGCGCCGTCGCTGGTGCTGCCGCTCGGGATCACGGTGCCGACCACCTCGAACCCGTACCGGTCGGCGAAGTAGCCGAAGGCGTCGTGGTTGGTCACGAGCACCCGGCGCTCGTCGGGGATGTCGGCCAGGAGCGCCTCGACGTCGGCGTCGAGCGCCAGCAGCTCGTCGACGTACGCGTCGGTGCTCGCACCGACGTCCTGGGCGTCGATGCCCTCGACGTTCTCGGTGAGGAACCGGCCGATCCCGGCGGCGGCGACGGCCATGCGGGCCGGGTCCTGGAAGAAGTGCGGGTCGGCGCCCTCGTGGGCGTGGTCCTCGCCCTCGTCCTCGTGGGCGTGCTCGTCGCCGTGGTCGCTCGCTCCGAACTCGATGGTCTCGACCTCGGTGATCGCCTCGTAGGTCGGCACGCCGTCGGCCTCCGCCGATTCGATGACGTCGAGCAGGCCCTCCTCGAAGCCGGCCCCGTTCACCACGAGCGCATCGGCCTCGCGCAGCTGGGCGACCTGCTGGGCCGAGGCCTGGAAGTCGTGCGGGTCGGCGCCCACGGGCATCACCGACACCACCTCGGCCCCGTCCCCCACGAGCTGCTGCACGACGTCGGCGAGCGTCGTGGTGGTCACCACGACCGTGGGCAGCTCCTCGGCCGGGGCGTCGACGGCACCGGCTCCCTCGTCGGCGCCGGTCGAGGTGGCAGCGGTGTCGTCGCTGCCGCAGGCGCCGGCGAGCAGCAGCGCGGCGGTGAGCGGGGCGAGGAGGCGGATCGAGCGGGGCATGGCACGTCGCTTTCTGAGAATCAGACTCGTTTCGATTTCCCACGGTACGGTGACGTGGTGCTCGTCGCAAGCCGGTCCGAGAACGAGAACGATCCCCGCCTACGCTGGCCGGCCGTGCCCGAGGTCCTGCGCGTCGAGGGGGTGAGCGTCCGCTACGGCGACGTCCCCGCCCTGCGCGACGTCGACCTCGTGGCGGCGCCCGGCACCTCGACCGCCGTCATCGGCCCGAACGGGTCGGGCAAGTCCACGCTGCTGCGGGCCATCGCCGGCATCGCCAAGCCCAGCACCGGTCGGATCGAGCGCCCCGGCGACGCGCCCCCGGCGCTCGTCCTGCAGTCGACCGACGTCGACCGCAGCCTGCCGATCAGCGTCCGGGAGACGGTGGCCACGGCCCGCTACGCCACCCTCGGGCTGTTCCGGCCGTTCCGCGCCGGGGACCGCCAGGCCGTGGAGCGGGCCATCGAGCGGATGGACCTCACCCACCTGCGCCAGCGCCAGCTCCACGAGCTGTCGGGCGGCCAGCGCCAGCGCGTCCTCGTCGCCCAGGGCCTGGCCCAGGACAGCCCGATCCTCCTGCTGGACGAGCCGGTGACCGGGCTCGACGTGGTGTCGCGCCAGCTCATCCTCGACGCCGTCGACGAGGAGCGGGCGCGGGGCCGCATCGTGCTGATGACCACCCACAGCCTCGACGAGGCCCGGCGCTGCGACCAGGTGCTGCTGCTCGACGGCGCCGCCGTGGCCTGCGGCTCGCCCGACGAGGTGCTCCAGGAGGGACCCCTCCGCGTCGCGTTCGGCGGACGGTTCATCCTCGTCGGCGAGGGGCTGCTCCTCGACGACCCGCACCACGACCACGCCCACTGACGCCCGACATGAGCGACGACGCCCTCGACGACGACATCGCCACCCGCCTGCGGGCCGCCGACCAGCGGTACACCCGGGGCCGGCGCCGCCTCGTCGCCGTGCTGCGGGACGGCGAGGGGCCGATGACGATCCAGCAGGTGCTCGACGCCGACCGCGGCCTCGCCCAGTCCAGCGTCTACCGCAACCTCGCGATCCTCGAGGAGGTCGGCGCCGTCACCCGCATCGTCACCCGCGACGACTTCGCCCGCTACGAGCTGGCCGAGGACCTGACCGAGCACCACCACCACCACCTGATCTGCGAGGGGTGCGGCGACGTGAGCGACTTCTCCCTCGCGCCGGGGGTGGAGACCGAGCTCGACCGGGCGCTGCGCGCCGTGGCCCGGCGCACCGGCTTCGCCGCCGACGGCCACCGGCTCGACCTGCTCGGCCGGTGTGCCTCCTGCCAGGGCGGCTGAGCACCGCACCGCCCTACGCTCCGGCGCCATGGCCCGGATCCGCACCCGCATCACCGACCTCCTCGGCGTGGAGGTCCCGATCATCCAGGCGCCCATGGGCTGGATCGCCCGGGCGCAGCTGGCGTCGGCGGTGTCGGAGGCGGGCGGCCTCGGGATCATCGAGACGTCGTCGGGCGAGCTCGACAACGTCAAGGCCGAGATCGCCAAGATGCGCGACCTCACCGACAAGCCCTTCGGCGTGAACATCGCCCAGGCGTTCGTGCGCGACCCGGGCATCGTCGACTTCGTGGTCGACCAGGGCGTGCGCTTCGTGACCACCTCGGCCGGCGACCCCACGCGCTACACCGCCCAGCTCAAGGAGGCCGGGCTCACGGTCTTCCACGTCGTGCCCACGCTGGCCGGCGCGCTGAAGGCGGTGGAGGCCGGCGTCGACGGCCTCGTGGTGGAGGGCGGCGAGGGCGGCGGCTTCAAGAACCCGCGGGACGTGGCGTCCATGGTGCTGCTGCCGCTGGTCGCCGAGCGGGTCGACGTCCCCATCGTCGCCGCCGGCGGCATCACCGACGGCCGCTCCATGGCGGCGGCGTTCGCGCTCGGCGCCGAGGGCGTGCAGATGGGCACGCGCATGGTGTCGGCGGCCGAGTCGCCCGTGCACGACAACTGGAAGCGGGCCATCGTCGAGGCCGCCGAGACCGACACCGTGTTCCTCAACCGGCACAGCCGGCCGGGCCTGCGGGCGCTGCGGACGGCGCGCACCGAGGTGCTGGAGCGCCAGGAGTCGGTCGATCTCGGCGAGGCGTTCGGGTCGGTGCTCGACCTCTACTTCGGCGGCGACCTGGAGGCCGGGGTCGCCCTCACCGGCCAGGTCGCGGGCCGCATCGACCAGGTGCGCCCGGTGGCCGAGATCATCGACGACTGCGTCGCCGGCTTCCACGAGGCGGTGGCCCGCCTCTCGGCGCACGGGACGGCTTCGTGACCGAGGCGCCGGCGCCGGCCCGGCGCCTCTTCCACGTCGGCGACGACGGCCAGCGGCGCGAGGTCGACCCGCAGCGCATCGACGACCTGGCGGGCGGGTGGACCTGGCTCGACGTGGTCGACCCGGACGAGGCCCACACCCACGCCCTCGCCGAGCGCTTCGGCCTGCACCGCACGACGCGCGAGGACCTGCTCGAGCAGCAGATCCCCAAGTTCGACGACCTCGGCCGCTACCGGGTGTTCGTCGTCCACGCCCTGGCGCCGGACCCGACGGCCATCCGCACCGTCGAGGTCGACGTCGTCGTGGGCGACGACTGGGTCGTCACGGTCCACGCCGAGCCCGTCCGGAGCATCGAGGTGCTCACCGATCGGATCCACCGCGCCGACTTCACCCTCGACGGACCGTTCCACCTCGCCTGCCGGCTGTTCGAGCTCGTCGGCGAGCGGTACCTGCCGATCCTCGACGACGTCGACACCCAGGTGCTCGACCTCGAGGAGGGGGCGGTCGAGGGCATCCCGACGGTCCTGCCCGACATCCACGCCCTGCGGCGCGACATCGCCGTCCTGCGCCGGAGCCTGGCGCCCCAGCGGCGCATGCTCGAGACGCTGGCCCGCAGCCGCAGCGAGCGCAGCGACCCGGCCGGCCGCGACCTCGCCGACGCCGTCGACCACCACGTGCACATGGTGGAGTCGCTCGACAGCGCCCACCAGATGGTGGCCACCCTCGTGGACACCTACCGCAGCGCCACCGCCGAGCGCCTGAACGAGGTGATGAAGGTGCTCACCGTGTTTTCGGCGATCTTCCTGCCCCTCACCCTCGTGGCCGGCATCTACGGCATGAACTTCGTGTTCATGCCCGAGCTCGACGAGCGCTGGGGCTACCCGGCGGCGCTCGGCACGATGGCGGTGGTCGGCGTCGGCCTGTGGCTCTACTTCGTGCGGCGCGGGTTCATCGGCGGCCCGAAGCTGCGCTCGGTGCTCGGCCCGGCCCGGGTGGCCGGGCGGGTGGGGCGCGGGCTCGCCGCCGCCGCCGTGCTCCCGGTGCGGGTGGCGACCAGGAAGCTCAACGGCGACGACGAGTGACCGGGCCGGCGGCTACTCGGCCGTGCCGTCGCGCAGGAAGCGGCGCAGGATCTTGCCGGAGGCCGACTTCGGGATCTCGTCGATGAACTCGACGAGGCGGACCTGCTTGTAGCTGGCCACCTTGTCGGCGACGAAGTCCTTCACCTCCTGCTCGGTCATCTCCTGACCGGGCGCCAGCGTGATGAACGCCTTGGGCAGCTCGCCCGCCTCGGTGTCGGGGATGCCGATCACGGCGCAGTCGGCGATCTTCGGGTGGGTGATGAGCAGGGCCTCGAGCTCGGCTGGCGGCACCTGGAAGCCCTTGTACTTGATGAGCTCCTTGACCCGGTCGACGATGTAGAAGTGGCCGTCCTCGTCGACCTCGGCCACGTCGCCGGTGTGGAGCCAGCCCTCGTCGTCGATGGTGTTGCGGGTGGCCTCGTCGTTGTTGAGGTAGCCCTTCATCACCATCGGGCCCCGCACCCACAGCTCGCCGCGGCCGCCGACGTCCTGGTCGTTGCCGTCGGCGTCGACGATGCGGCACTCGGCGTTGGGGACGGTGACGCCCGAGGAGCCGGGCTTGTACTCGCCGGGCGGCGTGGCGTGGGAGACCGGCGACAGCTCGCTCATGCCGTAGCCCTGGACGACCTCGGTGCCGATGCGGGCGGCGGCCTCCTCGGCCAGCTCGGCGCCCAGCGGGGCGGCGCCGGAGAACACCATGCGCAGCGACGACAGGTCGTACTCGTCGACCAGCGGGTGCTTGGCCAGCGCCAGCACCATGGGCGGCACGGCGAAGAAGCGGGTGACCTTCTGCTCCTGGATCGCCTCCAGCGCCTGCTGCAGGTCGAAGCGCGGCATGGTGATGACGCGCACGCCGTTGGCGAGCAGGCCGTTCATCAGCACCTGCATGCCGTAGATGTGGAAGAACGGCAGGGCGGCGATGGCGACCTCGTCGTCGCCGGACATGTCGAGCACCGGCTCGCACTGGGCCAGGTTCGCCACCAGGTTGCGGTGGGTGAGCATGACGCCCTTGGGGAGGCCGGTGGTGCCCGAGGAGTAGGGCAGCACGACGACGTGCTCGTCGGGGTCGACCTCGACCTGCTCGATCGGGTCGCCGAACAGGGACGTGAGGGCGGTGGTGCCCTCGACGCCGTCCATGGTCACGATCTCGGTGACGGACGTGCCCTCGGCCGCCGCCTTGGCGGTGTCCAGGAACATCCCGATGGTCACGAGCACCTGGGCACCCGAGTCCTGCAGCTGGTGGCGGATCTCGTCGGCCGTGTAGGTGGGGTTCAGCGTCGTGTTCGTGGCGCCGGCGACGGCCACGCCGTGGAAGACGATGGCGTACTCGGGCAGGTTCGGGGCCATGATCGCCACGGTGGACCCGGGGCCGATGCCCCTGGCCTGCAGCCCGCCGGCCAGGGCGTGGATCAGCTGCTTGAGCTGGCCGAACGTGTAGCCCCGCTCACCTCCGATGTCCTCGATGGCCGGCTGGTCGGCCAGCTCGTCGGCCTTGCGCAGCACGAACTCGGTGACGGCGACCGACGGGATCTCGACGTCGGGGAACTTGCTCTTGTGCACGGTGACCATGGCCGGACTCTAGGTTCCGGAGCTGTGAACCCGTACGCCGAGCTGGTGCCCGCTCGGGGCTCCGACCGGCCGTGCCTGGTGCTCGACGACGGCTCGACGTGGGCCTACGCCGACCTCGACGCCCGCTCGGCCGTGGCCGCCGGGGCGCTGGTCGGTGCCGGCGTGGCACCGGGCGACCGCGTGGTGGTGCAGGTGGGCAAGTCGCCCGACGCGCTCGCCCTCTACCTGGCCTGCCTGCGGCGGGGCGCCGTCTTCGTCCCGCTGAACACCGCCTACACCGAGGCCGAGGTGGCGGCCTTCGTCGACGACGCCGAGCCGGCGCTGGTGGTCGACGACGACCGGCTGGCCGAGCTGCTGGACGGCGCCGTGCCCGAGCCGGCGCTCGTCGACCGGGCGCCGGACGACCCGGCGGCGATGCTCTACACGTCGGGCACCACCGGCCGGTCGAAGGGGGCGGTGCTGTCGGGCCGCAACCTCGTGGCCAACGCCCGGGCGCTGATCGAGGCCTGGGGGTTCCGGCCCGACGACGTGCTCGTCCACGTGCTGCCCACCTTCCACGTCCACGGCCTGTTCGTCGCGCTGCACTGCGCCTGGGGCGTGGGCGCCACCACCCGGTTCCACGCCCGCTTCGATCCCTACGCCGTCATCGCCGACCTGGCCCGTAGCACCGTGCTCATGGGCGTGCCGACCCAACACCACCGGCTGCTCGCCCACCCCGGCCTGACCGAGGAGGCGTGCGCGGGCATGCGCCTGTTCACGTCCGGGTCCGCGCCCCTGCCGGCGCACGAGCACGTCGCCTTCGCCGAGCGCACCGGCCACCGCATCGTCGAGCGCTACGGCATGACCGAGACGATGATCCTGACCTCGAACCCGCTCGACGGCGACCGGGTGCCCGGGACGGTCGGCTTCGCGCTCCCCGGCGTCGAGCTGCGCGTGGTCGACGACGACGGGAGACCGCTGCCGGCGGACGAGCCCGGCGGCGTCGAGGTGCGGGGCGACGGCGTGTTCCTCGGCTACTGGCGCCGGCCCGACGCCACCGCCGCCTCGTTCCGCCCGGACGGGTGGTTCCGCACCGGCGACATCGGATCGCTCGACGCCGAGGGACGGCTGACGCTCGCCGGGCGGGCGAGCGACCTCGTGATCTCCGGTGGCTACAACGTGTACCCGAAGGAGGTCGAGCTGGCCATCGACCGGGCCGCCGGGGTGGACGAGTCGGCGGTCATCGGCCTGCCCGACCCCGACCTCGGCGAGGTCGTCGTCGCGGTCGTGGTCCGCGAGCCGGGCGCCGACGTCGACGAGCGGGCCGTCCTCGACGCCTGCGCCGACCTCGCCCGCTTCAAGCAGCCGCGCCGGGTCGTGTTCGCCGACGCCCTGCCCCGCAACGCCATGGGCAAGGTGCAGAAGGCGGTGCTGCGCGACCAGCTGGCGTGATCAGGGGGCGTCGCCGCCCCACGCCTCGCGCTGCTGCGCCCGCACGTAGGCGATGACCGCCTCGACCTCGGACTCGTCGAGCCCGGGGATGGGCGGCATGCCGGCGAACTCCCAGTGGTGCGGCTGCACGCCCTGGGCGATGGCCGCCCGGAAGGCCTCGTCCGGGTGGTGGTCGGGCACGTAGAGCTCGTGGGTCAGCGGCGGACCGGCCAGGCCGCCCCGGGCGCCCGGCCCGTGGCACGTCTGGCAGTTGTCGGCGAACACCTCCTCGCCGAGCGCCAGCTCCTCGGGCGAGCCCGGCGCCGGCGGTTCCGCCGATCCGTCGCCGGAGGCGATGACGAAGGCGAGGACGCCGGCGATGGCCACGACGACCACCGGCACGAGCACGGGGAGCAGGCGCTCGCCGAGCGATCGCTGGGGCGGGTTCCGTCGCTGGGGGGTCATCGGAGCGGACCGTAGCGACGCCGCCGGGGAGCCCGGTGGGGTCCCCGGACCACGTGGAGGAGGACCTCGGTCACCACGAGCCCTCGGCGATCGACCGGGCCTCCCGGGCGGCGCGGCGGGCCTCGCCGAGCGGCACGGGCGTCCGCGACGCCGGCGTGGAGGCGAGCAGGACGACCTCGGCGGCCTGCGCCGGCGTCGTGCGCCAACCGGCGTGGGCGACGACGGCCCGGGCGCCGGTGCGGGTGACGACCCGGTTGCCGACGACCTCGCCGTCGAGGGAGATCGGGGCCGTCGCGCCCCGCTCGCCGGCCGGCTCGGGGCCGTCGGCGTGGAGCGTCCGGTGGGTCACGCCGACGGTGGGCACGTCGAGCGCCCACCCGAGGTGCACGGCGAGGCCGGCCCGGCGAGGGTGGTCGCGGCCGGTCGCGTCGACCAGCAGGACCACCGGGGGCGTCGCGAGCGCGCTGACCGCCCGCTCGAGGATCGCCCCCTCGCGCATCGCCAGGAAGCCGGCCCGGTAGGCGGCGGGGACCTCGTCGGCCACCACCACCTGCCCTTCGAGGTCGCGGGCCACCCTCGGGCCGCGGTCGTGCCGGACGCCCCGCAGCGCCGCGCCCTCGTCGCGGACCCCGCCGGCCGGTCGCCAGGTGACGGCCGCCGCCCAGGCACGGTCGCCGGGGTGGCCCGGGCCCGCCTCACCTCGGGCGAAGGCGATGAAGCACCCGCCGAGGAGCGGCCACGCGTCGAGGGCCACGGGCGCGTGGGCGGCGGCGGCCGTCGCGATCTCGTCCTGCAGCGTCGCCAGCGCGGCGGCGTCGAGCGGCCAGCGCTGGGTCACGCCTCCAGGACGGCGCCCACGTCGAGGCGGCCGTCGTCGAGCAGCGGCACGGGTCGGACGTCGACGACGGCGTCGACCGGGATGGGCCCGTAGACGTGGGGGAAGCCCTCGCCGGTGCGCGGCGACGGCTCGACCCGGACGTCGACGCCGAGGCGGTCGGGGTCGATGGTCAGCAGCACCACGTCGTCGCGGCCCCGGTAGTAGCGGTCGGCCGTGCCCTGCACCTGCTCGGCGAACGAGCAGTGGACGAAGCCCTCCTCGGCGAGCGAGCGGTCGATGGTGGAGCGCTCGTACGCGCCCGAGGCCCGGGCCGCAGCCCAGGCCTCGGCGAGCGCCAGGTGGTGGAGGGGCCTCACGTCGGGCCGGCGAAGATGCCCTCGGCGTCGTGGCTCGGGCCGATGGGCGCCGGCTCGTTGTAGCGGGCGGCCTCGCTGCGGGCGACGACGAAGTGGTGCACCTCGTCGGGGCCGTCGGCGAGGCGGAGGGTGCGCTGAGAGGTGTACATGCCGGCGAGCGGCGTCCACTCCGAGACGCCGGTGGCGCCGTGGACCTGGATGGCCTGGTCGATGATCTGGCACACCTTCTCGGGGACCATGGCCTTCACCGCGCTCACGTAGACCCGGGCCTCCTGGTTGCCGAGCACGTCCATGGCCTTGGCCGCCTTCAGCACCATGAGCCGGCAGGCGTCGAGCTCGATGCGGGCCCGGGAGACCAGCTCCATGTTCTTGCCGAGGCTCAGGATCGGCTTGCCGAACGCCTCGCGGTACTTGCCGCGGCGGATCATCAGCTCGAGGGCCTTCTCGCCCTGGCCGATGGCGCGCATGCAGTGGTGGATGCGGCCCGGCCCGAGGCGGACCTGGGAGATCTCGAACCCGCGGCCCTCACCGAGGAGCATGTTCGAGGCGGGGACGCGCACGTCGGTGAAGCGCAGGTGCATGTGCCCGTGCGGGGCGTCGTCGTGGCCGAAGACGTGCATCGGGCCGAGGATCTCGACGCCGGGCGTGTCCATCGGGACCAGGATCTGCGACTGCTGCTTGTGCGGCGGCGCGTCCGGGTCGGTCTGGCACATGACGATCATGATCTTGCAGCGGGGGTCGCCGGCCCCGGAGATGTAGTACTTCTCGCCGTTGAGGACGTACTCGTCGCCGTCCTTCACCGCCTGCAGCCGCACGTTCTTGGCGTCGGAGCTGGCCACGTCGGGCTCGGTCATGGCGAAGGCCGAGCGGATCTCGCCGGCCAGCAGCGGCTCGAGCCACTGCTTCTTCTGCTCCGGCGTGCCGACCCGCTCGAGCACCTCCATGTTCCCGGTGTCGGGCGCCGAGCAGTTGAGGCTCTCGGAGCCGAGCGGGTACTTGCCGAGCTCGACGGCGATGTAGGCGTAGTCGAGGTTCGACAGGCCGCCCACCTCGGAGTCGGGCAGGAAGAAGTTCCACAGCCCGGCCTCCCGGGCCTTGGCCTTGGCCTCGTCCAGCACCTCGAGCTGGCCGGGGGCGTAGCTCCAGCGGTCGGCTCGGCCCTCGCCCAGGCGGAAGTACTCCTCCTGCATGGGGGCGACGACCTCTTCGAGGAACTGGACGACCCGCTTGAACAGCGGCTTCGCCTCCTCGCTCATCCGCAGGTCGAACAGCTCGGCCGGTTCTTCGGGGGTGCCCATCGGTGGTGCGTTCCTCTCGTGCGTCCTTCGGCCCCGTCCCCGGGGGCTCCGGGCCGAACGTAGCCGCCTCGTGGCCGCCGTCACCCCTCTGGTAGGACGAACGCATGGGCATGGCACCGGACTTCCGGCTGGACGGCCGCGTGGCGATCGTGACCGGGGCGTCCAGCGGCATCGGCCACCGCTTCTCCCAGGTGCTCGCCGACCAGGGCGCCACCGTGGTGGCCGCCGCCCGCCGGGTCGACCGGCTCGAGGCGCTCGCCTCCACCAGCGACCGCATCCACGCCGCCGGCTGCGACGTCGCCGACGACGCCCAGCTCGAGGACCTGGTCCAGCGCACGGTCGCCGACCACGGCCGCATCGACGTGGTCGTGAACAACGCCGGCACCACCGACGCCGTGACGCCCGCCGAGCACGAGGACCCGGCGCAGTTCCGGCGGGTCGTCGACATCAACATGAACGCCTGCTTCGTGCTGTCGGCCGCCGCCGCCCGGCACATGATCGTGCAGGAGCAGGGCGGCTCCATCGTGAACATCGCCTCCGTGCACGGCCTGGTGGCGGCGGCACCCAACGCCCAGGCCGCCTACGCCGCCTCCAAGGGCGGGCTCGTGAACCTGACGCGGGAGCTGGCCGCCCAGTGGGCCAAGCACCGCATCCGGGTGAACTGCATCGCCCCCGGCTACTTCGAGACCGAGCTCACCGAGGCCATGTTCGTGAGCGAGGACAGCGGCCTGCGCTACATCCGGCGGGGCACGCTGCTCGGCCGCCCCGGCCAGCTCGAGGAGCTCGACGGCCCGCTGCTGCTGCTGGCGTCCGACGCCGGCTCGTACCTCACCGGACAGACCATCGCCGTCGACGGCGGCTGGACCGCCCGCTGACCCGGGGGCGGGTTCAGGGGGTGAGGGCGGCGCAGGCCTGGCGGGCGGCGAGGTCGTCGGCGGGTGCGTCCGACGCCGGCTCGGCGACGCCGTCGACGACCCCGCCGGGGATCCAGCGCCAGGCGGCGACGCCGTCGGCGTCGACCTCGACCTCGAGGGCGCCGGCCTCGGAGGCGCCGTCGGCGACCAGCCCGCCGAGCCCGTAGGCGACCACGGCCTCGCCGAGGAGCCCGGCGCCCTGGACGGTGCCGGTGCCCGAGCCGGCGACCACGTCGGCGCCGGCGTCGACCAGCGCGGCGGCCAGCTCCTGCTGGCTCGTGGTCGGGCACGCCTCGCCGGGCTCGCCCCAGTGCACGTGCACGACCACGACGTCGGCGTCCTGCGTGGCGGCCTCGACCTCGGCGACGAGCCGGTCGAGCCGCTTCGCCGACGCCACGCCGGGCGTGCCGGGACCGGCGGTGTCGCTGGCGATGCGCTCGGGCGCCAGCTCCTGGGTGGCGCCGATCACGGCGATGCGCACGCCGCCCACGTCTCGCACCGACGGCGCGTAGGCGGCGTCCTCGTCGGCGCCGACCCCGACCAGGTCGACGCGTCGGCCGTCGCCGGCGCCCAGCGTCTGCTGGAGGCCGTCCGGGCCGAGGTCGAGGGCGCGGTCGCTGGCGAGGGAGACGACGTCGACGCCCACGTCCTGCAGGGCGTCGAGGACCGTGGCCGGCGCCCAGGCGGCGTCGACGGGATCGGCCGGGGGGACCTCGACGACGGCGCCGGTCAGCCCGACCACCGCCAGGTCGGCCGTGGCGAAGACGTCGCCGAAGCCGCCGGCGACCTCCGGTCCACCGGCCCGGGCGGCCAGCGCGGCGCCGGGGTGCAGCTCGCCCGCCACCACCAAAGTGACCGGGCCCGGCTCGGGTGACAGCGCCGCCGTCCCCTCGCCGGCCACCACGTCGTCGTCGCCGTCGCCCTCGGCGAGCAGCCACCCGCCGGCGCCGAGCGCCGCGCCGATGGCGGCCACGAGCACCACGAGCAGGGCGCGCCGCAGCCACCAGGCGGGAGCTCGTCGGAGGTGGCGGCCGGGCATCCGGACGACGCTACCGAGGGCCCTCCTGGGCACCGGGGGCACCACCGGCGGGTCCGTCGTCCTGCTCGGCCTCGATCGACCGGCGCAGCTCCTCGAGCGAGGGGCTCGCCCCGCCGAGGGCGTCGAGCTCGGCCCGGGCCTCCTCCACGAGCGCCAGGCGGGTGCGCACCTCGGCGATCGCCTGCTCGGTGGCGGCGGCTCCCGGGCCGCGCAGGCCGACCACGTCGGCCACCGCCTGCTCGATGGCCTCCACCGCGGTGGTCACCTGGGCCAGCGGCTCGTCTCGCACGCCCTTCGGGAGAGCGGCCGCGGCGACGAGGCGGTCGGCGACCGCCAGCGCCTCGCGCTCGAGCGCCTCGCGGACGGGGACGAGCGCCGGCTCGTCGAGCGTGCGGTTCGCCCGGAGCGCGGTCATGGCGTCGCGCAGGCGCCGGTGCAGCCGGGCCTCGGGCGAGTGGGCGCCGGCCCACCCCTTCGGGGCCTGCGTCGGGTGGCCGGGGATCACCTCGTTGGCGTCGGAGAAGTCCTGGGCGTTGCGCAGGGCGACGTAGGCGACGGTGCCCACCACCACGATGGCGAGGCCGATGAGCAGCTCGATCACGACGCCTGCACCTCCGTGCCGGACGACCCGAACACCAGGTAGGCGATGACGGCGACGATCACGGCGGCGATGACGGCCAGGGCGATCTTGATGGCGCTGTAGGGGCGCTGGCCCTGCACCTCGCCGGTGACGCCGTTGATGAAGACCTGGAACGGGTCGCCGGCGTAGATGACGGTGAGCAGCCACACCGGCAGCAGCAGGTGCTTGTAGCCGAGGTCCTCGTAGTGGACGCCCATCGAGGTGATCTGCTGCACGTCGCCCCCGATGTCGCGGCGCACGGTGTGGCGGATCTCCTCCTCCATCCGGTCCTTCGCCGGTCCGAAGCACGTCTTCACGTCGTGGTCGTAGGTGCGCGAGAGGTGCCCTGCCAGGTACTCGGCGTTGAACGGCCGGGCGTCGGCCGTGGGCCAGGGCTCGAGGGCCTGGACGTGGCGCCGGTCGAGGCCGTCGTTCGCGCACACCGGCAGGTCGTCGAAGTGGTTCCGGACCGTGCCGGCGGCGTAGGACCAGCGGGTGCGGGTCTCCGTGCGCTGGTTCTGCCCCGAGCCGACCACCACCGTGTAGTGGTCGCCGCGACGGCCGGTGTAGCGGGTGGTGGTGAAGGCGTCGTAGGTGAAGTACGCGCAGTAGACGCTGTTGAACGAGCCCGTCGTGGCGTACTTCTTGAACTCGTTGGGGGCGAACCAGCGGCTGTTGATCCAGCGGTCGATGGCCGCCTCGGCCGTGCGCTGGTCGACCTGGAACGGCAGCACGCCGTCGACGGCCAGGCGGGCCGGCGCCTCGTGG
Organism: Acidimicrobiia bacterium; assembly: GCA_046565885.1. Classification (GTDB taxonomy): domain Bacteria; phylum Actinomycetota; class Acidimicrobiia; order Acidimicrobiales; family Salinilacustritrichaceae; genus Salinilacustrithrix. The sequence goes on from JBKHXT010000019.1 coordinate 14,102, forward strand.
ACGTCGTCGCGCTGGATCGGCGTGGCGCAGTACGGGCAGCGGGTGGCGGTGAGCGTGCCGGTGAAGGTGGTGTGACCGCCGCAGCTCTGGCAGACGACCTCCTTCTCGCCCTCGACCTGCACGCCGGTGCTCGCGAGGGCGCCGGCGTCGAGCGCCGCCATGGCCTCCAGCAGGTCCTGCTCGACGACCTCGACGTCGGGGTCGAGCACCTCCTGCTCGTTGCCGCAGAACGGGCACTTCAGCAGCTGCTGGCCGATGTGCCACTCGAGGTCGCCGCCGCACTGCAGGCACGGGTAGGTGCGGGTCTGCTCGGTGCGGTGCAGCATCGCCCGCTCGCGCAGGCGCTCGGCGGCCTCCTCGGCCTCGTCCGTCGGCGGCGGCGGGGCGAGGTCGCCCCGGTCCTCCGGCAGCGGCGGCGGCTCCGGGGGCGGGGTCGGCTCGTCGATCATGCGCCGGGGACGGGCGGCGGCGGGGGCGGCGGCGTGAAGAGCGCGGCCAGCGCCGGCACCTGGCCGGCCGCCGTCCACTGGGCCATGCCGGGCGACCACACGAGGGTGGCGGGCGTGACCTGCCCGGCGGCGACCATCGACGCCACCTGCTCGGCGCTGAACGGCCCCGTGGCCTGGCCGCCGGCCTCGATGTGGAACAGGACCTGGCCGGGCAGCGGCGGCGGCGCGGCGGCACCGGTGGCCGGGGCCGACGCCGCGCCCAGCGTGCTCGCCATCTGGCCGGCCATGGCCACGCCCATGCCCATCTGCATGGCGTCGCCCATGGCGCTGCCGCCCTCGTTCTCGGCGGCGGCGAGCATGGCGTCGGCGGCGCGCACCTGCTGCAGCCGGCCGACGTCGCCGACGTTGTGGGCGTACCCGCCCTCCTCGACGCCCCGGGCGACGCCGCGGGTCATGGCCTGGGTGATCTCGTCCGGCAGCGAGATGTTCATCGTCACCGACGTGATCTCGAGGCCGAACTCGTCGTCGACCCGCTCCTGGACGAACTCGCGCAGCTTGCCCGACAGCTCGACCTGGCGGCCCTGGAGGTCGATGGCGCCGAGACCGGTCTCCATCACCATGTCGCTGAAGGCGAGCGTGATGACCCGGCGCAGCAGCTCGGTGATCTCCTCGGCCTCCACGGCCGAGTCGGTGCCGATGACCTCGCGCAGGAACACCTCGGGATCGGCGATGCGCACGACGCACAGGCCGTTGGCCCGGACCTGCACCATCTTGAAGTCGGGGTCGCGGATGGTGACGGGCTGCGGCGTGCCCCAGCGCAGGTCGGTGACCTGGCGCATGTTGAGGAAGTACACCTCGGAGCGGAAGGGGCTGTTGAACCCGTGCTTCCAGCCCTGCAGCGTGGAGAGGATCGGCAGGTTCTCGCTGACCAGCTCGTAGCTGCCCGGCCCGAAGACGTCGGCGAGCTGGCCGCGGTAGACGAACACCGCCTGCTGGCCCTCGCGCACGATCAGCTGGGCGCCGTGCTTGATCTCGTTCTGGTAGCGGGGGAAGCGCCAGGCCAACGTCGACCGGCTGTCGTCCAGCCACTCGATGATGTCGACGAGCTCGCCCTTCAGCTTGTCGAGCAGTCCCACGGCCGGCCTCCCGCATCGCCTCGCCGGCCGGTCGGCCGGGCCGCGGAGCGTACCGCCCGCAGGAATCCCGGGTGTCGGCGCCGAAGCACCCCAGCGGCGGGCCAGCCGACTCTGAGACCTCCTGGAGCGCACGACCATGCACCGTCTTCCCCTCACCCGCCGGGCGGCCCTCGTGGCGGCCACGGCGCTGGCCCTGGTGGCGGCCCCCTTCGTCGCCGAGGCGGCCACGACGACCGACGCCGGGGACGATGCCCGCCGGGCCGTCGTCGACCTGTCGGGGGCGATCGACGCCACCACCACGGTGCAGGCGGCGTCGGTGCCGGCGGAGGCCACGGGCATCGGTCCGGGCTCGCACCTGCTCATCGAGATGGACGGCGGCCTCTACGGCTGCACGGCGAGCTGGATCCACGAGTCGGGAGGCCAGCTGCTGCTGGGCGCCGCCGGCCACTGCTTCATGCCCGCCACCGCCACCGCCACGCACGGGCCCGGCGCCGACTGGGACCCGGCCGACACGCAGGTGCGGGTGTGCGTCTCGGAGTGCACGAACGGCGGCATGACCGGCTTCGTCATCCAGGGCACCACGGTGGCCCTCGGACCGGTGGCCTACGCCCGGCAGGAGGAGTCGAAGGGCGGCGAGCAGGTCGGCTGGGACTTCGGCGTGGTCGAGATCCCGAGCGAGCTCCACGACCTGGTCCGCACGACCATGCCCGTGTTCGGCGGCCCCGACCAGGAGGTCGAGCTGGCCAGCGGCGACCAGGTCTGCCACTACGGAAACGGCATCGCCGTCGGTGAGGTCTGGCCCACCATGGCCCGTTCCGGCGTCGGGATCCTCAGCGACGCCGACGCCTGGTACGCGGCGAGCCCGTCGGCACCCGGCGACTCCGGCTCGGCCGTGCAGACGTGCACGCCCGGCGCCGAGGGCCTCGAGGGCGTCGGCGCCGTCGGCACCCTGACCCACCTCACCAGCCTCGGCGTGGCCGGCACCACCAACGCCCGCGCCGTCGAGATGGCCCAGCAGGACGCCGGCCTGGCGCTGCAGGTCGTGCTCGGCGACCTCCCGACGGGTGGCGGCTCGACCGACGACGGCTCCTCCGACGACGGCTCGACGGACGACGGCTCGACCGACGGTGGGGGCAAGGGCCAGGGCAAGGGCAAGGGCGGCGGCAAGGGCAAACCCACCGCCTGATCCATCATCGGGTGCGCCCGTCCCGGGCAGGGACCGGGCATGCGCGTCGTCATCACGGGAGCCACCGGCAACGTCGGGACCGCCACGATCGAGCGGTTCCTGTCGGACGAGGCCGACCACGAGATCGTCGGCGTTGCCCGCCGGCGCCCGGAGGGCGGCCACCCGGGGGTCACGTGGGCCCAGGCCGACATCGCCCGGGACGAGCTCGTGTCGGTCGTGGCCGACGCCGACGTGGTGATCCACCTGGCGTGGGGCTTCCAGCCGACGCACCACCCGGAGCGGACCTGGGACAACAACGTCATCGGGTCGCTGCGGGTCTTCGACGCCGTGGCCAGCGCCGGCGTGCCCGCCCTGGTCCACGCGTCGTCGGTCGGTGCCTACTCCCCCGGCCCCGACGAGGGCACCGTCGACGAGTCGTGGCCCACCCACTCGTGGTCGCCCGCCGCCTACGGCCGTGAGAAGGCCTACGTCGAGCGGCTCCTCGACGTGTTCGAGCTGCGCAACCCCGACGTGCGCGTGGTCCGGATGCGCCCCGGCTTCATCTTCCAGCGACCGGCCGCCGCCTCGCAGCGACGGATCTTCGCCGGTCCGCTGCTCCCGGGCTCGCTCGTCCGACCGGGGCTGGTGCCGGTCGTGCCCGACCTGCCCGGCTTCCGCCTCCAGGCGCTGCACGCCCGGGACGCCGGCGAGGCCTACCGGCTGGCGGCGACGTCGGACGTCAGCGGGCCGTTCAACGTGGCCGCCGATGGATTCCTCGACGCCCGCACGCTCGCCGGCCTGCTCGGCGCCAAGGTCGTGCCCGTGCCCCGGGCCCTGGCTCGCGGAGCGGTCTCGGCGCTGTGGCACGCCCACCTCGTGCCGGCGTCGCCGCACCTGCTCGACCTGGCCCTGCGCCTGCCGATCATGGACACCGCCCGGGCCCGCATCGAGCTGGGGTGGACGCCGACGTGCACGGCCGGCGAGGCCGTCGCCGAGCTGCTCGAGGGCCTGCGCGACGGCGCCGGCGGCGACACCCCGCCGCTGGCGGCCGACGCCGGCGGACCGGCCCGCGTGCGAGAGGTGGCCACCGGTGTGGGCGAGCGCGAGGGCGTGACCCGCGACGGGCGCTAGTCCGGACCGGTCGACCGGGTCCGGCGCCACCGGACGAAGGGTCAGGCCCCCGGATCGAGGACCTCGCCGACGATGCCCGGGGAGGTCGTGGTGGTCGTCGACCGCTCCGGCGGCGGGGGCGACGACGACGGCGGCTCCGATCGGCCCTGCGTCGTCGGGGGCGGCGGCTCGGTGGCCGGGGGCCTGGTCTCCCGCTCCGGCTCGGGCTCCGGCTCGGGTGCCGGGTCGGCGGCGCCCGGTGCATCGGCGGTCGTGGTGGGTGCCGGCTCGGCCACCTCGTCGGCGCCGGCGTCCGGCGCGGACCGGGGCGGCCGCCCCGGCTCCGGGAACGGCGTCGGCGGCACGTCCGCCATCGCCGCGACCATGAAGTCGTGCCAGATGCGGGCGGGCACGGTGCCGCCCTGCACCGGTCGGCCGTCGACCTCCACCGGGATCGCCCGGTAGGCGTCGCCCACCCACACCACCGTCGTCCGCTCGGGGGTGTACCCGGCCAGCCAGCCGTCGGCGTTGCCCTGGGTGGTGCCGGTCTTGGCGGCCATCGGGCGGTCGAGGGCGGCGGCGCGGGCGGTGCCCGATCGGGGCACCTGCTGGAGCACGGCGTTCACGGTGTCGGCCACCCACGCCTCGAGCACGCGCTCGCCCTCGGGGTCACCGGCGTCGTGGAGCACGGCGCCGCGGCGCGTCTCCACGCGCTGGACGGCCCGGGGATCGATGCGCACGCCGCCCCGCGCCAAGGTGGCGTAGGCGTTGGCCAGCTCCAGCGGGCTGACCTCCTCGGCACCGAGGCCGATCGGGGGCCGGGCCTCGAGGTCGCGCTCGATCCCCAGCCGCTCGGCGAGGTCGGCCACTTCCCGCGGCCCCACGCCGAGCACGGCCTGGGCGTGGACGGTGTTCACCGAGCGGACCGTCGCCTCGGCGATGGTCAGGGTGCCGTAGCCGGCGCCACCGGCGTTCGAGACCTCCCAGGTGCGCTCACCGAGCGGCAGCTCGATCCGTGCCGGCGCCGGGAACGGGTCGCTCGTCCGGCCGCCGTCCTCCAGGTGGGCGGCGAGCGTGATCGGCTTGAAGGTGGAGCCGGGCTGTCGACCGGACCCGCCGGCGTGGGAGACCAGGTCCACCCGGAGCAGCTCGAAGTTGCGGCCCCCGACCCACGCCCGCACGGCGCCGGAGCGGTCGATGGACACGAGGGCGGCCTGCGGGTCGCCCGGGTCGTCGAGGTGGGCGGCGACCGCCATCTCGGCGGTGCGCTGCTCGTCGATGTCGAGCGTGGTGCGCACGACGAGGCCCCGGTCGTAGAGGGCCCGCTCGCCGTAGGCGTCGATGAGCACGCCGCGGACGTGCTCGACGAAGTGCGGTGCCACGCCGGCGCGCAGCCGGTTCGACGCCCGCTCGCGGGGCCGCACCTCGACCGGGCGGGCCCGGGCGGTACGAGCGACGTCGCGCCCGATGGCGCCCGTCTCGGCCATGGCGTCGATCACGGCGTCCCGGCGCTCGCGCGCCGCGTCGGGTCGGCGCTCGGGGTCCAGCGCCTCGGGCGCCGGCAGGATCCCGACGAGCAGGGCGGCCTGGTCCACCCGGAGGTCGGCGGCGTGGCGATCGAACCAGGTCCGGGCCGCGGCCTCGATGCCGTGCGCGCCCCGACCGAAGTAGGCGTCGTTGAGGTAGCGCTCGAGGATGCGGTCCTTGTCCTGGTCGCGCTCGAGCTTCACGGCGAGGATCGCCTCGCGCACCTTGCGCTCCACCGTCTGGTCGTCGTCCAGGTAGGCGTTCTTCACCAGCTGCTGCGTGATGGTGGAGGCGCCCTCGGTGTCGTCGTCGGTGAGGTTGTTCCAGACGGCGCGGGCGATGCCGACCGGGTCCACGCCCGTGTGCTCCCGGAAGCGCCGGTCCTCGGAGGCGATGACCGCGTCGAGCACGTTCGGCGACACGTCCTCGAGCGGCACCTCGAAGCGCAGGCCGTCGCGGGCGAGCACCGCCAGCTGGCGTCCCTCGGCGTCGAGCAGCACGGCGGACTCGCCGATCGACCGGGGCGGCGGCAGGGTCGTGCTGCCCCACAGCCACGCCGCCACGCCGGCCACGAGGAGGGCGAGCGCACCGGCGACCACGCCGGCCACCCGCAGGGCGCGCCGCAGTCGCGGCCGGCCGGCGAGCCGACCGTCCGCATCGGGCGCGTCGGCGTCGGCGTCGGTCACCCCTCGTGACTACCCGGGCGCGGGCGGTGCGCAGAACGGGCGAACCGGACACCGGTCACCGCTCGGGACGGGCGGACGTAGGGTGCGCGGGTGCCCAAGCGCGACCTCCCCGACGGCGCCCGCCAGCAGCTGGACCTGACCAACTTCTCGGGCACGATCACCTTCGGCGGGCTGCCGCTGCTCACCGAGCCCGCGCAGCTCGACGAGTGGGAGCCCGACGTCGCCGTGGTCGGCGCCCCGTTCGACCTGCACACCACGAACCGCCCGGGCGCCCGGTTCGGCCCCAAGGCGCTGCGGTCGCAGGCGTACCACCCGGGCACGTACCACCTCGACCTGCAGATCGAGGTGTTCGACCACCTCGAGGTCGTCGACTTCGGCGACGCCTACTGCCCCCACGGCCTCCCGGACGAGGGCCACGCCAACATCCGCCAGCGGGTGGGCGAGATCGCCAGCCGGGGGATCGTCCCGGTGGTGATCGGCGGCGACCACTCGATCACCTGGCCGTCGGCCACCGCCGTCGCCGACCACCACGGCTGGGGCAACGTCGGCATCATCCACTTCGACGCCCACGCCGACACGGCCGACTCCATCGAGGGGAACCTGGCCTCCCACGGCACGCCGATGCGGCGGCTGATCGAGTCGGGCGCGGTGCTCGGGCGCAACTTCGTGCAGGTCGGCCTGCGGGGCTACTGGCCGCCGGCGGAGACGATCGAGTGGATGCGCGAGCAGGAGATGAAGACCCACTCCATGCAGGAGATCTGGGAGCGCGGCTCCCAGGCGGTGATGGACGACGCCATCGCCGAGGCGCTCGACGGCTGCGACGCCATCTACCTGTCCGTCGACATCGACGTGCTCGACCCCGGCTTCGCGCCGGCCACGGGCACGCCCGAGCCGGGCGGGATGAACCCGGCCGACCTCCTGCGGGCGGTGCGCAAGATCGCGCTCGAGACCAACCTCGTGGCCATGGACGTGGTGGAGGTCGCCCCGCCCTACGACCACGCCGACATCACGATCAACAACGCCCACCGGGTGATCTTCGAGGCGCTGTCCGGCCTCGCCGTGAAGCAGCGCGACGCCGGCGTCTGATCCCGGGCACCATCGGCGCGAACCGGGATAGGTTCCGCACATGCGGCGGAACGGACGGTGGGCAGGAGCGGTCGCGATCGGTGCCGTGCTGGCGCTGGCGGCGCCGGCGCTGGCGGCCCCGGCGGAGCTCGACACGGACTTCGGGGTCGACGGCATCGCCCGGGTGGCGCTGCACGACGAGGGCGGGATCACCTTCGACGTCACCGACGTGGCCGTCGACGGCGCCGGCCGCACCGTCCTGCTCGGCGGCTTCCTCGCCGGCGATCCCCTCGGCGGGCTCACCGGCTTCGACCTCGACCTCGCCGTCGCCCGGCTGCTGCCCGACGGCTCGCCCGATCCCGACTTCGGCACGGACGGCGTGGCCCGCTTCGACGTCGGAGGCCTCGACATCCCCGGCCGGCTGGCGCTCGACGGCAGCGGCCGCGCCGTGGCCAGCGCCACCCGCATCGGCGAGGACGGGTCGAGCGCCGGCGCCGTCGTCCGCCTCACGCCGGACGGCTCGCTCGACACCACGTTCGCCGGCGACGGCATCGCCCAGGCGCCGGCCGCCGCGGTGGCCTTCGTCGGTGAGGTCGTGGTGGACGCCGCCGGCCGCCCGTCCGTCGCGCTGATCACCGGCGACGGCGACGAGGCCGACGACGCGTCGGCGGTCGTGCTGCGCTTCACCGCCGCCGGCGCACCCGACGCCGGCTTCGGCGATGCCGGCCGGGCCACCGTCGTGGCCAGCCGGGCCGGCGCCCTCGGCCTGGCGCTCGACGGCGACGGCCTGCTGGTCGGCGGGGTGACCGAGCCCGACGGCGCCTTCGTCGCCCGGGTCACGGGCGCCGGCGCCCTCGATCCGTCCTTCGGCTCGGGCGGCACCACCTCGATCGACCTCCCGGCCTCCGTCGGGTGGGCCGTCGAGCGGACGGCCGACGGCGGCGCCCTGGTCGCCGGTACGGTCGGCCAGCGCAGCGGCTTCGTGGCCCGGGTCGACGGCGGCGGCACGCTCGACGACGGCTTCGGCGTGGGCGGTGTGCGGACGGTGCGCGGCGCCGATGCGGGTCCGTTCCCGCTGCGCGACCTCGTCGTCGACGCGGCCGGCACGATCTCGCTGGCCGGCGTGAGCGCCGCGACGTCGGGCGGCGCCGTCGGGCGCATCCTCGCGTCCGGACGGGCCGACAGCGGCTTCGGCGGAGATGGCTTCGTCCGGCCGCTCGAGAGCACCGAGACCGAGCTCGCCGCCGTCTCGGCCGTCGGGCTCGGCCCGGACGGCCGCCTCTCGATCGGCGGGGTGATCGGATCCACCGACACCATCGACGGCTTCGCCGCCCGCTTCCGCGCCGTGGCACCCGGGGCACCGGTCACCGGCACCGAGGTGCGCCGGCTCGCCGGCACCGACCGGGTGGCGACCTCGATCGAGCTGTCGCGGACGGCGTTCGCCGCTGCTGCGACCCCTGGCGGCCGCCGGGCCGGCGAGGTGGTGCTGGCCGCCGCCGACCGCTTCCCCGACGCCCTCGTCGCCGCCCCGTACGCCGCCGCCTTCGAGGCGCCGGTGCTGCTCAACCCCGCTGATCGGCTCGACCCGCGGGTGCGGGCCGAGATCGACCGGGTGCTCGGCGGAGAGGGCCCGGTGACGCTCATGGGGGGCGTGAACGCCATCGGCCTGCCGGTCGAGGCCGAGCTGCGGGCGGCCGGCTACACGGTCAGCCGCATCGCCGGCCAGGACCGGTACGACACGTCCGTGCAGGTGGCCCAGCTGCTCCCCGCCGAGGTGGTGGTGCTCGCCCGGGGCGACGACTTCCCCGACGCCCTCGCCGCCGGCCCGGCCGCCGCCGAGCTGGGCGGGCCGGTGCTGCTGACCGCCGGGCGGCAGATGCCCGACTCCGTCCGCGCCCACCTCGACGGCCAGCCCGACGTGGTGGCCTACGCCGTCGGCGGGCAGGCGGCCGCGGCGGCGCCCGACGCCGTGCCCGTGGCCGGCACCGACCGCTACGACACCGCCGCCCGCGTGGCCGCCCGCTTCTTCCGCACGCCGCCGCGGACGGTCGTCGCCAGCGGCGAGCGGTTCCCCGACGCCCTCGCAGGCGGTGCGCTCGCCGCCCTCACCGGCTCACCGCTGCTGCTGGCGACGCGCACGTCGCTGCCCGCACCCAGCGCCGCCGCGCTCGAGCGGGTGGGGCCGTACCACCGCATCGTCGCCCTCGCCGGCGGCACGGCCGTGCTCGACGACGCCGTGCGCTCGGCCACCCAGCGCGCCGCCGCCGGCTGACCGCCTCAGACCGCCAGCCGCACCGGCCCCCGGTGGAAGCCCATGGTGGCGCCCTGCAGCGGCGGCACGTCACCGGCCGGGCGCAGCGCCGGGAGGCGGTCGAGCAGCCGGCGCAGGACGGCCACGGTCTCGGCCCGGGCGAGGCGGGCGCCGAGGCAGTGGTGCAGGCCCCAGCCGAACGACAGGTGGTGGTTCGGCTCGCGTGCCGGATCGAACGTGGCCGGTTCCTCGAACACCCGCGGGTCGTGGTTGGCGGCGGCGATCGACAGGTAGAGCACGTCGCCCTCGGCGACCTCGTGACCGCCGAGCTCCTGGGGCCGCAGCGCCTTGCGGACCATGGTGCGCGCCGGCCCCTGCGTGCGCAGGACCTCCTCCACGAACGGGGCGTGCAGCTCGGGGGCGTGGCGGACGCGCCGCTCGAGCTCCGGGCGCTCGAGGAGGGTGGCGGACAGGTTCTGGATGAGCGACGTCGTCGTCTCGTGCCCGGCGAAGAGCAGCATCGTCGCCATGCTGACCAGCTCCGCGCGGTCGAAGCCGGGGTCGATGGCGATGATGTCGCCGACCAGCGAGCCGTCGCCGGGTCGGGCCGAGGCGGTCAGCTCGCCGAAGAACGCCCGGAACGCCTCAGCCGCCTCCACGACGCCGGCGGGGAGGGGCGCCGACGGCGTGAGCGAGAACACGATCGCCGCCAGCTGGTCCGACCACCCCTGCAGGCGGGGGCGGTCCTCCGGCTCGACCCCGAGCAGCGCCCCGATGACCAGCGCCGGCACCGGTCGGGCGACGTGGGCGGTCAGGTCGGCGACGCCGTCGTCGGCGCAGGCGAGGAGCTCGTCGACGGCCTGGTCGGCGATCTCGTCGACGAGCGGCGCCAGCGCCGCGACCCGGCGGTTGGTGAACGCACCCCGCACCGGGGCGCGCAGCCGGGTGTGCTCGGGCGGGTCCCGGAAGATCATCCAGCTCGACAGGACCTCCACGACCGCCCCGAACGCGGCCGGGCGCGAGCGCGCCACCCGCTCCAGCGTCGTGACCCGATCGGCCGACACCCCCTCGGCGTCCCGGAACACGTCGGCCACCGCGGCGTGGCCGATCACGGCCCAGCCCCGCTGGGCCCCGGACCGGTGCACGTCACCCGCCTCGAGCCACGGGCCGAAGTAGCCGGCCGGGTCCACGACCGAGGCCGGGCACCCGAGGTCGATGCCGCCCTCCGGGCCCGACGACGTCACGGGGTCAGACCGTAGGCGGCGGCACCCGGTGCTCGGTGAGCTCGAAGCCGTTGCCGTCGGGATCGACGGCGGCGGCGATCCGCAACCCGGCCACCGGTCCGTCCTGCGGCGGTCGGGTGACCTCACCACCGCCGGCGGCGATGGCGGCGCAGGTCCGGTCGAGGTCGGCCACGTCGACGGCGAGCCCGCTCCGTCCACCGGGGTTCGAAGAACGGCGGAGGCAGATGACGGACCGGCCGGCCGCCACCTCGGAGAAGCCGGGCGTGGAGAACCGCTCGGTGCAGCCGACGACGTCGCGCCAGAAGCGCATGGCGGTCTCCATGTCGGCGGTGGGGAGGATGTGGACGGCGCCGACGGCGGTCACGATGCGCGCTCCGCTGGGCGAGGGTCGACGAGGCTGATCTGGAAGTCGAGGGGCGCGTCGGGCCCGGGCACGATGGCGACACCGAACCGGTGCTCGATCTCGTCCAGCCGGAACGACCACTCGTCCCCCTCCATCACGCCGTCGGTGCAGCGGTCGTCCCACTCGGGAACGTCCTCGAACCGCTGCTCGCCTCCCGGCTCCCAGTCGGCCGTCGTGATGGCGCAGGCGCGGAGCGCCAGGTCGGGCGCCGGGGTCGTCCCGTCGGGGTCGATGCCGAGCACCAGCGCTGACCAGTCGCCTTCGGTGCGAACGAAGGAGGCCTTGGTGAGCTGGCCCAGCCGGTTCGCCACCGGCAGGGCGTTCGCCGGCACACCGAAGCCGGCGATGGGCGTCCCCGCGTCGGTGGTGGCCCACGCCGTGTAGCGGACGAGCGGGGGCGCCAGCGCGTCTTCGCTGGCCGGCTCCGGCGTCCGGGCAGGCGGCACCGTCGCGGCAGGGCCGGGTCTCGCCGGCGCCGGTGTCGGGACCACGCGCGACGCGTTGGGCGGAGCCGGCGTCAGGGCCGGGAGCCGGGTCGTCGGAGGGGCGCTGACCGCTCCGGAGGGAGCGGGCGCCGACGCATCGCGAACGGTGCCCACCGGCTGCGTGGTCGGGGGGCCGGGCGCCGCCGCGAGGTCGGTGAGCTGCGAGCCGGCGCCACCAGGGGCGAGGCGGAGCGCCCCGAGCGTCAGCACGACCGTCAGCACCAGCGGTCGGTAGCGGCGCATCCGCTGCCAGGCGTCCGCAAGGGTGAGGTCGGTGATGCGGGCGGTCATCGCGGCGGTGCCGGGTAGGACGGCGGGGTGTCCTCGGCCGGGCGGTTGTCGAAGAACGTCGGTGCGCCGTCGGTCGTGAAGACGTTCGGTGCCGAGCTCGGCTGCTGGCCGGGGAGGTAGCGGCGCCCGCCATCGACGTAGCGGTACATGCCCGTGCCGTTCTGGCCCGTCTGGTCGGGTCCCGTGGCGGCGGGGTCCCACCAGATCTCGGTGATGTCGTCGAGGGCGGTGAAGTCGGTGCGCTCCCAGAAGCCGTGGGCGCCGTACGACAACGTCGGTGCGGTAGGGCCTCCGCCGGTCGGCGGGTAGGCGAACAGCCCGGCCTGGAACGACTCCGCCGTGAGGTTCGGACCGGCGAGGTGCACACCGGTGAACAGCGTGAAGGCGGTGGTGTAGATGGTGCTGTAGACGTTGTCGGCCGCCGGCCCGGTGCCGAATTGCCACTGGTGCAGGGCGTACGCGTCGGACTGCGTCGGCTCGTACAGCGCGGCCACGTAGGAGATGCCGAAGGCGTTCTCCCACTGCAGCTGGTCGTAGGTGCGACCGAACAGGTTGGTGTCGGTGAGCGCCGAGCCGGTGACGATCCACTCCGGGAACCACCGCTGGTTGGTGGCCTCCTTGGTGATCACCGCCGGGGCGATGGGATCGCCGGCGAAGATGACGCTCGTGATGCCGTCGGACTTCATCCGGCTGATGAACGAGGCCGCCTGCTCCTGGAGGGTGGCGGGGTCGAAGGCGTACTCGATCCGCAGCACCGGGACCCCGCACTGCTGCACCAGCTGCATGAAGTGGTCGGCGCCGGCGGTGTACTCGCGCGCCTCGTTGTCGAGGTACAGGAAGGCGAACTTGCGCGGTTCGTCGGCCATGGGATCGGCCGGCGTGCCCCGGAAGCCGGCGTGCTCGGCGTTGCGGCCGGCGAGTCGCTTGCAGACGTACTCGGCGCGGTGCACGTAGCCCTGCGTCGAGGACATGAGGGTCGTGTAGCCGAGGTACGGGCTGTTCGACTCGTACAGCTCCTGCGGCTTCGACACCCCGCAGATGCACACGATCCCGCGGGACGCGATGGTCTCGGCGAAGGCGTTCGACACGGATCCGTCGATCGGCGCCGTAACGAGGAACGGCTTGATCCGCGTGGCGATGTCGATGGCGTCGGCCTGCGCCGCCGCGTCGTCGTCGGCGGCGCCGCTCGCCTCCTTCACGACGATCTCGACGTTGCGCCCCCAGGTGTTGTAGTGCGTCGAGAACAGCTCGACGTAGGCCTGGAAGGTGCTCAGCACCTCCTCCCACGTGTTCGACGCGCCGGCGGCGCGCAGGGCGGCGTCGACGGCGGGATCGCTCTGCGGGCGGTAGTAGACGATGAGGATCGTGTCGCCGGTGACGCCCTGCGCCGTCGCGCCGCCGTTGTCACCGGTGTGGGCCGGGACGCACGGCGCGGCGTAGATCGACGGGATGGCCACGCGGCCCGTGGCCGGGTCGCAGTTGGCGACGAGCTCGCCGCTGCTCGCATCACCGGCGGGAGGCGGCGACGCCTGACCTCCGCCGGCGGCGTCGCCGGCGCCACCTCCGCCCCCGCCCGTCGTCCCGGCGCTCGTGCCGTCGGCGCCGGCCGATCCTCCGGACGCCCCGGGCGTCGCCGCACCGGCGCCCGTCCCGCCGCCGGCGGTGCCGCCGGCCGAACCAGGGCTGCCGGGCGCCAGCGCACCGGTGCCGCCGCCGCTGGCGAGGTTCGTCTCGCCCTCCGGCGCGGGGAGCAGGACGGCGACCAGCACGATCGCCGCAGCCAGCGCCGCGAAGTGGCGGTACTTGGTGAAGACGTCGAGCCAGTCGATCGAGCTCCGAGGCGAGGTCATGGTCGTCCTTTCGCGCGCAGCGGCGTGGTCCGGATCGGGCGGGGGTGGTGCCGTGAGCCGTTGCGGCCGGCGACCACGGCGTCGCCGGACCGGTCGATGGCGGTCCGGTCGTCGCCGAGGTACGACGAGACGACCGCCGGGTGGGTGAGCACGTCGTCGGGATCCCCCGATGCGACGATGCGTCCGAGGTCGAGGGCGATCAGCCGGTCGGCCAGGCCCGAGATCAGCGGCATGTCGTGCTCGATCACGATCAGGCTCGCATCGGTCAGCTCCTGCAGGGTCCGCAGGACCGGGCCGAGCGCCTCCGTCTCGCGCTGCGCGATGCCGGAGGACGGCTCGTCGAACAGGATCACCTTCGGTGCGTGGGCCGCGATGCAGGCGAGGTCGACCATCCGACGGGTGCCGGTCGACAGGTCGGAGACGAACTTGTCGGCGTAGTGCTCGAGACCGAGGGACTCGATCAGCGCATCGGTGCGCGAGCGGATCGACGCCTCGCTGTCGGCCCAGGCGGGGAGCCGGAAGACCGCGGCGAGCGGGTCGCGCACCTCGATCGAGCGCTCGAGGGCGACGCTGACCGTCTCGGCCACGGTCAGGCCCGGGAACAGGCGGGCGTCCTGGAACGAGCGGCCGAGGCCCGCCCACGCTCGCCGGTCCGGGCCGTGCCCGGTCACGTCCACGCCGTCGAGCTCCAGCGCGCCCGAGTCGGGGACCACGTAGCCCGACAGCAGGTCGAACAGGGTGGTCTTGCCGGCGCCGTTCGGGCCGATGAAGCCGAGGATCTCGCCGCGCCGCAGCTCGAAGGTCACGTCGGAGACGGCGGTGATCCCGCCGTAGGACTTGGTGAGGCCGTCGGCGCGCAGGGCCGGCAGCCCGTCGTCGGCCGAGATCCGTGGGGACGGGCGGGACGCCGCTGCCGGCGCGCCCGAGCCGGCGAGCCCGCGCTCGGCGCCCTGGAGGAAGACGGACCGGAGGATCTCGGGACGCTCGAGCAGCTGCGCGGTGGGACCCTCGAAGCGGACCTCGCCCTTCTCGAGGAAGTACGCACGATCGGCGATGGAGAGCGCCACGTTCACCGACTGCTCGACCACGATGATGGTGGTGCCGCGGTCGCGCATCGCTCGGACGATCTCGAGGAGCTGGGCCACGATCGTCGGCGCCAGGCCCAGGCTCAGCTCGTCGATCATCAGCAGCCGGGGCTCGAGGATGAACGCCTGCCCGAGGGTCAGCATCTGCTGCTCGCCGCCCGACAGGTTGCCGGCCGGCTGCTCCCAGCGCTCGCGCAGCACCGGGAAGTGCTCGATCACCTGCTCGACGGCGGCGTCGAGCTCGGCGCCGTCCTTGCGCCGCAGCCACCCGGCGATCTGCAGGTTCTCGGCGACGGTGAGGTCGGGGAACACGCCCTTGCCGCCGGGCACCTGGACGACGCCCCGGCCGGCGATCTCCTGCGGCGTCGCCATCGTGATGTCCTCACCGTCGAAGACGACGGCGCCGGCGGCCGCCGGCTGGAGGCCGGAGATGGCCCGCAGCAGCGTCGACTTGCCGGCGCCGTTGGTGCCGAGCAGGGCGACGGCCTCGCCCTCCTCCACCTGGAGGTCGACCTGGAAGAGCACCTGGACGCTGCCGTAGGCGACGTCCACCGAGTCGACGACCAGCAGCTTCTGGCGACCGGCGGCTCGGGCCAGGGCGACCTCGGCACGCGCCCGGACCGACGAGCGGACCTTGTCGATGTCGCGTGGCACGTGCCGGGCCCCGGAGGCGAGGACGAAGCAGCCGGTGAGGTAGACGGGGACGAGCACGAGGAGACCGGTGCGGATGCTCCCGCCGTCGGCCACCCCGCCGATGATGAGCAGGACCGGGACGCCGGCGAGCGCGAACAGCGACCCGAGCGAGAACCCGACCGAGCGAGCCCGTGGCGGCAGCGTCAGCGAGAGCACCGTCGCGATACCGGGCGTGACCGCGCCCAGCACCGCCGTGGCGCAGACGTTGGCGGCGATCGCCAGCGGCAGGGTGGGCGCCAGGGCGAAGGCGACGAGGAACCCGCTGGTGATGCAGCCCATCACCGCGACCAGGCGGACGACCGCTCCCGGGTCCGAGCGGACCAGCCGGCTGCTGATCGGGATGAACACGAGGATGCCGACCAGCTGGAAGGGCTCGGCGACGGCGGCGATGGCGCCGCGACCCGCCTCGCTGACCCCGAACACGTCCTCGTAGAAGATCGACGTCAGGCTCACGAGGCCGATCAGCGACAGGGCGAGGAACGGCAGCGCCATCCACACCCGACGCACCGTGCGGACCTCCCAGCAGATGCGGAACGCCTCGCCGAAGCCGGGTGGGCGGTCGGCGGCCGATGCGGCGACGCCGCCGTCGAGGTCGAAGCCCCGCTCGAAGCGACCGCGCTCGGGTTCGTCGAGGCGCCGGTAGGCGATGACGACGAGCACGGCCGTCGGGATGGCGAACAGCACGAACGGCGCACGCCACGAGAGCAGCGTGGCGAGGATCCCGGCGACGAGCGGTCCGACGAACTGCCCGATCGAGTTGCCGGCCCGGTGGACGCCGAAGACGGCGGGGCGGCTGTCGGGGTGGTACTGGTCCGACAGCAGCGAGTCGTGGGTCGGTCCCACCACGATCCGCCCCAGCGCCGAGCCGGAGCGGGCGAGCAGGAGCAGGGCCACGGTCGGCGCGAACCCGGTGAGCACCGAGAAGAACGCCCACCCGCTGGCGCCCGCCAGCGCGATGCGCTTGCGGCTCCCCCGGTCGGCCAGGTACCCGACGAAGGGCTGCAGGCCGAGGGCCAGCGTCGTCACGACGGCGACGACGGACAGGATCCCCTGGTTGTCCAGGCCGAAGTGGTCGCGGATCTCCGG
Source organism: Acidimicrobiia bacterium (assembly GCA_046565885.1). Lineage (GTDB taxonomy): Bacteria > Actinomycetota > Acidimicrobiia > Acidimicrobiales > Salinilacustritrichaceae > Salinilacustrithrix. The sequence continues at coordinate 30,628 of JBKHXT010000019.1, forward strand.
GGTGAGGATGGCGAACGCCGACCGGTCGAGCTCGTCGAAGGTGTTCAGGAGGAACAGCACGAGCAGGGGCAGGGCCGCCTGGTCGCCGATGGCGGCGTCGAAGGTCCTGCGGGGATGGATCACCGATGCGAGCCCCGCGGCGAGCGACCGCTGTGGCCGGGATCCGTCGGACCTCACCGCTCGACCCCCACGAGCTCCGGCGTGGCGTCCGGCGCCGTCGAGGAAGGGGCGGGCCCGCGGTCGTCGAGCACGGTGCCTGTCCCGTCGTCGTCCGCCCGGCGGTCAGCGGTGAGCGACGGCACCTCGATGCCGCGACGCTCGGCCACCCGGCGCAGGAGCCGGTCCCTGGTGCGGTAGTAGACGTCGCTGAACCCGCCCGGGAGCACGAGCAGCACCACGATGAGGCCGATGCCGCTCGTGAGGAAGCTGAGGAGCGGGCGGAGGTCGGCGGGGAAGGAGGTGCGGAAGTACTCGACGCCCTGGATGAGGACGGCCCCGAGGATGGCGCCCGGGACGGAGCCGAGCCCACCGATCACCACCTGGATGAAGGCCTCGCGGCTCTCGTCCACGCTGTAGGCGGTGATGCCCAGCCGGCCCTGGTGGTGGACGAAGACGCCACCGGCCATCGCCGCCAGGAAGCCGGAGACCGCGAACGCCGCCAGCTTCGCCGCCGTCACGTTGACGCCGTAGGCCTGGGCGCCCCGCGGGTTCTCGCGCACGGCGATGAGGACGCGGCCGGTCCGGCTGTGGCGCAGCGTTCGCACGGCGCCGATGGTCAGGACGAGGACCACGGCGCAGAACAGGTAGTAGCGGGTCTCCGACGCCACCGAGATGCGGCCGAAGAGCGGCGTGCGCTCGATGGGTCCCGTGGGGATCCAGTGCACGAACTCCGGGTTGAGCAGGTAGCGGCTGGTCGCCACCGCGAAGGACACGGTGACCACGGCCAGGAACAGCCCGGTGATGCGCAGGGCCGGTAGCCCGATGAGCACGGCGACCAGCGCCCCGGCCACGCCGCCGCCGAGCACGGCGGCGATCAGGTCCCACCCCCGCTCGACGGACAGGTGGCCGGCCACGGCGGCGCCGATGCCGAAGAAGGCGACCTGCCCGAGGCTGACCTGGCCCGCCCAGCCGGTCAGCACCACGAGCGAGATGCCGACGATGGCGTAGAGGATGACGATGCCGAGCAGGTTGAGCTGACCCTCCGTGGCCACCAGCGGGACGGCGAGGAGGAGCAGCGGGCCCCCGACCTCCACGGTCCGCCGGGACCACACGACCTCGGGGAGCCGACGCAGCTGGCGCGGGATCGGGCTCACCGAGCGGGCGGCGTTCCACGCCGATGCGTCGGCGTCCTCGCGGCGGGACGGGGCCCGGCTCTGCACCAGCAGCCCGCCGACGATGACGAGGAACAGGATCGGGTCGACGAGCTGCGATCGTCCCGTCGAGAAGATGATCGCCGACTCGAGGACGCCGAGGCCCACGCTCGCCGCCACGATGACCGAGATCCGCTCCATGCGGCCCACGACGCAGGCCGCCAGCGCCCGCACGAGCACGGTGGGTCCCAGCACGCTGCCGATCGGCAGGCCGAGGATCCCGGCGCGGAGGAAGATGGCGACGGCTGCCAGCAGGGTCGTGAGCACCCACACCACCGTCTGCACCCGCTTCACCGGCACGCCGAGCAGCGCCGCCCGGTCGGCGCTCTGCGCCGACGCCCGGATGGCGACGCCGATGTCCGTCCGGCCGAGGAACAGGGCGACGGCCGCGATCACCGCCGGCACGGCCACCATGGCGATCAGCTCGTTGGCGTTGAAGACCACGCCGGTGATCACGAACTCGAGGTCGAAGGGCGGCGGAACCACGTTCTGCGGGCTGGTCTGGCCGAACACCTGCGGGAGCGCCGTGGCGACACCGGCCAGGATCTGGGACAGGCCGATGGTGACGACCGTCAGGATCAACCTCGGCGCCGTGAAGAACCGGCGGATGAACACGAACTCGACCAGCGCACCGAGGACCACGGCGCTCGCCAGCACGGCGGGCACGGCCACGAGGTACGGCACGCCCGTCGACAGGACGAGCAGCGCGCCCAGCGCCGCCGGGATGCCGCCCAGGTCGCCCTGGGCGAAGTTGATCACCCGGTTCGACCGGTACGTGAGGGCGATGCCGAAGGCGATGAGCGCCGTGAGGCCGCCCACCACGGCGCCCTTCAGCAGCACACCGGCCGGTGCCGGCCAGAACCGCTGGAGGACGGCGTACAGCACGAGCAGGTCGGCGACGAGCAGGCAGGCGCGCACCGTCCGACGATCGGTCAGGTACCCCTCCAGCGACCTCGGTCGCGGGTCTCGCTTCGACACCGGCTTCGCTCCCCCAGACATCCCCACTCGTGCGGGACGGGGCCGGCGGCGCCGGCCCCGTCCCTGCCGACCGCTCAGGCGACGGCGGCCGCCGGCACCAGCGCCGGGCCGAGCAGCTCGGCCATGTTCTGGTAGTAGAAGCGGTGCTTGTCGTCGTCGGAGACGTCCGGCATCGCCTCCTCGAACTTGGCCAGCGGGTCGCGACCGCCCTCGGGGTGCGGGTAGTCGGTCGAGAACATGAAGAGCCCGGCGCCGGCCTGCTCGATCATCCAGCCCACCGGCTCCCCCGGGAACGGCGTGAACTTGAGGTGGGCGCGCACGTAGTCCGACGGCTTCATCGCCAGGTCCTGCAGCGGCTGCTCGGTCCGCCGGAAGGCGCGCTGCGCGAAGTCGAGCTGGTGCATCCACGACACGACCCAGCTCGCGCCCTCCTCGACCACGCCGCCCCGCAGACGGGGGAACCGGTCGAAGAGGCCGTCGAGGATCAGGGTGCCGAGGAAGAGGGCCGGCGAGTTGGAGATGGCGAGGAAGTCCTTGGACCGGATGTTCTCGCCGCCGCCGAGGTGGTCCGACACCGGGCGGCCGTTGTTGTGGAACGCCCGGTCGAGGAGCCGGCCGCCACCACCGACGTGGAGCACGAAGGGCACCCCGCTCGACTCGAGCAGCGCCCAGAAGGGATCGAGGTCCGGGTGCGTCGGTGACCGGTCACCCGCGGCCGTCGACGGGACGTGCACCGCGGCGCAGCCGAGGTCGACCGCCTCCTGCAGGAGCACCACCGCCCGCTCCGTGTCCTCCAGCGGCACGAAGGCCACGGGGAGCAGCCGGGGGTCGTCCTTGCAGAAGTCGGCGACCGCCCGGTTGTGGGCACCGGAGCCGGCGTAGAGCAGGTCCCGGTCCTTGCCGACGAACATCGCGGTGGCGAAGGTGGCGAACACGAGCTGCCCGTCGAAGCCGAACAGGTCGACCACGTGGCTGCGCTCCGCCGGGTCGAACGCTCCCATGGCGCTCCAGCCCTTGTCGAGCAGCAGCCGCTCCTCGGCCTGGGCGCGGGCACCGGCGTCGGACCGGCGCACCTCCGCGTCCTGGGCGGCCTTGTCCAGCACCGGCGCGAGCATCGACATCGACCGACCCTTCAGCCGCTCGAGCATGTCCTGCTCGATGAACGCATCCAGGAAGCCGGGCAGCTCCATGAGGTGGCTGTCGGCGTCGAGGATCGGACGCCCCCCTGCGTAGCTCATCTTCGCTCCGTCCTGGTCGTGCGGTTGCACTCTGCAACCGGACAAGCGACAGCAAAGCAGACACGGTGACAAAGTGCAACCGGTGCGCGTGGCAGACTCGCGGCGTGCCCACCGAGATCGTCGTGGACCCGGCCGAGCGCCTCTCGGCGGACGAGCGGCGCGAGGCCCTGCTCGACGAGGCGAAGGCGATCGTGGAGCAGAGCGGCCCCGGTGCCGTCACCATGGGCTCCGTCGCCGAGCGCGCCGACGTCACCCGGGCCCTCGTCTACAAGCACTTCGAGAACAAGGAGGCGCTGCTCGTCGAGCTCTACCGGCGCGAGGCCCGGGCGCTCGACCGGCACATCCGCCAGCGCGTGGAAGCGTCCCCCGAGGGCTTCGAGCCGCGGCTGCGGGCCTTCGTCGGCGCGTGCCTCGACGCGGTGGGCGAGCACGGACCGTTCTTCGCTCCGCTGCGCAGCCTCGGGAGCGACCCCTCCCACCGCCAGCAGCAGCGGCGGTGGGATCGTCGCACCTCCGGCTACTTCGCCCAGCTGGCGGTCGAGGAGTTCGGCATCGACGAGCGCACCGCGCGCTCGGCGATGGGCGTGCTGTTCTCGGGCATCCAGTCGCTGCTGTCGCAGATGCGGCGCAGCCCCGGCGAGACACAGCGGGAGGCGCTCGAGCAGACCTACGTCGAGATGACCATCGGCGCGCTCGAGCGGCTGTCCCGGCGCGGGCCTCAGCCGACGGCGGCCGACGAGTAGCGCTCGCGCAGCTCGCGCTTCAGCGCCTTGCCGGACTCGAGCCGCGGCACGGCGTCGACGAACTCGTACGACCGCGGGACCTTGTAGCCGGCGATCAGGCCGCGGGCGTGCGCATCGAGCTGCGCGATCACCTCCGCACCGGGCTCCACGCCGGGTGCCAGCTCGACCACCGCCTTCACCTGCTCGCCGAACTCCGGGTCGGCCACGCCGATCACCGCGACGTCGACGACGGCGTCGTGGACCATCAGGCAGTGCTCGACCTCCGCCGGGTAGATGTTGACGCCGCCGCTGATGATGAGGTCGATGGCCCGGTCGGAGAGGTACAGGAAGCCGTCGGCGTCGAACCGACCGACGTCACCCAAGGTCGCGTAGCCGTCTCGGCGTGAGGCGGCGGTCTTCTCCGGGGCGTTGTGGTACTCAAACTGGGCGCCCGAGCTGCGTCGGAACCAGATGACCCCCGACTCGCCGGGCGGCACGTCGTTGCCGTCGTCGTCGGTCACGCGCACCTCGTAGCCGGCGGCGACCCGCCCCACGGTCCCCGGCCGGGCCAGCCAGTCGGCGCTGGAGACGGAGCTGAGCACGCCCCCCTCCGTGCCGCCGTAGTACTCCCAGATGATCGGGCCCCACCACTCGATCATGCGGCGCTTCACCTCGGGCGGGCACGGGGCGGCGCCGTGCCAGACGGCTGCGAGGCTCGACCCGTCGAAGGCGGATCGGACCTCGGGATCCGCTCGCAGGAGGCGGACGAGCTGGGTGGGCACCAGGTGCGTGCCGGTGACCCCGTGGGCGTCGATGTCGCGGAGCACGCGCTCGGCGTCGAAGGTCTCGTGGATCACCACCGTGTTCCCGGCGAAGAGCAGGGGCACCGTCCAGCTCCACTGGGCGGTGTGGTACACGGGCCCGCACAGCAGCTGGACACCGCCGACGGGCATGCGGAAGGCCGCGGCGATCGCCGGACCGACCCGGTCCCAGGCCACCGGGGCCCGGCCCTCGTCGGCACCGACCGTGCGCACGCCCTTGGGCCGCCCGGTCGTGCCCGACGTGTAGAACATCGGCGTCCCGGCGGTCTCGTCCTCCGGCTCGTCGGCGGGGCACGCGTCGAGCAGCGCCTCGTAGGAGGCGAACGGCCCGGGGTCGGCGCCGGTGGCGATCACCCGGTCCGCGGGGAGCCGGGCCAGCCCGACCGCCGCCGCACCGACCTCGCGCCGCCCCTCGTCCAGGACGAGCAAGGTCACCTCGGCGTCCTCCAGGACGTGGGCGACCTCGCTCGCGGTCCAGTGCGAGTTGACCGGCACGTACGTGATGCCGCCGTGCCCCGCCGCGACCGCGACCTCGAAGAATTCGGGCGTGTTCCCGGTCAGCACGGCGATCGGTCACCGGCCCCGATGCCCAGCGACCGCAGGCCGGCGAGCAGGCGGTTGGCCCGGCCGTTCAGGTCGCCGAACGACCGGCGACCGCCGTCGAACACGAGCGCTGTCCGGTCGCCGTCGGCGACGCCCACGAGCGATGAGACCACCAGGACCCCCATGCGATCCGGCCCCGGCCCCAGCGCCGAAGTCCGGTGACGGAATGTAACCCGGGTGTCGCCATCGGGTGCAACGAGCTCGCACCGGGGCGGGTGCGAGCCCGGCGCCGTGGTGCCCGGGGCGGGGTTCGAACCCGCACACCCGTCGCCGGGTCGAGGGGTTTAAGACGCTGAAATGGCATGACATCCCGTATCGCGTGATGCCGGAAAATGCTGCCTGATCTGGGGTTTCGGGCCGGCGCCGTGTCGGCTCGTGTCAGCTCGTCCGGATCGAGTTTCGATCGTTCGTTCGCGCCTCGTTAGCAATCGGACCACCCAGTAGGCGCGCACTTCTACCCTCGTGGTCGTGTGGATCCGTGAGGTTGACTTTCCAGAGCCGCTTGTCGAGGCGGCACAGGAAGGCGTGCTTGTCCTCTTCGTCGGCGCCGGGGCGTCCAGGGACTCTCCCTCCGATCTTCCCGATTTCGGCACTCTCACGAGCGACATCGCCGCAGAGGCCAATGTCCCTCTCACTGACGTCGAACTGAAGCAGCCCGATCTGGCCCTCGGTCGAATCGAGAGCCTCGGAGTCGACGTGCACCACCGCGTGGCAGCCCGCATAGGTGCAGCAGGTTCCAGCCCAAACTCTCTGCACGAGGCGATCGTCGAGCTCGCGCTCGCTACGCGCGTTCCTCGAATCGTGACCACGAACTACGACAGACACCTGACCGACGCGCTACGAGCTGTGGGCGAAGGGATCCCCGAGTATCGAGCCCCGGCGCTTCCGATGGGAGACGATTTCTCAGGTCTCGTCTATCTCCACGGCAGCCTCGATCAGGACACCCGGCATCTCGTCGTGACGGACAGCGACTTCGGCCGTGCGTACCTTCGGGACGCGTGGGCCGCGCGCTTCCTCGAGCGGATGTTCACGACCTACACCGTGCTGTTCATTGGCTACAGCCACGCTGACGTGGTGATGCGGTACCTCGCCAGGAGTCTCACAGCGCGGTCACGGCGGTATGCATTGTTCGGTGGTTCCGACGCCTCGCAATGGCGCCCGCTCAACATCGATGTGGTGCGGTACCCAGTCGATGCGGGCTCCCACCAAGCTCTAGGCGCAGGCGTTTCCGGGATGGCACAGCTCCTGTCGATGCGTCTTCTCGACCATCGGCAGCGTCTCGCACGTTTGCTTGATGGTTCTCCCCCTAGCACGCCGGAGGACATCTCGTATCTCGAAGCAACGCTGATCGACGGCGAACGCACCCGCATGTTCTGCGAGCTCGCCCGTGGCGAGGAATGGCTTCACTGGGCAGCAACGCAACCTGCCTTCCGCGAACTCTTCGACCAACGGTCAATGCCGAGCGATTCTTCGGTTGCACTCTGCTACTGGCTCACCGAGCAATTCGTCGCATCCGAGGACCTCTCGCAGACAGCGCTCGAAGTCGTGCGAGAGGCCGGGTACCAGTGGTCGCCGGTCCTGTGGAACGCGGTCGGAGCGCAACTGCATCGCAAGGGCAGCCCTCGGCCCAGTTGGCTCAACCCGTGGCTGGTTCTCCTGATCGAGAACGCCCCCCCGGACGCACGCGACTGGCTCGAGTACGCACTGGTGGCGTCTCGCCTGCCGGAGGACATCGACGCCGTTCTTGTGCTGTGGGACTACTTGACGGAGCCCGTGGCACATCTCGAGAGGAGCTTCAGCCTCGGAGGCCAGCCGCGTTTCGCAGTTTCCGTTCGGGGCAGCACTCATTGGCTGCGGGAAGCATGGAACGACCTGCTGCGACCGAACCTCGAGCACGTCGTCGATTTTGTGCTCCTCACTGCGGAGCGGCATCTCCGACGCGCTGACCACCTGCTGCGGCTCGCGGGAACTGCGCAACCCGGATGGGACCCGGTGTCCTTCGGACGTTCGTCCATCTCGGCTCACCCTCAGGATCGGCACGGTGATGGACTTGACGTCCTGATCGATGCAGCCCGGGACTGTGTGGAGAAACTGCTGGATGCCGGACGTCTCCCTCCGATCGAGTCATGGGCGAATTCCGATGTCCCGATCCTCCGTCGGCTCGCAGTGTTCTCATGGACGCGCCGAGCCGACGTAGGGGACGACGATCGTCTCGGTTGGCTTCTCGGCCGCGGTTGGCTCTACGAGCACCAGCTACGGCATGAGGTGTTCGAGCTCATCGCATCGGCGCTGGAGGGAGCGTCTTCCCACATGGTGGGCGAGGTTCTCGAGCAGGCGAGGCACGGACCTGGGGACGTCGAGGATGACGACCTGAGGGAGTACGAGCGATTCAACGCCCTCGCCTGGCTCGATCGCCATACCGATGATCCGGCCACTCGGACGGCGTTCGAGGCGGTACAAGAGGCGCACCCCGAGTTCCAGCCGCGAGAGCATCCTGACCTGCTGTCCTGGTCTGAGATCGGTTCAGCCGGATACCAGCCGCCGATGGGCGTCGACGAGTTCCATGAGCAGCTCGAGACAGACGTCAGCGAGGCGATCCGGCAGCTGCGGGAGTTTGAAGGCGCTCACTCGCCTTGGAATCCACCGACCTGGGGTGACGCCACCGGCCTAGTCGCTGAGACTGTCACGAAGTATCCCGCCGACGGCTTCACGATCGTCGACGCGGAGGAAGGCCTGACGACCGATGTGTCCAGGGCCGTGCTTCGAGGGTGGTCGCGAGCGGATCTGTCCGACCACTGTGAGCGGGCAGCGGATGTCGCGATCGGCGATCATCGGAATTCGCGTCGCGTGATCAGGGCTCGCCTGGCGGTCGGAAGCTAGCGGTCGGGGTTGGTGGTGGCGATCTCGAGACCGTGGTGCTCTCGGAGACGCCAGGACGGGCCGCGGATGTTGAACACGACGGCGTTGTGCATGAGCCGGTCGAGGATGGCCGCGGCGACCACGCTGTCGCCGAAGATCTCACCCCAGTCAGGGAGGCCCCGGTTCGTGGTGACGAGGGTGGGGTGCTGTTTCTCGTAGCGCGTGTTGACGACCTCGAAGAACGCCGCCGACGCGCGCCGGTCGGCCATGGGCAGCAGCCCGACGTCGTCGATCACCAGCACGGTCGGTGCGGTGTAGGTCTTGAGCTTGGTGGTCCAGGAGCCGTCGATCTTGGCGGCGACGAGGGCGTCGGTCATGTGCTGGGCGGTGGTGAAGTAGCCGCGGTAGCCGGCCTCGACGGCCCGGGTGGCGAGGGCGACGGCGAGGTGGGTCTTGCCGCAGCCGGGCTGGCCGAGGAACAGGATCGGGCGGTTCTCGCCGATGAACCGCAGGGTGGCGAGGTCCTCGACGAGCTTGCGGTCCACGCTGGGCTGGAAGTCGAAGTCGAAGTCGTCGATGGTCTTGCGGAACGGGAACTTCGCGTAGCGCAGCCGGGCGACGAGGCGCCGGTTCCGGGTGTGCGCGGCCTCCTCGTCGAGGAGGCGGGCCAAGTACTCGATGTGGGTCCACTCGTGGGCTTTGGCGTCATCGGCCAACGGGGCGAACACCTCGGCGGCCCGCTTGAGCTGCAGGTAGCCCAGGTCGGCCTTGATCTGTTCGTAGAGCCCGGTCACGCGCCCGCCTCCTCGTCGATGGCGTAGCGGGTGGCGAGGTCGGGGGTGTCGACGTCGAAGTCACCCGGACCGAGATCCAACCGGGTCGGCCGGTCATGGTCGTCGGCTGGTTGGTCGGCGACGGCGCGCAGGTGCCGGTCCCGGCGGTGGTCGTGGCGGCCGAGGGCTTCGGCGACCGAGGCTCGGCGGTGGTCGTCGGCCCACACCTCGGCCACATCGCCGGAGGCGAGTTGGTGGCGGGCGACGACGGTGCCGGCCCAGCGGACCTCGAAGCTGTCGCTGTCGATGGGTCGGCGGATCTCGACGAGCTGGCCCAACACGTTGGGCGGCACGGAGTAGCGGACGCCGTCGACGCTGATGAAGGGGACGATGTTGTGGACCCGGCGGGTCTCGACGTAGTCGGTGTCGAACCGGACCCGCGGCAACGGCGCCAAGAACTCTCGCTCGACCTGGGCGCGCTGGGCGGGGGCGACGCCCGTCGCTCGGGACGGCACGGCGTGCACGCGCCCGTCGAGCCACACGGCCGCTCGGGCGTTGAGCTCGTCGATGCCGGCGGGGATGCCGTCGAGCTCGACCTCGGGCAGGAACGTCTCGTGCAGCTGGCGGAACGGACGCTCGACCTTGCCCTTGCGTTTGGCGTCACCGGCCTGGCACGACGTGATCTTGGTGCCGTGGTGGGCGGCGAACTCGACCGTCGGTGGGTGCAGGTTGAACCGCCGGCCCTGGGATGTGCCGAGCGCGCCCATCCGGTCTGTGCGGGCGACGGCGGGCACGCCGCCGAAGGCCTCGAAGGCGCGGACGATGCCCTCGAAGGTGTGCTCCCGGTCCTCGCTCGTGGTGAACCACCACACGCGCTGGCGGGACCAGGACGAGATCGCGCCGAACACCCGCAGCGGGTGTTCCCAGCCCCAGGCGGCGGCGATGTGGCCGAGGTTGCAGAAGTCGAACTGGATCTCCTCGCCCGGGTCGGTGTGGATCGGCACCGACACCGCAGCCGCCGCCCGGAAGCGAGGGCCCCGCACGTCCCGGACCGCCCGGGCCACGGTCGGGTAGGAGCCAGTGAAGCCCTCGGCGCGCAGCTTGTTGAAGATCGACACGGCCAACAGCCGCGGGTGCGCGGCCAGCAGCGCCTCGACCCGAGCTCGCCAACGCTGGGTCATCACCCGCCGCTCATCGGGCACCTCGACCCGGCCCGGCGGGCCGTCGGCCTTGAGCCACTTCGCCACCGTGGCCGGATGGAAGCCGAGCTCGTCGGCGATCTCCTTGTTCGTCCAGCCCTCGTTCTTGAGCGCGTGAAGATCCACGTACTCCTCCTGGTTCATCATGAGCCCGGCGGTCCCTTCGGTCGCAGTCGATGCTTGGTCGCTCGACACGCTGAAGGGGCCGCCACGCCCATGGGTGGATGGGTGATCAGGCC
>JBKHXT010000020.1:0-74984 GCA_046565885.1 Acidimicrobiia bacterium
CTGCGCCTCGGGCTGCTGCACGGCCAGCTGCCCTCGTCCGAGAAGGAGGCGGTGATGGGGCGGTTCCGGCGGGGCGAGCTCGACGTGCTCGTGTCCACCACGGTCATCGAGGTCGGCGTCGACGTCCCCAACGCCACGGCGATGGTCATCCTCGACGCCGACCGCTTCGGCATCGCCCAGCTCCACCAGCTGCGCGGCCGCGTCGGCCGTGGCGCGCACCGCTCGTCGTGCCACCTGCTCGCCGAGGGCGGCACCGAGGACGCCGAGCGTCGGCTGCAGGCGCTGGTCGACACCACCGACGGCTTCGTCCTCGCCGAGGTCGACCTCGACCTGCGCGGCGAGGGCACGATCCTCGGCGCCCGCCAGAAGGGCCGCAACGACCTGAAGCTGGCCTCGCTGCGCGACCACCGCGAGTGGGTGGACACCGCCCGCGAGGTCGCCTTCGAGCTGGTCGACGCCCCCGGCGGCCCGCCCGAGGCCCTCGTCGACGAGGTCCGGCTCTTCCTCGACGAGGACGAGGAGGAGTTCCTCTTCAAGAGCTGACCGGGCGCCGGACCGAAGGCCTGGACGGCGCTGGACGGGGTAGGGGTCCGGTCCCCGCTGGGCCCGGAACCCGCCCCGCATCCCCCCGGACGAGAGGTTCCCGAAGATGACGGAAGACGTGATGCCGGTCGTCGCCGGCGCCCCGGTCGCGCAGCAGCGCCGCGACGGCGTCGTGGTGCTCCAGCCGCTCGGTCGGCTCGACGACGCCCTGGCCGACGAGCTGCGCCTCCTGGCCCTCGAGGCGCACGCCCCGGTCGTGATCGACCTCGATCGGTGCACCACCTTCGAGGCGTCGGCCATCGACCGGCTCGCCTCGGCGTGGCAGCTCCACCGGCCCCCGCTGAGCCTGGTGGCCGGCGACACCGGCGACCGGTTGATGCTCGAGCGCCTGGCGTCGACCTGGTCGGTGGCGGTGTTCGGTCGGGTCGACGACGCGATCGAGGCCCGCCGGAGGGGGCCCGACGGCTGGGCGGTCCGGACCGGCGCCTGAGCGGCCGCCCTAGGCCTCGTCGGGCTCGGGGACCTCGAGGTACCAGGCGTCGAGGCAGTCCTCGCAGCGGTAGACGGTGGTCATCCCCGGCTCCCAGCCCATCTCCGGCGGCTGGCTGAGCAGGTGCGCCCGGCCGCCGCAGTCGATGCAGGTGATGACCAGGTCGGGTTCGAACACCGCCCCCACGGTACGGCAGCATCCACCCGCTCCCGGTCCGCCGTCGCGACACTTGCCCACGCATGCGCCGACACCCCCTCATCGCACTCGCGCTCGCATCCTCCCTGGCCCTCGCCGCGTGCGGCGGCGGTGACGACGAGCAGCAGGCCGTGGCCGCCACGACCACGACCACGGCGAAGCCCACGACGACCACCACCGAGCCCGAGGGCCCGGTGGTGTCGATGCTCACCGGCCTGCCGTCGACGGAGGACGTCGTGGCCCGGCCGGTGGTCGCGGTCAAGTTCGACAACGTCGAGGGCCGCTCCACCCCGCAGGTCGGCATCGCCCAGGCCGACGCCGTGTACGAGGTCACGGTCGAGGGCCAGGTCACCCGCTTCCTCGCCCTCTACCAGTCCCAGGACGCCGAGCCCATCGGCCCCATCCGCTCCGCCCGCGGCAGCGAGATCGGGCTGCTCGAGGAGCTCCACGCGCCGCTGTTCACCTGGCACGGCGCCAACGCCCTGCTCGACTCCCACGTCCGCGGCTCGGACATCGTCGCCCGGTCCTTCGACGACGTGCCCGAGCTCTTCTACCGGGAGAGCGGGCGGCGGTCGCCGTACAACTCCTTCGCCGTCGGCACCGCCCAGATCCGGGCCACGGCGCCCGAGGGGTCGACCGGCCCCGAGCAGCCGATCCTGCGCTTCGCCGAGCCCGGCGAGGCGGTGCCGAGCCCGGTCGCGGTGCCGGCCACGTCGGTGAGCATCACCTTCCCCGACCCCTTCTCCGGCGGCGGCAACAGCACGCCGGTGCGCTTCGAGTGGGACGGCAGCCGGTACCTGCGCTACCAGGCCGGGCACCCCCACGTCGACGGCGCCGGCACCCACCTGGCGTTCGACAACGTCATCGTGCGCTTCACCGAGGCCGTCGACTCGGGCACCGTCGACCAGGCCGGGTCCCGCGTCCCCACCGCGCAGGTGATCGGCGAGGGCGAGGCCTGGGTCTTCAGCGCCGGCAAGGTGGCCACCGGCACCTGGTCCAAGCCCGACGGCACGACGCCCACCACCTACCGCGACCAGCAGGGGGACGAGATCGTGCTCACCCCGGGCACGACGTGGATCGCCCTGCCGTACGGCCCGGGCTCGTCGTTCCGGTAGCGCCGTGAGGGTCGTCGCCGGCTCCGTGGGCGGGCGGCGCCTCGCCGCACCGCCGGGCACCGACACCCGCCCCACCACCGACCGCGTCCGCGAGGCGGTGTTCAACGCGCTGGGCAGCCTCGGCGTGGTCCACGACGCCGAGGTGGTCGACCTCTTCGCCGGCAGCGGCGCCCTCGGCATCGAGGCGCTGAGCCGGGGCGCGGCCCGGGCGCACTTCGTGGAGTCCGACCGCCGGGCGGCCGACGTGGTCGCCGCGAACCTCGCCGACCTCGGCCTCGCCGACCGGGGCGTCGTCGTCCGCCGGGCGGTCGAGGCCGCCGTCGACCAGCTGCCCGAGCCCGTCGACCTCGTGCTCGCCGACCCGCCGTACGCCTTCGACGGGTGGGCCGAGCTGCTCGACCGGCTCGGCCCGAAGCTGGCCGCGGACGCCGTCGTCGTGGCCGAGAGCGACCGGTCGCTGGCGCTGCCGGCGGGGTGGGAGAAGGTGAGGGAACGGACGTACGGAGGTACGGTTGTCGTGTTCGCCCGCAGGGAGCCCCCGGACCCCGGACGCCCTCGACCCACAGGAGCTGATGCGTGAGGACGGTCCTCTATCCCGGGACGTTCGATCCGATCCACAACGGACACCTGGAGATCGTCGAGACCGCGTCCCGGCTGTTCGACCGGGTGTACGTCGCCGCGATCCGCAGCTCCCAGAAGGGCGACCCGCTGTTCGACTTCGACGACCGCAAGGCGATGATCGAGGAGAGCACCAGCCACCTCGGCAACGTCGAGGTCGTCGCCCTCACCAACCTCGTCGTGAACCTGGCCCGCGAGATCGGCGCCGACGTCATCGTCAAGGGCCTGCGCGCCGTGTCCGACTTCGAGTCGGAGATGCACCAGGCCCACATGAACAACAAGATCTCGGGCGTCGACACGCTGTTCATCCCCTCGGCCACCGAGCACTCCTTCGTCGCCTCCAAGCTCCTGCGCGAGATCGCCCGCTTCGGCGGCGACGTCACCGAGATGGTCCCCGACCCCGTCGCCAAGCGGCTGAAGGAGAAGTTCGGATGAGCGACCGACCCGGGCAGTCGCCGTACGAGGCGCCGCAGGTGGAATCCGTCCTGCGCGAGCTCCGGGACCTCATCGAGCAGGCGCGGCCGATGCCGCTGTCCACCTCGGTGATGATCAACCAGGCCGAGGTCCTCGACCTGCTCGGCGAGGCCACCGAGCGGCTCCCCGAGGAGCTGCGGTCGGCGAAGTGGCTCCTCAAGCAGCGCGAGGAGTTCCTCGCCCGCACCCGCCGCGAGGCCGACGAGATCCTCGAGGCCGCCCGCCAGAAGGCCGACCAGATGGTGCAGCAGACCGAGGTGGTCAAGGCCGCCGAGGCCCGGGCCCGGTCCGTCGTCGACGCCGCCGACGCCGAGGCCCGCCGCCTCAAGCTCGAGGCCGAGGACTTCTGCGACCAGCGCCTCGCCAGCTTCGAGATCGTCCTCGAGCGCACCATGAAGGTGGTCAGCGCCGGCCGGGCCAAGCTCCAGGGCAGCCAGGCCGCCCAGGACGAGCGCGACCTGGGCGAGGGTGCCGACCACCTCCGGACCGGTCAGGTCCAGGCGGTGCCCGACGAGGCCCGCCGGCGCCGCCGCCTCGAGGCCGTGCCCGACCCGGGCGCCGCCCCGCGGGAGGGCGCGTTCTTCGACCAGGACGACGAGCGCTAGACCCGTGGCCCGGCCCTTCGTGGTCCGGGTCGGCGACCTCCTGCGGGAGCCGGGGAGCCGACGCCGGATCGAGATGTCCGTCGACGCCGAGCGCATCGAGACCTCGGCGGCCAGCACGATCCCCGGCACGCCGCTCACCCTCGACGGCGAGGTGACCGCCATGGCCGGCGGCGTCGAGGTCATCGGCACGCTCGGCTTCGACTGGTACGGCGAGTGCCGGCGCTGCCTCGACGACGTCACCGGCCACGAGGACGTCGAGGTGCGCGAGATCGCCCAGCGCGAGCCGCTCGACGAGGAGATCTACGCCATCGACGAGGACCTGCTCGACCTCGAGCCCCTCGTCAACGAGCTGGTCCTCGCCAACCTGCCCCTGGCGCCGCTGTGCCGCGAGGACTGCCCGGGCCCCGACCCCGACCGGTTCCCCGCCAGCACCGAGCACGAGCTCGAGGCGGAGGCCGCCGAGCAGGGCCCGCCGGCCGATCCCCGGTGGGCGGCGCTGTCCGAGCTGCGCTTCGACGACGACGGGGCCGACGGGCAGGATTGAGGGATCGGGGCCGAGGGGCGCTAGCGTGTCCCGTTCGCGCCCGCCGGGTCTGACCCGACCTGCCCGGTCGCACCACGCACGCCACAGGCACCGCATCCGAGGTTGAACGATGGCCGTCCCCAAGCGAAAGACATCCAAGGCGAAGAGCCGCAGCCGCCGGGCCGGCGCCTGGCGCCTCGAGCGCCCCTCCCGGAGCCTGTGCCCCCGCTGCGGCGTCGTGAAGGTCCCCCACGTCGTGTGCCCGAACTGCGGGTGGTACCACGGCCGTCAAGCCGTGGACGTGGACTGATCCACCGCTGATGCTGCCCATCGCGGTCGACGCGAACGGCGGCGACAAGGCCCCGGCCGACATCGTCGAGGGCGCACGCCGCGCCCGCGAGGAGCTCGACGTCGAGATCGTCCTCGTCGGCACGCCCGACGTCGCCGACCTGGCCGGCGACCTGCCGCTCATCGAGGCGTCCGAGGTGATCGCCATGGACGCCGACCCCGGCGCCAGCGTGCGCCGGATGAAGGACTCCACGCTCGTGCGCGCCGCCGAGGCGGTGCGCGACGGCACGGCCTCGGCCATGGTCTCCGCCGGCAACACCGGCGCCACCATGGCGTCCGCCCTGCTGCGCATGGGCCGCATCAAGGGCGTGGCCCGCCCCGCCATCGCCACGCCGCTGCCCGTGCCCTCCGGCGGCCACACCGTGCTGCTCGACGCCGGCGCCAACGCCGAGTGCCAGCCCGAGTGGCTGCTCCAGTTCGCCCAGATGGGCGCCGCCTACGCCCGCGAGCGCTACGGCATCGCCGACCCCCGGGTCGGGCTGCTGTCCATCGGCGAGGAGCCGGGCAAGGGCGACCCGCTGCGCAAGGACACCTACCCGCTGCTCGCCGCCGACGGCGCCCTCGCCTCCTCCGGGGGCCGGTTCATCGGCAACGTGGAGGGGCGCGACCTGCTCACCGACGAGGTCGACGTCGTCGTCACCGACGGCTTCACCGGCAACGTGGCCCTGAAGACGCTCGAGGGCGGCATGAAGTCCCTGGTCAGCGCCCTGCTCGAGGCCTTCGGCGCCACCGAGCAGAGCCGGGCCGCCGCCGACGCCCTCATGCCCGAGCTCCTGCCGCTCTACGCCACCCTCGACCCGGAGAACACCGGCGGTGCGATGCTCCTCGGCGTCGACGGCGTGTGCATCATCAGCCACGGCTCGTCCGGCCCGACGGCCGTGGTGAACGCCGTGCGCGTCGCCCGCGACATGGTCGCCGGCGACGTCGTCGGCCACCTGGCCTCTGCGGTCGCCTGAGCGGCTCCCGCTAGCATCCCCGACTGCACCCCGCAAGCCGATCGACCCAGGAGGGGCATCCGTTGCCCGCAGAGACCCACGTTGAGGGCGACAAGATGGACCGCGACGAGGTCCTGGCGCTCATCCGTGACCGCCTCGCCGACATCCTCGAGATCGAGCCGGACTCCATCAAGGAGGGCGACAGCTTCGTCGACGACCTCGACGCCGACTCGCTCGCCCTCATCGAGCTCGTCGAGGCCCTCGAGGAGGAGATCGGCGAGCGCAGCGTGGGGTTCCGCATCGAGGACGAGGACCTCGAGGACCTGAAGACCGTGCGGGACGCCGTGGACTACGTCGTCTCCCGGCTCTGATCGGAGCCTGCGCACCGGTGGCGGCCGACGCGCGCCAGGAGACGCACCGTCCCACGCTGGTCGGTCGTGACCGGCTGCTCGCCGCGCTGGGCTACGAGCCCGCCGACGAGTCGCTGCTCGCCCAGGCCTTCGCCCACCGCTCCTGGTGCGCCGAGCACCCCGAGTACCAGAGCAACGAGCGCCTCGAGTTCCTGGGCGACTCCGTGCTCGGCTTCGTGGTCGCCGACCACGTGTACCGGGCCGAGGCCGGCCTCGACGAGGGCGCGCTCACCGACGTCCGCAAGGCGGTCGTGAACTCGGTGTGCCTGGCCGAGGTGGCCCTCGAGCTCGGCCTCGGCGACCACCTGCGCCTGGGCAAGGGCGAGGAGCAGTCGGGGGGCCGGGAGAAGCCGTCGATCCTCGCCGACGCCATGGAGGCCGTGCTCGGCGCCGTCTACCTCGACGGCGGCCTCGACGAGGTCCGCCGCCTGGTCGTCGAGCTGCTCGGCGACCGCATCGACGCCGTCGTCGCCGCCGGTGGCGGCGACCAGGACCACAAGAGCCGGCTGCAGGAGCGGCTGGCCACGGTCACCAGCCAGACGGCGAGCTACTCGTTCGACGCGACGGGCCCGGACCACGCCCGCGAGTTCACGGTCACCGTCACCGTCGGCGACCACCAGCTGGGCGTCGGGTACGGCCGGTCCAAGAAGCAGGCCGAGCAGCAGGCGGCGCGAGCCGCCCTCGAGCTGCTCGGCGACGACGGCGCCGGGTACCCCGGAGCCCACGATGCCGTTGGAGGCACCACAGATGGCTGAGCTCCCCGAGGTCGAGACGCTGCGACGCCAGCTCGAGCGGGACGTCGTGGGGCGGAAGGTCAAGTCCGTCGACGTGAACGACACCAAGGTCATCCCCCGGCACACCACGAAGAAGCAGTTCGCCGGGATGCTCGAGGGCGCCAAGCTCAAGAGCCTGATCCGGCGCGGCACGTTCCTCGTGTTCACCCTCGACACCGGCGACCGGCTCATCGTCCGCCCGGGCACCGAGGGCCAGCTGCGCAAGGCGGCGCCGAAGGACGACGAGGAGAAGGGCACCGGCGTCGTCATCTCCTTCACCCAGGGCGGCCAGCTGCGCTACGTCGACCCCAAGCGCACCGGCGAGCTGTGGATCCTCACGCCGGAGCAGGTGGCCGAGGGCGTCGACGAGATCGAGCTGCTCGGCTACGACGTCGTCAACGAGCCCGTGCCGTGGGCCGACTTCGCCAAGATGGTGCTCCAGCGCTCCGTCAAGCTGCGCAACCTGCTCCAGGACGAGGACCTGCTCGCCGGCATCGGCGACGTCTACGCCGACGAGATCCTCTACGACGCCGGCCTGCGCTACGACCGAATGAGCGACAGCCTCTCGGTGCAGGAGGTCCGCCGCCTCTACCGCAGCGTCGTCGAGATCCTCCACGACGCCATCAAGCACGGCGGCACCACGCTCGAGGGCGGCTGGCGCGACCTCCACGGCGACACCGGCGGGTACAACGAGTACCACCAGGTCCACGGGCGCGACGGCGAGCCGTGCCGGCGCTGTCGCGACGTCGTCTCGAAGGCCAAGTTCGGCGGCAAGACGGTGTGGTTCTGCGAGCAGTGCCAGACCTGACGCCGCTCGCGCCGCTCGCTGACAAGTCCTGTTGACATCCGCGATCGCGCGCTGACCCACCAGTACCGTCGCCCGCGGTGTTCCTGAAGAACCTGACCATCAAGGGGTTCAAGTCGTTCGCCGACACGGCGAGCCTCGACCTCGAGCCCGGCGTCACGGTCGTGGTCGGCCCCAACGGGTCCGGCAAGTCGAACGTGGTCGATGCGATCGCCTGGGTGCTCGGCGCCCAGGCGCCGTCGGCCGTGCGGTCCCAGAAGATGGACGACGTCATCTTCGCCGGCACCTCCAAGCGCAGCGCGCTGGGCCGGGCCGAGGTGGCGCTCACCATCGACAACACCGCCGGGCTGCTGCCGATCGACTTCTCCGAGGTCACGGTCACCCGCACCCTGTTCCGCACCGGCGAGTCCGAGTACTCGATCAACGGCGTGCCGTGCCGCCTGCTCGACGTCCAGGAGCTGCTGTCCGACTCCGGCGTCGGCCGCATGCAGCACGTCATCATCAGCCAGGGCCAGATCGACGCCGTGCTGAACGCCAAGCCCACCGAGCGGCGCCTGATCATCGAGGAGGCCGCCGGCGTCCTCAAGTTCCGCAAGCGCAAGGAGAAGGCCGAGCGCCGCCTCCAGAGCACCGAGGCCAACCTCACCCGGGTCCAGGACCTGCTGCGCGAGGTGCGCCGCGGCCTCCGCCCGCTCGAGCGCCAGGCCGAGGCCGCCCGCCGCCACGGCGACCTCGTCACCGAGCTCACCGCGCTGCGACGGTTCCTCGCCGGGCGGGAGCTGGCCCAGCTGCGCACCCGCCTCGACACCACCACGCGCGACCGCGCCGGCCACGCCGGCACCGACGAGACGCTGCGGGCCCGCCTGCGCGACCTCGACTCGTCCGTGCTGCAGGCCGAGTCCGAGCTCAACGCCATGGGCGGCGCCGACGTGGGCGACGAGCTCACCCGCTACGAGGCGCTGCGCGAGCGCGGCCGGGGCATCGCCGCCGTGCTCGCCGAGCGCCAGCGCAGCCTGGCCAAGGAGCGCGAGTCGTCCGTCGACGCCGCCCTCATCGCCTCGCTCGAGGCCGATCAGGCCCGCCTGCGCGACGAGCTCGTGGCCATCGAGGACCAGGCCCGGGCGCTCGTGCCCGAGGCCGAGGACGTCGAGCGGGCCGAGCGGGGCCTCGCCGAGGCCCGCGCCACCTTCGAGGAGCGCTGGGGCGAGGGCATCGCCTCCCCGTCGGGCGAGGCCGCCGAGGTGCGGGGCCAGCTCAACGGGCTGCGCCAGGCGGTGCAGCGCTCGATCGCCGAGCTCGAGCGCACCGACGGCCGCTTCGCGTCGCTGGCCGACAAGCGCGACCGCCTCGCCGCCGAGGCCCAGCGCCTGCGCGACGAGGTCTCGTCCGCCGAGGCCTCGCTCCCGGCGCTCGAGGCCGAGCGCGACCGGCTGCTGGCCGATCGGGCCGAGGCGGAAGCCGCCGTCGAGGCCGCCACCGCCGAGCTCTCCGAGGCCGAGGCCGAGCGCCGGTCGTGGACCGCCCGGGCCGAGGCGCTCGAGCTCGCCCTCGACCAGGCGCGGGCCGCCGCCGGCGCCGAGCGCCTCGCCGCCGTCGACGGCGTCGTCGGCACGCTGCTCGACCTCGTCGAGGTCGATGCCGGCTGGGAGGCGGCCTTCGAGGCCGCCGCGGCCGAGGCGCTCTCCGCCGTGGTCGTCGACGGCCCCGGCGCCGCCCGGTCGGCCTTGGCCGCCCTGTCGTCCGGCGACGCCGCCGGCGCCGTGCTCGCCCTCGGCGTCACCCGGGCGCCCCGCTCGGCGCCGCCGGTGGGCGAGCCGGTGCGGGCCCACGTCCGAGCCGTGCGGCCGGGCGTCGACGACCTGCTCGACGCCGTGGTCGGCGCCGCCGTGCGCATCGACGGAGACTGGGCCGCCGGCCTCGACGTCGCCCTCGCCCACCCCGACGCCGTGGTGGTCACCGCCGACGGCGCCCGCTTCGGGCCCGGCTCGTGGCGGGTCGGCGGCTCCGCCACCGGCGCCACCGGCGCCGCGCTGGACGAGGCCCGGTCTCGCGAGGCCGCCGCCGCCGAGGCCGTCGCCGCCGCCACGTCGGCGCGCGACACGGCCCGCAGCCGGTTCGCCGAGCTGAAGCGCACGGCCGGCGACGCCCGCCAGGCCGCCGAGCAGGCGGCGGCCGCCCTGCGCCGCTCGTCCGACGGCCTCGCCCGGGTCGAGCAGCAGGCGGCCGAGGCCGCCGACGAGCTCGCCGGCTCCGACGGCGTGCGTGCCGAGGTCGAGCAGCGCCTGCGGGGCGAGCGCGACCGCGTCGCCGAGCTCGAGGCCATGCTGCCGGCGCTTGAGGCCGAGGAGGCCGCCGCCGCCGAGGCCGCCCGGGCCATGAGCGAGGCCCGTGCCGCCCTCGACGAGCGGGCCGCCGCCGTGGCCACGCTGCGGGGCGACCTCGAGATCCGGGTCGCCCAGGTCGAGGAGCGGCGCACGTCGCTGCAGGCCCGCCTCGTCGAGGTCGACGCCCGCGTCGCCCGCAACCAGGAGGCCGCCCGCGAGGCCGCCGTGCGCCGCGAGCGCCTCGACGGCCGGGCCCGCACCCTCGACGCCCTCGCCGCCGCGTGCGCCGCCTCGCTCGAGCAGGTCGAGGGCGAGCTCGTCGGCCTGCGCGAGCTGCGCAAGGAGCAGTCCGAGGCCCAGCGGGCCGTGGCCACCGCCCTCGACGGCCTGCGCCGCGAGCGCGTGCAGGTCGAGAAGCAGCTGAACGAGGCCCGCGAGCGCATGCAGCGCGCCGACCTCGAGCTGAACGAGATCGGCCTGCGCATCGAGACCGCGGTCGAGACGATGCGCCGCGACCTCGACGTCGACCCCGACACCGCGCTCGCCGCCGAGTGCCCCGAGCTGCCCGAGGGCGCCTCACCCGCCGCCCGGGCCCGCGAGCTCGAGCGCGAGCTGCGCCTCATGGGCCCCATCAACCCGCTGGCGCTCGAGGAGTTCGAGGCGCTCCAGGAGCGCCACGAGTTCCTGCAGGGCCAGCTCGACGACGTCAAGGCGAGCCGGCGGGAGCTGAGCAAGGTCATCAAGGCGATCGACGAGGAGATCGTCAACGTCTTCGCCGCCGCCTTCGCCGACGTGTCGCAGAACTTCGAGCAGCTGTTCTCCACGCTGTTCCCGGGCGGTCGGGGCTCGATCAAGCTCACCGACCCGGAGGATCTGCTCGAGACCGGCATCGAGGTCGAGGCCAAGCCGTCCGGCAAGAACGTGCGGAAGCTGTCGCTGCTGTCCGGTGGCGAGCGCTCGCTCACGGCGCTCGCGTTCCTCTTCGCCGTGTTCCGCTCCCGCCCGTCGCCCTTCTACGTGATGGACGAGGTCGAGGCCGCCCTGGACGACGTGAACCTGCACCGGTTCCTCGAGCTCGTCGCCGAGTTCCGCCAGGAGGCCCAGCTGGTCATCGTCTCGCACCAGAAGCGGACGATGGAGGCGGCCGACGTCCTGTACGGCGTCACGATGTCGCCCGGCGGCTCCTCGAAGGTGGTGTCCGAGAAGGGCGCCGCCAACCACGCCGGCGCCGCGTAGGGCGGCACCGGCGCGGTCGGCGCTGACGTGATCAGTGGCGCACGGCGCTGCGCTTGCGGCCGGTGACGGCGTTGTAGATCAGCAGCACGATGATGGCGCCGATGATCGAGCCGATGATGCCGGCCGGTCCGAGCGTGGCCTCGTCGCCGTCGCTGCCGAACAGCAGGCTGCCGAGGAAGCCGCCGACGAAGGAGCCGACGATGCCGAGCACGATCGTGGCGACGACGCTCATGGAGTCGTCGCCGGGCACGAGCGCCCGGGCGATGAAGCCGGCGATCAGGCCGACGATGATGAGACCGATGATGAAGCCGATCATGGGGTCCTCCCAGGTTGGACGACCCCGGTGGAGGTCACCGGGGTCGGAGCCTCACTACCCGCCGGCCCGGGACCCAGACGCCCGTCGGTGCGCGCCCCTCAGAGGAGCTTGCTCATCACCTTGGCCTTGAGCTTGGTGTACGGCGGGTAGATCAGCGACAGGTCGGGCCTGGTCGGCTTCTCGAGCACCGGCTTCATGTTCGAGAAGGCGTCGAAGCCGGCCTTGCCGTGGTAGCGGCCCTGGCCGGCGTCGCCGACGCCCCCGAAGGGGAGGTCGTGGGGCGTGATGTGGAACAGCGTGTGGTTCACGCACACGCCGCCGGAGGAGGTGCGGTCGACCACGGTCTGGGCGTCGGCCGAGTCGTCGGAGAAGACGTACAGCGCCAGCGGCTTCGGCCGGCCGTTCACGAACGCGATGGCCTCCTCGAGGTCGTCGACGGCGACGATCGGCAGCACCGGGCCGAAGATCTCCTCCCGCATCAGGCGGCTGTCCGGGTCGGGGTCGACGACGATGGTCGGCGGCAGCTTGCGGGTGGCCTGGTCGACGGCGCCGCCGGTGACCACCGTGCCGCCGTGGTCGGCCAGCAGCCCGGTGATGCGCTCGGCGTGGCGCTCGTTCACGATCTGGGTGAGGTCCGGCGACGCGGCCGGGTCGGCGCCGTAGAACTCCTCGATCACCTCGACCAGCTTCTGCACGAGGGCGTCCTTGCGCTGGGAGTCGACGAGGACGTAGTCGGGGGCGATGCAGGTCTGGCCGGCGTTCAGGAACTTGCCCCACGCCATGCGGTGGGCGGTCACGTCGAGGTCGGCGCCCGGCGCCACGATGGCCGGTGACTTGCCGCCCAGCTCGAGCACGGTGGGCGTGAGGTGCTCGGCGGCGGCCTTGGCGACGATCTTGCCCACGGCGGTCGAGCCGGTGAAGAAGATGTGGTCCCAGCGCTGCTCGAGCAGCTTCGTGGACACCTCGGGCCCGCCCTCGAACACGGCGACGGCGTCGGGGTCGAGGTGCTCGCGCAGCAGGCGCGACAGCAGCGCCGAGGTCTCGGGCACCAGCTCGGAGGGCTTGGCCACCACGGCGTTGCCGGCGGCGAAGGCGGCGGCCATCGGCGACACCAGCAGCTGCACCGGGTAGTTCCACGGGGCGATGATCAGCGCCACGCCGAGCGGCTCGGGCACGACCCGGCCCTTGCCCGGCCGGTCCTGTAGGCGCAGCTTGGCCTTGCGGGGCTCCATCCACCTCGCCACGTTCTTGCGGATGTGCTGCACCTCGGTGGCCGTGAAGGCGATGTCGGTGCTGTAGGCCTCGAGCGTGGGCTTGCCGAAGTCGCGCTGCATGGCGGCGACGAGGTCGTCGCCGCACTCGTCGAGCAGGCGCAGCAGGGCGTCGAGCTGGCGCTGGCGCCACTCGAGCGGGCGGGTGCGGCCGCTCTGGAACGCGTGGCGGACGGCCGCGACCGCGCCGGGGATCGAGTCGAGGTCGGTGGCGGGACGTGCGTCGATGCTCACGCCGTCACCCTACGAGCGGCGCTCAGCCGTCGCAGGTGGCGTCGGCGGCGTTGCCGAGCGACGTCGCCGCCTCCGTGTAGTCGTCGACGCCGTCGCCGTAGCGCTGCACGTCGACCTGCCTCGGGTCGTAGCCGGCGCCGGCGAGCTCGTCGCGCAGGACCTCGACCGCCTCGGCGTAGCGGCGGGCCTGGACCTCGGCCGACCCGGGGGCGGCGTCGTCGATGCGCCGCGCCCCCTCGGCCAGGGCGGTGAAGGCGTCTCGCATCTCGCCGGGCGACGCGATCGCCAGGTCGGCGAAGGGGTCGTTCGCACGCAGGTCCTCGACGGCGGCGCAGAACGCGGCCGGGTCCCCGCGGCCGTCGCTCCCGCAGCCGGGGAGCAGCGCCGCCAGCGCCAGCGCCCCGGCGGCGGTCAGGGCAGGCGTTGGAACCACAGCAGCGACCCGGCGGCGCTGAGCAGCAGCAGCACCACGGCGTAGCCCACGAAGCGGTCGGTGACCTCCCGCTCCTCGGTGTCGAAGCCCACCGACGACCCGATGTCCTCGTAGACCTGGTTGAGCTGGTCGAGCGACTGGGCGCTGAAGAACTGCCCGCCCGTCTGGTCGGCGATCAGCCGGAGCGGCTCCTCGTCGACGGGCACCGGCTGGATCTCGCCGTCGATGAGGATGGTGCCGGTCGGGGTGCCGAAGGCGATGGTCGACACCGGGACACCGGCCTCGACCGCGGCCTCGGCGCCGTCGACGTCGGGGCGGCCGACCGTGGTCTTCCCGTCGGTCATCACGACCATGCGGGCCGGGATCTCCTCGCCGTCGGCAGCCGCCGGCGCGCTCTCGATGGCGTAGAGGCCGGCGAAGATCGCCTCGCCGATGGCCGTGGCCGGCCCCAGCTCGAGCGTCTCGATCGCCTGGCGCACCGGCGCCCGGTCGGTGGTGGGCGTGACCCGCACCCGGGCGACGCCGTCGAAGGTGACGAGGCCGAGGTTGATCTGCGGCGGCAGCTGGTCGACGAACGCGAGGCCCGCCTCCTTGGCCGCCTCGAGGCGGGACGGGGCCACGTCGGTGGCCTCCATGGACAGCGACGTGTCGATGGCGAGCACGACCGTGGCCCGCTCCTTGGGCACCTCCACCTCGTCGGCCGGGCGGGCCCAGGCGACGAGCGAGGCGGCGATGGCGAGCAGGAAGGCCAGCGCGACGACGTGGCGGCGCCAGCCCGGCCGGCGGGGCGCGACCTGGTCGAGCAGCGCCAGGTTGGTGAACCGCACCGTGTAGCGCTGGCGGACGAGCGCCAGCACGGCGTACGCCACGACCAGCGCCAGCACGGCCAGCAGGCCGTAGAGCCGCGTCGGGGCGAGGAAGGACTCGGGCCACACAGCGATCACCGGGCCCCGGCGGTGGCCCGGCGGGCCTGGACGAAGCGGGCCACGTCCAGCACCCAGTCGCGGTCGGTGCGCAGCTGCAGGTGCGAGACGCCCGAGCGGCGAAGCTCGTCCGCGATGCCGCGGCGCTGCTCGGCGGCGGCGGCGGCGTAGCGCTCGCGGGTGCGTCGGTTGGTGGGCACCTCGCGGGTGCGGCCGGTCTCGGGGTCGACGACGGTGAGCGTGCCGACCGGCGGCAGCTCGAGCTCGCGAGGGTCGACGACCTCGACGGCCACGACGTCGTGGCGGGAGGTGAGGCCCCGCAGGGCCCGACCCCACCCGTCGGTCGACAGGAAGTCGGAGACGATGACCACCAGCCCCCGCCGGCGCGGCGGGACCACGAGGTGGCGCAGGGCGGCGCCGAGGTCGGTGGTGCCCTGCTGGTGCCCGGGCCCGTCGACGCGGGCGCCGGGCCGGGTGCCGGTGAGCAGGGCGTGGAGCACGGCGAGGAGGTGGGCCCGGCCGGGTCGGGCCGGCACGACCGTGGCGCGGTCGGGGTCGACGATGACCGCGCCCAGGCGGTTGCCGGTGCGGGCGGTGAGGAACCCGATGGCGCCCACCGCCTCGACGGCGAGGCCGGCCTTCGTGGTGCGGACGGTGCCGAAGTCGAGGCTGGGGGAGCGGTCGACGAGCACCCACGTCTCCAGCTCGCGGTCGGCGATCGACTCGCGGACGTGGGCCTCCATCGACCGGGCCGACACGTTCCAGTCGATGCGGCGGACGTCGTCGCCGGGCACGTAGGGGCGCGTCTCACCGGTCTCGGAGCCGTGACCGGGCACGAGGCCGCGGTAGTCGCCGTGGAGGAGGCCGTCGAGGCGCCGGGTCACGTCCAGCTCCAGCCGGCGCAGGACCTCGGCGGCCTCGCCGCTGGTGACGGGGGCGTGCACGCCGGTGGCGGCGGGGGAGGGCACGGGGCTCAGAACCCGGACGCCTGCTCGCTGCCGGCGACGTGGGGCGCCGGGACCGTGGACAGCAGCCGGGCCAGCACGTGCTCGACCGTGACGCCCTGGGCGAGGGCCTCGTAGGACAGCACGAGCCGGTGGCGCAGCACGTCGGGCGCCACGTCGAAGACGTCCTGGGGGGTCACGTACGAGCGCTGGCGCAGCATGGCCAGGGCCCGACCGGCGGCGGCCAGGCCGAGCGTGGCCCGGGGCGAGGCGCCGTAGGAGAGGTACTCGACCAGGTCGGGCAGGCCCGCCCGGGCGGGGTCGCGCGTGGCCTGGACCAGGTCGACGGCGTACTGCAGGGTGCCGTGGTCGACGTCGACGGCGGCCGCCGCGTCCTGCAGGCGGACCAGGGCGTCGGTGTCGAGGCGGCGCTCGGCCCGGGGCGGCTCGACGCCGTGGCGCAGCACGATCTCGGACTCCTCGGCCGGCGACGGGTAGTCGATGAGGATCTTCATGAGGAACCGGTCGCGCTGGGCCTCGGGCAGCGGGTAGACGCCCTCGGACTCGATCGGGTTCTGCGTGGCCATGACGAGGAACGGCCGGGGCACCTCGTGGGTCTGCCCGCCGAGGGAGACCTGCTTCTCGGCCATCACCTCGAGCAGCGCCGACTGCACCTTGGCCGGCGCCCGGTTGATCTCGTCGGCGAGCAGGAAGTTGACGAACACGGGCCCGAGCTCGACGTCGAAGCGCTCGGACGACTGGCGCCACACGCGCGTGCCGGTGATGTCGGCCGGGAGCAGGTCGGGCGTGAACTGGATGCGGGCGAACGTGCCGCCCACCATGGTGGCCAGGGTCTCCATGGCCAGGGTCTTGGCCAGGCCCGGCACGCCCTCGAGGAGCAGGTGGCCCTTGGCCAGCAGGCCGACGAGCAGGCGCTCGAGCACCCGGTCCTGGCCGACGATGACCCGCTTGACCTCCTGGGTGACCGACTGCAGCTCGGCCGAGGGGTGGGGCGCGCTCGTGTCCACGCACCGAGGCTAGAGCCGTCGCGGCCGGACGCCGCCTCGGCCCTCCGGGGCTCCCGGGGACCGGCGGTAGGCTCGCCCGACCATGGAGATCCTCCTGCTCGTCGCCGCCGTCGTCGTCCTCGTGGGAGGCGTGGCGGTCGTGCTCGTCAACCGCCGCGACACCACGCCCCCCGGCATCGAGCCCCCGCAGCGAGGTCCGTCGGGCACGTCGGCGTTCGGCGGCGCCCCCGCCGAGGTCCGCCCCGCCACCCACGGCGACCAGGAGTCCGAGCTCGACCAGGAGCTGGCCCACGGCCACGCCCCGGCGCCCGGCGTCGAGGGCACGCCGGAGGAGGCGGCCGCCGTCGCTGGGACCGAGCCAGTGGTCCGGCCCACCTTCCGCGATCGGCTCACGAAGGCCCGCTCGACCTTCTCGGCCTACCTCGGCTCGATGCTGTCCCGCTCGGACATCACCGAGGAGACCTGGGAGGAGCTCGAGGAGGCGCTCATCCGCGCCGACGTGGGCGTGGGCCTCACCACCCGGCTGCTCGACGACCTGCGGGCCACGGTGAAGGAGCAGGGCATCACCGAGCCGCAGGCCCTCGTCGACGCCCTGAAGGCCGACCTCACCGCCCGCCTCGAGGCCGGCGACCGCGGCCTCACCTACGAGCCGGGGAACCCGAACGTGTGGCTGTTCGTCGGCGTCAACGGCGTCGGCAAGACCACGTCGATCGGCAAGGTCGGCAAGCAGCAGGTGGCCGAGGGCCGCTCGGTGATCATGGCCGCCGGCGACACGTTCCGCGCCGCCGCCGCCGAGCAGCTCGAGACCTGGGCCGGCCGGGCGGGCGCCGACTTCCACCGGGGCGCCGAGGGCGGCGATCCGTCGTCGGTCATCTACGACGCCATCCAGAAGGCCGGCGCCCGCGAGATCGACCTGGTCCTCGCCGACACCGCCGGGCGCCTGCACACCAAGTCGAACCTCATGGAGGAGCTCGCCAAGGTGCGCCGGGTGGCCGACCGCGACCCGGGCAACGTCACCGAGGTGCTCCTCGTGCTCGACGCCACCACCGGCCAGAACGGCCTGCAGCAGGCCAAGCAGTTCACCGAGGCCACCCAGTGCACGGGCGTGGTGCTCACCAAGCTCGACGGCTCGGCCAAGGGCGGCATCGCCCTGGCCATCGCCCTCGACCCCGAGCTCGGCGGCCTCGGCCTGCCCATCAAGCTCGTCGGTCTCGGCGAGTCGGCCGACGACCTCATCGAGTTCGACCCGCAGGCGTTCGTCGACGCCCTGCTCACCCCGTAGGGGCACCGGTGATCTGGCTGCTCTGGAAGCTGCTCACGCTGCCGATCCGGATCGTGCTCGGGGTGCTGAAGCTGGTCTTCGGCACCATCCGCTTCATCGGCCTCGACCGGATCGCCGCGTTCGGCGCCGGTGCCGCCGCCGGTGCCGTCCTCGTCCCGAAGCCCCCGGCGGCCCAGCGCCCCGGCGTCGCCGAGCGCCAGGAGGCCACGGCCGCCCGGGCCGGTGACCTCGGCGCCGCCGTCCGCCACGAGCTGGCGACCTCGCCCCGCACGTGGCACCTGCCCCAACCGGGCGTCACGGTCCAGGGTGACCGGATCCGCCTGGCCGGCAGCGTGTCCCACGAGCAGGCCCGGCTCGACCTCGTCCGCACCGCCGGCGCCATCGCCGGCGTGCGCGCCGTCGACGACGACCTCGTGGTCGAGGCCGACCCGCACTCGTAGGGCGCCGGCGTCGCGCCCGTAGACTCGGGCCTCCATGTTCGAGGCACTCAGCGACCGGTTCGACGGCATCTTCGCCCGCATCAAGGGCAAGGGGAAGCTCCGCGAGGAGGACGTCGACGAGACGCTGCGCGAGATCCGCCTCGCCCTGCTCGAGGCCGACGTCAACTTCCAGGTCGTCAAGAACCTGGTGTCCCGCATCCGCGAGCGGGTCGTGGGCATCGAGGTCAGCCAGGCGCTGAACCCGGCCCAGCAGGTCATCAAGATCGTCAACGAGGAGCTCGTCGAGTCCCTCGGCGGCGAGACGATCAAGATCACCTACGCCTCCAAGCCGCCCACGGTCGTGCTCATGGCCGGCCTGCAGGGCTCGGGCAAGACGACGAACTCGGCCAAGCTCGCCCGCTGGTTCAAGGCCCAGGGCCGCAACCCGCTGCTCGTCGGCGCCGACCTCCAGCGCCCGGCCGCCGTGCAGCAGCTGCGCACCCTCGCCGGCCAGGTGGGCGTGCCGGTCTTCTCGGCGCCCGACGACGTCGTCGCCTCCGGCACCGGCGATCCCGTGACCGTGGCCAAGGAGTGCCTCGACGAGGCCCAGCGCCTCGGCAAGGACGTCGTCATCGTCGACACCGCCGGCCGCCTCGCCATCGACGCCGAGCTGATGGAGCAGGTCCGCCAGATCTCCGAGGCGACCAGCCCGCACTACACCTTCCTCGTCGTCGACGCCATGACCGGCCAGGACGCCGTCACCGTCGCCGAGAGCTTCAACGACACCCTCGCCCTCGACGGCGTCATCCTCACCAAGCTCGACGGCGACGCCCGCGGCGGCGCCGCCCTGTCGGTGAAGGAGGTCGTCGGCAAGCCCATCGCCTTCGCCTCCACCGGCGAGAAGCTCGACGACTTCGACCTGTTCCACCCCGACCGCCTCGCCGGGCGGATCCTCGGCATGGGCGACGTCCTGACGCTGATCGAGAAGGCCGAGCAGGTCTACGAGGCGCAGGAGGCCGAGGCCGCGGCCCAGAAGCTGATGGAGGGGCAGTTCACCTTCGACGACTTCCTGGACCAGATGGCCCAGATCAAGAAGATGGGCTCGATCTCCAGCCTCCTCGGGATGATGCCGGGCATCCCGAAGGAGGTGAAGAACGTCAACATCGACGACCGCGAGCTGAACCGCATCGAGGGCATGATCCGCTCGATGACGCGGGCCGAGCGCAACGACCCCACGATCATCGACGGCTCCCGCCGGGCCCGCATCGCCGCCGGCTCGGGCACCGACGTGGGCGCCGTGTCGCAGCTCGTGAAGCAGTTCATGGAGATGCAGAAGATGATCAAGTCGATGCCGGGCATGCAGAGCCGCGTGACGAAGCGCAAGCAGAAGAAGGGCAAGAAGAAGGGCGGCCGCGTGACCCCGAAGGGCCCCGCCACCGCGCCCGCCGGCAAGAAGGCCTTCACCCTCCCCGGCCTCGACCAGTAGGCGGAACCGCCTCGGCGAGGTTGCTTCCGCGGCGCCGGAGGGCGCACACTGGTCCGCTGTGCCCGGACCGGCCCCGCCGCCGTCCGCGCCGGTACGCAACCCCTGACTCCAGAGAGAAGACCCCGTGGCCGTCAAGCTCCGCCTCATGCGGATGGGCAAGAAGAAGCAGCCCACCTACCGCATCGTCGCCGCCGATTCCCGCTCGCCCCGTGACGGGCGGTTCATCGAGATCATCGGGCACTACGACGCCCGCCGCGAGCCCTCGCTGATCAAGGTCGACAACGAGCGCGCCGTGCACTGGCTGAAGAACGGTGCCCAGCCCACCGAGACCGTGCAGAAGCTGCTGACCCTTTCGGGCGCCGTCGCCCAGGCCAAGGGCGAGCCGCTGCCCGAGGGCGCCGAGCAGTTCCACAAGGGCGCTCCCGCGGAAGCCGCAGCCGGCGCCGAGTCGTGAGCGACCAGGTCGCGCCGACCGCCGTCGCGGTCTGCGAGTACGTCTGCCGCTCCATCGTCTCCCAGCCCGACGAGGTGTCGGTCGAGGTCGACGACGCCGGCGACCGCGTCGAGCTGACCGTCACCGTCGGCGACGGCGACACCGGTCGCGTCATCGGCCGCCGGGGCCGCACGGCCCAGGCCATCCGCGCCGTCGTCCGCGCCGCCGCGGCGAAGGACGGCGTCGAGGTCGACGTGGAGTTCGCCGATTAGCGATCCGACCTTCCTCGAGGTCGGGACCATCGCCAAGCCCCTCGGGCTGAAGGGCGAGGTCGTCGTCCGGCTGCTGACCGACCGCGAGGAGCGGCTGGCGCCCGGCTCGGTCCTCGAGACCGACCGCGGGCCGCTCACGGTCGTCGAGGCCCACCCGCACCAGAACCGCTGGCGCGTCCGCTTCGAGGGCTTCCACCGCCGCGAGGACGTCGAGCCGCTGCACGGCCTGGTGCTGCGCGCCGAGCCCGTCGACGACCCCGACGTGTGGTTCGTCCACGACCTCATCGGCAAGCCGGTGGCACTCGGCGACGGCACCGTGGTGGGCACGTGCACGTCGGTGGTCGACAACCCCGCCCACGACCTGCTCGAGCTCGACGGCGGCCAGCTCGTGCCCCTGCCCTTCGTCGTCGAGGTCGGTGACGTGATCGAGATCGATCCGCCCGAGGGCCTCCTCGATCCCGACGGCGCATGACGCTGCGGATCGACGTCTTCACGATCTTCCCGGAGCTGGTCGAGGGCTTCGCCGGCCAGAGCCTGCTCGGCAAGGCGCGCGAGCGGGGGCTGCTCGAGGTCAACGCCCGCGACCTGCGCTCGACCACCACCGACCCCCACCGCAGCGTCGACGACGCCCCCTTCGGCGGCGGCGCCGGCATGGTGCTCATGCCCGAGCCGCTGGTGGGCGCCATCGAGGCCGTCGACCCGCCCCGCCCGCTCTACGTGCTCGGCCCCGCCGGCCGGCGCTTCGACCAGGCCATGGCCCGCGAGCTGGCCGACGGCGAGGGCTTCTCGCTGCTCTGCGGGCGCTACGAGGGCATCGACCAGCGGGTGATCGACCACTGGTGCGACGGCGAGCTGTCGATCGGCGACTACGTGCTCGCCGGCGGCGAGGTGGCGGCGATGGTGGTGCTCGAGGCCGTCGGGCGCCTGGTGCCCGGCGTCATGGGCAACGACACCTCCGCCGACGAGGAGTCGTTCTCCCACGGGCTGCTCGAGTACCCCCAGTACACCCGACCCGCCGAGTTCCGGGGCCACGAGGTGCCCGAGGTGCTGCGCTCCGGCGACCACGGCCGGGTCGCCCGCTGGCGCCACGCCCAGGCCCTGGTGCGCACGGCCGTGCACCGCCCGGACCTGCTCGCCGCCCGCCCCCTCACCCACGAGGACGAGGTCATCCTCTCCGAGTTCCACCTGCTCGCCCAGGTCCGGGCGATCGTCCCCGACCCCGACACCCACCGCTGAGCCCGGGCGGGTTGGTGGTGCCCGCCGCAGCACCCCTACACTTGCTCGTTCGCTGCGCCGGCTCCGTCGCGCACGCCCACGTTCGACTCCGAGGACCCGCCATGCACCAGACCGATCTCGTCGACCGCCAGAACCTCCGCGACGACATCCCCGCCTTCGCCCCCGGCGACACGGTGAACGTCCACGTCCGCGTGGTCGAGGGCAACAAGGAGCGCGTGCAGCAGTTCAAGGGCGTGGTCATCAAGCGCCAGGGCGCCGGCGTGCGCGAGACCTACACGGTCCGCAAGCTGTCGAACGGCGTCGGCGTCGAGCGCACCTTCCCGCTCCACACCCCGACCGTGGCCAAGATCGAGGTCGTCACCCGTGGCGACGTGCGCCGGGCCAAGCTGTACTACCTGCGCGACCGCATCGGGAAGCGCGCGAAGGTCAAGGAGAAGCGCGAGTTCTGATCGAGTGGCGCGCCGCCGGCTCCGCACCCGGGGCCGGCGTCGCCGACGAGCTGCCGCCGCTGCGCCCGCCCGAGCGCGAGGCCGGCGCGGCCCGCTCGCTGCTCGAGGTCCCGCTGCTGCTGGTGCTGGCGGCCGCCATCGCCCTGGTGGTGAAGGCGTTCCTCGCCCAGGCCTTCTTCATCCCCTCCGAGTCGATGGAGCCCCAGCTGGTCACCGGCGACCGCGTCGTGGTGTCCCGCCTGTCCACCGACCTGCACGAGCCGCGTCGGGGCGACATCGTCGTCTTCGACGACCCCACCGTCGCCGAGGTGGAGGACGGCTCGCTGCTCCCCGTCCGGCTCGGCCGCGACGCCCTGGAGGCGCTCGGCGTGGTGGAGCCGCGGGGGCGCGAGCTCATCAAGCGGGTCGTCGGCCTGCCCGGTGAGCTGGTCTCCAGCGACGGGCAGGGCGTGCTGGTCGACGGTCGCCCGCTGCGGGAGCCGTACCTCGCGGAGACGGCCGTGACCGACCCCTTCCCCGCCGTGCGCGTGCCCGAGGGGCACGTGTTCGTGATGGGCGACAGCCGGCGGAACTCCAAGGACTCCCGCCGGTTCGGGCCGGTCGACGTCGACCGCATCGTCGGCCGGGCCATCGCCCGGGTCTGGCCGCCCCAGCGGGCCGCCTGGCTCTGAGCAGACCGGCGCTGCGGAGCAGACCGCCGTCGGCACGCCGGCGTCGGGAGCGCCAGCGAGCAGCCGGCACGCGGCGCTGCGGAGCAGACCGCCATCGGCACAGGCTGTCGGTGGGGCAGAGGTAGCGTCTCGGCGTGAGCGCGGACGACCTCGAGGCCTACGAAGCCGACATCGAGCTCCAGCTGTACCGGGAGTACAAGGACGTCAGCCCCACCTTCGCCTACGTCGTCGAGACCGAGCGCCGCTTCTACCTGGCCAACGAGGTCCAGCGGACGGTGCACGACGGCGGCGGCTCGCCCTTCATCGAGCTCGAGCTGCGCGACGCCTGGGTGTGGGACATGTACCGCTCCAGCCGCTTCGTCTCCCGGGTCCAGATCGTGACGTTCAAGGACGTCAACATCGAAGAGCTCCCGAAGGCCGACATCGACCTCGAGTCGTTCCGCAAGGGCCCGGGCTGATCCGGTGACCGTCGCCCGCCAGCGCCTCGGGTCCTCGGGCGAGCGCCGGGCCGCGCGGCGCTACGAGGCGGCGGGCTGGGAGGTGGTGGCCCGCAACTGGCGCTGCTCGGACGGCGAGCTCGACCTCGTGGTGCGGCGTGGTGCCACCCTCGCCTTCGTCGAGGTCAAGACCCGCACCACCGACCGGTTCGGGCACCCGGCCGAGGCGGTGACGCCGGCGAAGCAGCGCCGCATCCGACGGCTGGCGGCCCGCTTCTGCGCCGACACCGGCGAGCGGGCCGACGTGGTGCGCTTCGACGTGGTCAGCGTGCTGGCCGGCCAGGTCGAGGTCTACGAGGGCTGCTTCTAGCCGAAGTGCCGATGCCCCGACGCCACGGTCGGCGTGGGGAGCGCAGCGAGCAGCCGACAGCGTTGCGAGGCTCGAACGGCCCCCGAGGGCCGGAGGCCGAGCTAGCCGAACACAGCCCAGAGCACGAGCAGGAGGGCGACGAGCAGGCCGGCGGCGACGAACACGAGGTCGCTGCGCCGCTGCTTCTGGGGGCGGTACGGGTTGAGGCCCACGGACCGCACACTAGGTTCGCCGGCCATGGACACGCTCCTCGTGGAGCGTGACGGGGGGATCGTCACCGTCACGCTGAACAAGCCGGAGAAGAAGAACGCCGTCGATCCCACGCAGTGGGAGGAGCTGGCCCGCATCTTCGACGACATCGCCCGCAACCCCCGGCGGGACCGCGCCGTGGTGCTCACCGGGGCGGGCGGCGACTTCTGCTCCGGCGCCGACCTGTGGCTGCCGCCGGGCGAGGAGCCGCCGCACCAGATGACGGCGATGCGCAGCGTGGCCCGCGCCATCGAGGGGCTCCACGACCTGCCCCAGCCCACCATCGCCAAGGTGCCCGGCGTCGCCGCCGGCGCCGGCTGCTCGCTCGCCCTCGGCTGCGACCTCGTCGTCGCCGCCGAGCGGGCCCGGTTCTCGATGATCTTCGCCAAGCGGGGCCTGGCCCTCGACGCCGGCGCCTCGTGGCTGCTGCCCCGGCTCATGCCGCTGCACAAGGCCAAGGAGCTCGCCTTCTTCGCCGACCTGCTGTCGGCCGAGCAGGCCGAGGACTTCGGCATCGTCAACCGCGTCGTGCCCGACGGCGAGCTCGACGCCTTCGTCGCCGACTGGGCCGCCCGCCTCGCCGCCGGCCCGCCCATCGCGCTCGGCCTCACCAAGCGCCTCCTGAACGACTCGCACTCGCGGTCGCTCGCCGAGGCCCTCGAGGCCGAGGGCATGGCGCAGTCGATCACGCTGCAGTCCAAGGACACGGCCGAGGCGATCTCGTCGTTCATGGAGAAGCGCGAGCCCACCTTCCACGGGCGCTAGCCCGAGATCCTGTCGGAGGGCCTGCGCTAGGTTCTCCCCATCGGTCGGCGCGCTGCCGGCCCGCTCGATGCGCCGGCGCACGGCCATCCGCTCCGAAGCCCCGGAGGGATCACCGTGCTCGCATCCGTCACCGCCGCCACGCTGCTCGGCGTCACCGGCCACCGCGTCCGGGTGGAGGTGCACGTCGGCAGCGGCCTGCCGTCGTTCTCCCTCGTCGGCCTGCCCGACGCCGCCTGCCGTGAGGCGCGCGACCGCGTGCGCGCCGCCATCGCGTCCAGCGAGCTCGCGTGGCCCATGCAGCGCATCACGGTCAACCTGGCGCCGTCGTCGCTGCCCAAGATCGGCACCGGCCTCGACCTCGCCGTGGCCGTCGGCGTGCTCGTGGCCACCGGCGCGGTGCCGGCCGAGGCGGTCGAGGGCTGGGCGTTCGTCGGCGAGCTCGGCCTCGACGGGTCGCTGCGCCCGGTGCGGGGCACCGTCCCGCTCGTGGCCGGCGTGCGCGCCGGCGTCCGGGGCGTCGTGGTGGCGCCGGCCGCCGCCGGCGAGGCCGCCGTGGTCGGCGGGGTCGAGGTGCGCTGCGCCGGCACGCTCGGCGAGGTGGTGGCGGCGCTGCGGGCCGAGCGGCCGTGGCCCGATCCGCCGCCCGTCGACGAGCCGCCGCCGGAGGTGCAGCCCGACCTGGCCGACGTGCGCGGCCAGCCCCTCGGCCGGCGCGCCGTCGAGATCGCCGCGGCCGGCGGCCACCACCTGCTGCTCACCGGGCCGCCGGGCGCCGGCAAGACGATGCTCGCCACCCGGCTGCCCGGCGTCCTGCCCGACCTCGACGAGGAGGCCGCCCTCGAGGTCACGCAGATCCACTCCGCCGCCGGGCTGACGGCCGCCCGGCGGCTGGTGCGCCGACCGCCGTTCCGGGCCCCGCACCACACCGCCTCGGCGGTGGCCCTCATCGGCGGCGGGGCGGCGGCGCTGCGCCCCGGCGAGGTCAGCTGCGCCCACCGGGGCGTGCTGTTCTGCGACGAGCTCGGCGAGTTCCCGCCCTCGGTGCTCGACGCCCTGCGCCAGCCGCTCGAGGAGGGCGTCGTGCGCATCAACCGGGTGCGGGCCAGCACCACCTTCCCCGCCCGCTTCCAGCTGGTGGCGGCCACCAACCCGTGCCCGTGCGGGCCGGGCGCCGGCGGCTGCCGCTGCTCCGAGCACTCCCGTGCCCGCTACGTCCGGCGCCTGTCGGGGCCGCTGCTCGACCGCATCGACCTGCGCGTCGAGGTCGACCGGCCGGAGCCGGGTGACCTGCTCGGCGGCGGCGACGGCGAGCCGTCGAGCGTCGTGGCCCGCCGGGTCGTCGCCGCCCGCCGGCGGGCCGCCGAGCGTGGCGTGCGGGTGAACGCCGACCTGCCCACCGCCGTGCTGCGGCGGTCGGCCCCGCTCACGCCCGGCGCCCGCCGCCTGCTCGAGGCCCTCGTCCGATCCGGGCGGCTGTCCGGCCGGGGCGTCGACCGGGTGCGGCGGGTGGCGCTCACCGTCGCCGACCTCGACGGGTGCGAGCCCCCGCTCGACGAGCAGCGCATCGCCGTGGCCCTCGCCTTCCGGGTCAGCGAGGGCGTCGGCATCCTCGGGGTGGCGTCGTGAGCCCGGTCGGCGACGTCGAGCGGGCCGCCACCATCGCCCTCGCCGGCCTGCCGAAGGTGGGCCCGGCCCGCTTCCGCGCCCTGGTCGCCGACGCCGGCACCGCCGAGGCGGCGTGGGCGGCGGTGCGGGCCGGGCGCCTGCACGACGTCCCCTTGCGCGCCGGGGCCCGCCACGCCCAGCTCGTCGCCGACCTGCGGGACGCCGCCCGCGCCGTCGAGCCCGCCGACGAGCTCGCCCGGCACCGGGCCGCCGGCGTCGAGGTCCTGCTCCCCGGCGACCCGGCGTGGCCCGTGGCCCTGGTCGACGATCCGGACCCGCCCCTCGCCCTCTTCGCCCGGGGTGAGCTCGCCCTGCTCGACGAGGTCATCGTGGCGGTGGTGGGCACGCGGCGCTGCTCAGGAGCCGGCGCCCGGATCGCGGGCACGCTCGGCGCCGACCTGGCCGCCGCCGGCGTCGCCGTGGTGTCCGGCCTCGCCCTCGGCATCGACGGCGCCGCCCACCGGGGTGCGCTCGGCGCCGGCGGTCGGCCCGTCGGCGTGGTCGGCAGCGGCCTCGACGTCGTGTACCCGCCCCAGCACCGCCGCCTGTGGCACGACGTCGCCGACGCCGGGCTGCTGCTCAGCGAGGCGCCGCTCGGCCGCCCGCCCGAGCGCTGGCGGTTCCCGGCCCGCAACCGCATCATCGCCGCCCTCAGCGACGCGGTGGTCGTGGTCGAGTCCCGGCGCACCGGCGGCTCGATGACCACCGTCGAGTCGGCCCTCGAGCGCGACCGGCCGGTCATGGCCGTCCCGGGGTCGGTCCTGGCCGAGCAGGCGGCCGGCACCAACCAGCTGCTCAGCGAGGGGGCGACGATGGTCCGCGACGCCGTCGACGTCCTCGGCGCCCTCGCGTGCGCGCCGCCGCGGGCCGACGACGGCCCGGCGCGGGTCGGCGCGGCGCCCGGTCTCGCCGGGCTCCCCGCCGACGGGCCGGTGGCCGCCGTGGCGGCGGCGCTGTCGCCGGCGCCGGTCGGCATCGAGCACCTCGCCACCAGCGCCGGGGTGGCCGTCGCCGAGGCCCTCACCGCCCTGGCCCACCTCGAGGCGGCCGGCGTCGCCCGCCGCGTGCCCGGCGGGTACGAACAGGTGGTCGGATGAGCCGGGGTACGGTGCCCGCATGTCGTGGCTGGTCGAGGAGTTCGGTGCGTCGCTCACCGACGCGTCGCCGGCCACCGTGCGCGCCTACGTCCACGACGTCGGGGCCCTGGCCGAGTTCGCAGCGCGGCTCGGCATCGACGAGCCGGGCGCCGTCAGCCGGCGCGACCTGCGCCGGTGGGTGGCCCAGCTGGCCACCCGCGACCTGGCCCGCTCCACCATCGCCCGCCGGGTCGCCGCCGCCCGGCGCTACTACGCCTGGCTGCACCGGCGGGGCGTGGTCGACGCCGACCCCACCGTCGGCCTGCGCGCCCCCGCCGGCGGCAGCCGCCTGCCCCGGGTGCTGCGCCAGGACGAGCTCGATGCGCTGCTCGACGAGCCCCCCGCCGCCATCGACGACGATCCACCCCACCGGCGCCTGCGCGACGACGCCGTCCTCGAGCTGCTCTACGGCAGCGGCCTGCGGGTCGCCGAGGTGTGTGGCCTGCGGCGCGACGACGTCGACCTCGCCGGCGGCACGGTCCGCGTCCTCGGCAAGCGCAGCAAGTGGCGCCAGGTGCCGCTCACGCCCGGGGCCGTGGAGGCCCTGGGGGAGTGGCTCCGCCACGGCCGCCGGCAGCTGGAGCAGCCCGGCTCGCCCGACGACCTGGTGTTCCTCAACCTGCGCGGCCGGGCGCTCAGCCCCCGCGACTGCCGGCGCATCGTCGACCGCCGGGCCGTCGACCCGACCCATCCCCACGCCCTGCGCCACACCTTCGCCACCCACCTCCTCGACGGCGGCGCCGACCTGCGTGCGGTCCAGGAGCTGCTGGGCCACAGCGACCTGTCCACGACCCAGCGGTACACTCACGTCAGCGCCAGCCGTCTGCAGGCGGTGGTGGCCACCTCCCACCCACGTGCCAAGGGCCGCTCGTGACCGACCTCGCCTCCGCAGACATCGACCGCCTCTGGTCGCAGTACAAGCAGAGCGGGTCGCGCCGAGCCCGAGACCAGCTGATCGTCCACTACTCCCCGCTGGTCAAGTACGTCGCCGGCCGCGTGGCCGTGGGCCTGCCCCAGAACGTCGACCAGGCCGACCTCGTCTCCTACGGCCTGTTCGGGCTCATCGACGCCATCGACAAGTTCGAGCCCGAGCGGGGCTTCAAGTTCGAGACGTACGCGATCTCCCGCATCAAGGGCAACATCCTCGACGAGCTGCGCGCCATCGACTGGGTGCCGCGGTCGGTGCGGGCCAAGGCCCGCCAGATCGAGAAGGCCTACGCCAAGCTCGAGGCCGAGCTCCACCGGGCGCCCACCGAGGACGAGCTGGCCACCGAGCTCGACATGACCCGCGAGCAGCTGCAGACCTCGCTGTCGAAGATCTCCTTCGTCGGCGTCGTCGCCCTCGACGAGTTCGTCGGCTCCAGCGACCGCGACGCCGGCGCCACGCTCGGCGACACCATCGCCAGCGGCGACGAGGGCCCGGTCGACCTGTTCGAGGTCCAGGAGATGCGGGCCCTGCTCGGCGAGTCGATCAACCGGCTCCCCGAGCGCGAGAAGGTCGTCCTCACCCTCTACTACTACGAGGGTCTGACCCTGGCCCAGATCGGCGAGGTCCTCGGCGTCACCGAGTCCCGCGTGTGCCAGATCCACACCAAGGCGATCCTGCAGCTGCGCTCGCGCATGCAGGCCGCCCACCGCGAGCCGGTCTGACCCCGAGACGCTGACACCGGCGGGCGCCGCCCGCCACCACGACTTCCCCCTGCACCCGGCCGCACCGCTTCGCGCGGTGACGGCCCCCGGTCCGAGGGGAAGCCATGGCCCAGCCCGCCTCCGGGCGCGCGCCGCGCCCGACGCCGGCCGTCGTCGTCGTCGCCGTCGTCGCGCTCGCCGTCCTGGCCGCCAGCGTCGCCCGCACCAGCCCGCCCGCCGGGGCGGCGCCGCCCGACGTCGTGCACCAGCCACCCGTCGACGCCCCGGTCGTCGATCCGTTCCGCCCGCCGGCCACCCGCTACGGCGCCGGCAACCGCGGCCTCACCTACGACCTGGCCGAGGGCTCGGTCGTCAGAGCAACCGCCGACGGCACGGTCGTGTTCGCCGGCGACGTCGCCGGCACCCGCCACGTCACCGTCCTGCACGCCGACGGCATCCGCACGTCGTACTCGTTCCTGTCCCGACCGCTGGTGCGCCGGGGCGACGTGGTCCGCCGGGGCGACGTGGTGGGGCAGGCGGGCACGGGGTTCCACCTCGGCGCCCGCGACGGCGAGGCCTACCTCGACTCCGCCGCCCTGTTCGGCGCCGAGGTGGTTCGGGTCCGCCTGGTCGCCCACGACGAGCCGCTGCCGCCCACCGACGCCGGGCTGCTGCGCGAGCAGGCGGCCCTGCGCGAGCTCGTCCGAGCCGAGCGGCCGGGCCTGCTCCGGCGGCTGGCCGGCGCCGCCGTGCGCCGGGCGATGCCGCTCGTCGAGCGCTGGACCGGGGCGGTCCGGGCGACCTGGCACACCTGGAACGAGCTGAACCCGGTGGCGCTGGCCGAGCAGATCGGGACGTCGATCGCCCGGCACCTCGACCGCGAGTGCACCGCTGGCGGCGTCGCCCTCGTGCCGCCGGCGGGGGAGCGGGTGGCGCTGCTCGTCGCCGGCCTCGGCTCGTCCAGCGAGCACGGCGCCATCGACGACGTGGACCTCGACGCCCTCGGCTACGACCCCGACGACGTCGTCCGGTACAGCTACGGCGGCGGTCGGGTGCCCTCCGGCGGGCCGCTCCACCCGGGCCTGGCCGGCATCCCCGAGGCGCCGTACGCGCCCGCCGACACCCTGGGCGACATCGAGGCCCGGGGCCGGGAGCTCGCCCGGCTGGTCGAGCAGGCGGCGGCCGCCCGGCCCGGCGTGCCCATCGACCTGTACGCCCACAGCATGGGCGGTCTCGTCACCCGGGTCGCCCTGCGCGAGCTGGCGTCCACGCCCGGCGGCCTCGACGCCCTCGGCCAGGTCGTCACCATCGGCACGCCGCACCGGGGCGCCGACCTCGCCACGCTGGCCGTCGCCTCCGAGAAGGGCTTCCGCCAGGACGTCCACCACGTGCGGGAGCGCTTCGGGATCGAGGTCGATCCCTACAGCGAAGCCGTCAGCCAGATGGCCGAGTCGTCCACGTTCGTGCGCGACCTGGCCGAGGGCGGGGTCCCCGCCGGCGTCGCCTTCCGCACCGTCGCCGCCCGGGGCGACCTGGTGGTCACCGCCGACAAGGCCGACGTCGACGGGCAGCCCTTCGCCGTCGTCGACGCCGTCGGCCCCGCCGCCCACGCCGACCTGCCCGGCCACCCGCAGACCACGCGCGAGCTGCTCCTCGGCCTGCACGGCCGTCCGCCGTCCTGCCGCTCCCTCGACGAAGCCGTGCAGGACGCCGTCGTCCCCGAGATCGTCCAGGCGGCCACCGACGGGCTGACGCTGGGCTCGCTGCTGCCGGCGTGACGCCCGATGCGGGTTTCCGCCCACCGCCCGGCGTCCCTAGACTGGCCCGTCGGCCCCGCACCCGCGCGGGTCGCATCC
The DNA here is from genome assembly GCA_046565885.1 of Acidimicrobiia bacterium. Taxonomy (GTDB): domain Bacteria; phylum Actinomycetota; class Acidimicrobiia; order Acidimicrobiales; family Salinilacustritrichaceae; genus Salinilacustrithrix. The sequence goes on from JBKHXT010000020.1 coordinate 30,899, forward strand.
AACATCACCGGTCGGGTCACCCCACGGTCGCCACGCCTCCTCCGAGGTCACGGCGCCGGCCCGGCCGCAGTGCAACCGAGGGGCAACACGAGGAGAAGCCGGTGGCCGTCGTCACCATGAAGCAGCTGCTGGAGGCCGGGGTCCACTTCGGTCACCAGACCCGCCGTTGGAACCCGAAGATGAAGCGGTTCATCTTCGGCGAGCGCAACGGCATCTACATCATCGACCTCGACCAGACGCTGCAGCGCATCGAGACGGCCTACGCGTTCGTGCGCGACCTGGTCGCCGGCGGCGGCACGATCCTGTTCGTCGGCACCAAGCGCCAGGCCCAGGACGCCGTGCAGTCCTACGCCGAGAAGTGCGGCATGCCGTACGTGAACCACCGCTGGCTCGGCGGCATGCTCACGAACTACCAGACCATGGCCAAGCGGGTCTCCAAGATGCAGGAGCTCCAGCGCCAGCGCGTCTCGGGCGAGTTCGACGCCATGCCCAAGCGCGAGGCCCTCCAGAAGAGCCGCGAGCTGGTGAAGCTCGAGAAGTACCTCTCCGGCATCCGCACCATGGAGCGCCAGCCCGACGCCATCTTCGTGCTCGACACGAAGAAGGAGCACATCGCCGTCACCGAGGCGAACAAGCTCGGCATCCCGATCGTGGCCGTGGTCGACACGAACTGCGACCCCGACTCGGTGCAGTACGTGATCCCCGGAAACGACGACGCCATCCGCTCGGGCACCCTCATGTGCCGCGTGATCGCCGACGCCGTCGCCGAGGGCCGCTACATCGCCTCCCGCCGGGGCGAGGTGGCCGCCAGCCGCAGCATGCTCGACGAGGAGAAGATCGCCGCCGAGCAGGCCGAGGCCCGCCGCCAGGCCCTCGCCGAGGCCAAGGCCCGCGAGGCCCGCCTCGCCGGCGCCCCCACGGCCCCCGGCACCTACGCGCCCACCCAGCCCGGCGTCCCGGCCGCCCAGACCGAGGCCGACGCCGCCCGCAGCGAGGAGACCGTCCCGGCGGCCGCCCCCAAGCCGGGCGCCCAGGCCGACCAGGTCGAGACGCCGGCCTCGGAGATCATCACCGAGGGCGCCGCGGGCGAGCCCGATCCGGCCGCCGCCGGCGACACCCAGCAGTCCTCCCCCTCGGCCGGCTCGGCCGATGCCGCCGGCGTGTCCGAGTCCGGCCTCGCCGACGCCGCCCCGCCCGTCCCCGACGAGGCCGGCCCCGAAGCCACCCGCGAGAACACGGAGTCGTAGACCCCCCATGGCTGAGTTCACCGCCAAGGACGTCCAAGCCCTGCGCCAGGCCACCGGCGCCGGGATGATGGACGCCAAGAAGGCCCTCCAGGAGGCCGACGGCGACTTCGACGCCGCCGCGAAGAAGCTGCGCGAGAAGGGCCTGGCCAAGGCCGCCACGCGCACCGACCGCGAGAACGTCGAGGGCGCCGTCTCCGTCGCCCAGACCGACGACGCCGCCGCCGTCGTGCTGCTGAAGTCCGAGACCGACTTCTCGGCCAAGTCCACCGAGTTCGTCACCCTCACCCAGGACATCGCCGACGCGGTGGCCGCCGAGGGCCCCGGCGCCGTCGAGCGGTTCACCGGCCGCATCGACGACCTCAAGGTCTCCCTCAAGGAGAACATCGAGCTCGGCACGGTCACCCACGTCGAGAAGGCCGCCGGCCAGGTCGTCGACACCTACGTCCACGTCCAGGACGGCCGCGGCGTCAACGGCGTCGTCACCGTGCTCGACGGCGGCTCCGAGGAGCTCGCCCACGACATCTCGATCCACATCGCCTTCACCAAGCCGGCGTACCTGCGCCGCGACGAGGTGCCCCAGGCGGCGATCGACGAGGAGCGCAGCACCCTCGAGGAGATCACCCGCAAGGAGGGCAAGCCCGAGCAGGCGCTGCCCAAGATCGTCGAGGGCCGCCTCGACGGCTGGTTCCGCGACCAGGTGCTGCTCGAGCAGAAGTTCGTGCGCGACGAGAAGGTGACCATCGAGCAGCTGCTCGGCGACGCCTCCCTCGTCCGCTTCGAGCAGGTCGTCGTCGGGGGCTGACATCGCCTCCGACGCCAACGAAGCCCCCGCAGACGGGGCCGAGGGCACGCCGCGCTGGCGGCGCGTCCTGCTGAAGCTGTCCGGCGAGGCGTTCGCCGGACCGGCCGGCTTCGGCATCGACGGTGACACCGTCGCCCAGATCGCCGAGGAGGTCCTCGACTGCCGCCGCCTCGGCGTCGACGTGGCCGTCGTCGTCGGCGGCGGCAACCTGTGGCGGGGGATGACCGGCGCCGGCAAGGGCATGGACCGCGCTCAGGCCGACTACATGGGCATGCTCGGGACGGTCATGAACGCGCTCGCGCTGCAGGACATCCTCGAGCGCAAGGGTCAGCCCACCCGGGTCCAGACGGCCATCCACATGGCCCAGATCGCCGAGCCGTACATCCGGCGCCGGGCGATCCGCCACCTCGAGAAGGGCCGCGTCGTCATCTTCGGCGCCGGCAACGGCAACCCGTTCTTCACCACCGACACCACCGCGGCGCTGCGGGCGGTGGAGATCGAGGCCGAGGCGGTGCTGAAGGGCAGCCACTCGGGCGTCGACGGCATCTACACCGCCGACCCCCGCACCGACGCCACCGCGACCAAGATCGACGAGCTCACGTACCTCGACGTGCTGAACCGGGGCCTGCAGGTGATGGACTCCACCGCCATCACCCTGTGCATGGACAACCAGCTGCCGATCCTGGTGTTCGACCTGATGACGCCCGGCAACGTGCGGTCCATCTTGCGCGGTGAGGCGATCGGTACCCTCGTCTCATGACCCCGTGGGGTGAACGATGAGTGACGACCTGGTGTCGATGGTCCTCGACGAGGCCTCGACGAAGATGGCCAACGCCGTCGCCCACACGCGCGAGGAGTTCGCCGCGGTCCGCACCGGGCGGGCGTCCCCGGCCCTGGTCGAGAAGCTGCCCGTCGAGTACTACGGCTCCGACGTGCCCATGCAGCAGCTGGCCGGGTTCTCCGTGCCCGAGGCCCGCACCCTGGTGATCACGCCCTTCGACAAGTCCTCGCTCGGGGCCATCGAGAAGGCGATCCAGCAGTCCGACCTCGGCCTCAACCCCTCGAGCGACGGCGTCATCATCCGGCTGAGCTTCCCGCAGCTCACCGAGGAGCGGCGCAAGGACTACGTGCGGGTCGTGAAGCAGAAGGCCGAGGACGGCCGGATCCAGATCCGCAACCTGCGCCGCGCCGCCCGCCAGGAGCTCGACGCCCTCCAGAAGGACGGCGACCTGTCCGAGGACGACCTCGCCCGAGCCGAGAAGGAGCTCGACAAGGTCACCCACGCTCGGGAGGCCGAGATCGACAAGGCCCTCGACCAGAAGGAGCAGGAGCTCCTGGAGGTCTGATGACGGACAACGACCTTCCCGACCGGGACCGCGACGTCGATCCCGAGGGCGTGCGCATCATCGGCGCCGAGGAGGCGGCCGAGGCCCTCGAGCGCGAGGACGTCGCCCGCCGCCGCTCGCCCGACGCCCCCCGGCCCGGCGACCGCCCCGGGTCCCCGCCGCCCGACGCGCCGGAGCCCGTCCTGCGCTTCCCGCTGTCGTCGTCCGCCGGTGAGGAGGCCGCCCCGGAGCTGCCCCACTGGACCGAGCCGCCCACCGGCCAGCAGGCCGCCCTCGGCGGGTCGATCTTCGACGACGAGCCGAGCGGCGAGGACTGGTCCGGCTTCGCCGCCGCCCCCCGCTGGCGCGACGAGCGCGACGAGTGGACCGACGACGACGACGTGAGCCAGTTCGGCGGCGAGGACACCCGGGTGGGCGCCCTCGACACCGACCGGCCCGACCCCGACGAGTTCTTCACCTTCGACGACCTCGACCAGCCCACGGGCGCCCGCTCGGTGTTCGACGACGCCCCGCCCTTCGACGACGACGAGCTCTACGACGACGACGTCGCCTACGGCGGCCAGGTCGGGGAGCCCACGTGGGCCGACGCCGACGCCGACCCCGTCGAGGGCGGCAACGCCGACGACACCCGCGTCACCGCCGGGCCCCGCAAGATCGTGGTCGGCGGCGGCCGGGTCACCCCCGGCAACCCGGCGGCGCCCCGCCCGGCCCGCGCCGGCGTCGGCGGCGACCGCAACATCGGCCAGGCCGTGGCGGTCGGCGTCGGGCTCATCGCCGCCGCCGCGGTGCTGTTCTGGCTCGGACCGGCCACCGCCGCCGTGCTCGTCGTGGCCGTGGTCACCTTCGCCGCCGCCGAGCTGTTCACCAAGCTGCGCGAGATCGGCTACCAGCCGGCGGCGCTGCTCGGCATCGTCGGCACGGCCGGCATGGTGCTCGGCGCCTACCACCGGGGCGAGGCGGCCATCCCGGTGGCCCTCGTGCTCGTCACCGCGTTCTCGATGCTGTGGTTCCTGTTCGGGGCCGGGCACGGCCAGGCCACGCTCAACATCGGCGTGACGCTGCTCGGCGTCGCCTGGGTCGGCATGTTCGGCTCCTTCGCCACCGCGCTGCTCTCGGTGCAGGGCGGCGAGGGCATCGGCAACCCCGGCATCGGCATCCTCTTCGGCGCCATCATCGCCACCGTCGGCTACGACGTCGGCGGGTACTTCGTGGGCCGCAGCGCCGGGCGCTCGCCGCTGTCGGCGGCCAGCCCCAACAAGACCATCGAGGGCCTGCTCGGCGGCTGCATCGCCGCCCTCACCGTCGCCCTCATCTACGGCTTCCTGGCCGAGCCCTTCGGCAGCCTCGGCGACGGCCTGCGCCTCGGCCTGGCCGTGGCCATCGCCGCCCCGCTGGGCGACCTGTGCCAGTCGATGATCAAGCGCGACCTCGGCATCAAGGACATGGGCGCGGTGCTGCCCGGCCACGGCGGCGTCATGGACCGCTTCGACGCCCTGCTGTTCGTGCTGCCGGCCGTCTACTACGTGGCCAAGGTCTCCGACTGGTTCCTGTAGGGGCGCTGGCTACCCTCGCCGGGTGAGCCGCACCACCGTCTCGATCGCCGGATCCACCGGGTCCATCGGCACCCAGACGCTCGAGGTCGTGGCCGCCGAGCCCGACCGGTTCGAGGTCGTGGCCCTCGGCGCCGGCTCGTCGGCCGAGACCCTGATCGCGCAGGCGAAGGCGGTGCGCCCCCGGGTCGTGGCCATCGCCGACCCCTCCCAGGCGGCGGCGGTCGAGGCCGGCGTGCCCGACGGCACGGAGGTCGTCGCCGGACCGGAGGCGCTGGCGGCCATCGCCGGCGCCGCCGACGTGTGCGTCAACGGCGTGGTCGGCTTCGCCGGCCTGCCCGTCACCCTCGGCGCCCTGCGGGCCGGTCGGCGCCTGGCCCTGGCGAACAAGGAGTCGCTCATCGCCGCCGGGCCGGTGGTGCGCGAGGCGCGGCGCACGCCGGGCGCCGAGCTGGTGCCGGTCGACTCCGAGCACTGCGCCGTGCACATGTGCCTGCGGGCCGGCACCTCGCCGGGCGGCACCGTGCCTCGCCGGGTCCACCAGATCGTCCTCACCGCCTCCGGAGGCCCGTTCCGGGGCCGGACCCGGGCCGAGCTGGCCGACGTCACCGTCGACGACGCCCTCGCCCACCCCACCTGGAGCATGGGCCCGAAGATCACCGTCGACTCCTCGACGCTCATGAACAAGGGGCTGGAGGTCATCGAGGCCCACGAGCTGTTCGCCGAGGAGGCGAACGTGGGCTTCGACGACATCGACGTCGTGGTCCACCCGCAGTCGGTGGTCCACTCGATGGTCACCTACACCGACGGGGCCACCATCGCCCAGCTGTCGATGCCCGACATGCGCCTGCCCATCGGCTACGCCCTGGCCTTCCCCGACCGGGTGCAGACCTCGTTCGGGCCCATCGACTGGCGGTCGCTGTCGCGGCTCGACTTCGAGCCGCCCGACCGCGAGGCGTTCCCCTGCCTCGACCTCGCCTACCAGGCCGGCCGGGCCGGCGGGCTCGCTCCCGCCACGCTGAACGCGGCCAACGAGGTGGCGGTCGAGGCGTTCCTCGCTGGGAAGATCCTGTGGATCGACATCCCTGACGTCCTCAAGTCGGTCCTGGACCGGCATGATGGGGGCCCCGCCAGCACCCTCGACGACGTCCTCGGTGCCGACGCCGACGCCCGTCGGCTGGCGGCTCGCCTCGTCGAGGAGAGGAATCGGACGTGACCAGCCTCCAGCACCCCCCGCAGCAGCCGGCCACCCCGCCGCCGCCCGGCGGTCGTCCGGCCGGCGAGCCGACGGCGGAGGAGAAGGGCACCAACCCGGTCCGGCTCCTGATCCTCGCCGGCCTCGTCGCCTGGCTCGGCATCGCCGGCGGCTGGGCGCCGCTCGTCGTCGTCCTCGGCGTCGTGGTGATGATCTTCCTCCACGAGCTCGGCCACTACCTGGCGGCCCGCTGGGGCGGCATGAAGGTCACCGAGTTCTTCATCGGCTTCGGCCCCAAGATCTGGTCGTTCCGCAAGGGCGAGACCGAGTACGGCCTGAAGGTGATCCCCGCCGGGGCCTACGTGAAGGTCATCGGCATGAACAACCTCGACGAGGTCGACCCCGCCGACGAGGCCAAGACCTACCGCCAGGCCAGCTACCCCCGCCGCATGGCCGTGGCCGTCGCCGGCTCCACCATGCACTTCCTGCAGGCGCTGCTGATCCTGTTCGTGCTCTACGCCTTCGTCGGCGTGCCCGGCGGCAGCCTCACCGAGGACCGCGAGTGGGAGGTCGGGGCCCTCATGCCCGACTCCGCCGCCGCCCAGGCCGGCATCCTCGAGGACGACCGGGTCCTGCGCGTCGACGGCATCCGGTACGAGACCTTCACCGACTTCGCCACCGCCATCAGCGAGCGCTCGCCCGGCGACGAGGTCGAGCTCACCGTAGAGCGCGACGGCGAGGTGCTCGCCGTGCCCGTCGAGCTCGGCGCCAACCCGCGCGACCGCTCCCGGGCGATGCTCGGCATCCAGCGCGACCTGGTCACCACCACGGTGGGACCGGTCCGGGCCGTGGGCGCGTCGATCAGCGACTTCGGCGAGCAGTTCGTCGCCACCATCGGCTTCATCGGCGACTTCTTCACGCCCGGCGGCATCGCGAGCTTCGCCGGCACGGTCGCCGACGGCGGCGCCGAGCCCTCGCCCGTCGACGCCGGCACCGCCAACGCCGGCCAGGGCGCCGAGCCGGCGAGCGGCGACGAGAACCGCATCATCTCCATCGTCGGCGCCATCGGCATCGGCGCCGAGCTCACCGAGAACGGCCTGCTCGGCTTCCTGCTGTTCTTCGTCGGCATCAACATCACGATCGGCATCTTCAACCTGCTGCCCGTGCTGCCCCTCGACGGCGGCCACGTGGTCATCGCCACCTACGAGCGCATCCGCGAGGCCCTGCGCCCCGGCGACCAGCGGTACTTCGTCGACATGACCAAGCTGCTGCCGGTGGTCTACGCCGTGTTCGTGCTGCTGGTGCTGCTCGGCGTCACCACCATCTACCTCGACCTGGTCAACCCGGTCACGCTGTAGCCATGGAGATCGGCGAGTCCCGCTACCCCCGCCGGGCCACCCGGCAGATCCACGTCGGCGACGTCGCCGTCGGTGGGGGCGCGCCCATCTCGGTGCAGTCGATGACGGTCACCAAGACCGCCGACCACGAGGCCACGCTCCAGCAGATCTACGCCCTCGCCGCCGCCGGCTGCGACATCGTGCGCTGCACGTGCAACGAGCCCGAGGCCGCCGAGGGCCTGGCCCGCATCATCCCCCGCTCGCCGGTCCCCATCGTCGCCGACATCCACCACCAGTACCGCCGGGCCCTCGAGGCCCTCGAGGCCGGCGTGCACTGCCTGCGCCTGAACCCGGGCAACATCCGCAAGCCGGAGCACATCAAGGCCGTGGCGATGGAGGCGAAGGACCGGGGCGTGCCCATCCGCATCGGCGTCAACGGCGGCAGCCTCGACCCGGCGCTCTACGACAAGTACGGCGGGAAGGTCACGCCCGAGGCCATGGTCGAGTCGGCCAAGATCGAGATCGGCTACTTCGAAGAGGTCGGCTTCGAGGACATCAAGATCTCGGTGAAGGCGTCGTCGGTCCCGCTGATGATCGAGGCGTACCGGATGCTCGCGGATGAGGTGGACTTCCCGCTCCACCTCGGGGTCACCGAGGCCGGGCCCCCGCCCGGTGGCCTCGTCAAGGCGACGGCGGGCATCGCCACGCTGCTCGCCGAGGGCATCGGCGACACCATCCGCTACTCGCTCACCGCCGACCCGGTCGAGGAGGCCCGCGCCGGCCGCCAGCTCCTCGAGGCCATGGGCCTGCGCGAGCGCAAGAACGTCGACCTCATCGCCTGCCCCAGCTGCGGCCGGGCCGAGATCGACGTGGTCGACGTCGCCGAGCGGGCGATGAAGGCCTTCGGCGACCGGGAGATCCCCCTGCAGGTGGCGGTCATGGGCTGCGTCGTGAACGGACCCGGCGAGGCCCGCGACGCCGACATCGGCATCGCCGCCGGCAACAAGCGGGGCCACCTGTTCGTCCGGGGCACCAACGTCGCCGTCGTGCCCGAGGACGAGATGGTCGACACCCTCGTCGAGTGGGCCGAGTTCATCCACGAGCACGGCATCGACAAGGCCATGGAGAAGGCCGACCTGCAGGCGGCCAAGGCCGCCGCCGAGGCCGACCGGGCCCAGCTCCTCGACGAGCAGGGCGACGACGCCAACGCCTCCGAGCAGGTCGTCGAGCTGATCCGCAAGCAGCGCGACTAGCCGGAGGCGGCGGCCCGGCGGAGGCGGTCGCGGACGGCGACGCCGGCACCCTCCGGTGCCGGCGGCACGGCGAGGACCACGTCGGCGCCGGCGGCATCGGCGTCGCGGAGGCGCTGGTACAGGTGGCGGGCGTAGCCGTCGGCGTCGCCGACCGGGTCGAGCACCACCACCTCGGCGGGCAGGCCGGCCGGCGGGACCTCGGCGAGCACAGCTACCCGGCGGCCGTCGTCGACGAGCCGGCGGACCTCGGCGGCCGGGTCGGCGCCGGCGATCACGACCCGAGCGGCGGGGGCGTAGTGGCTCTCGAGCATCCCCGGCGCCCGGACCGGCCCGGTGACGTCGGTGACCACCGGCTCGCCGGTGATCGCCTCGACCTGCTCGGCCGTGATCGCCCCGGTGCGCAGCAGGGCGAGGCGCCCGCCGACGGCCTCGACGATGGTCGACTCGACCCCCACCCGGCACGGGCCGCCGTCGAGGACGAGGTCGACGCGGTCGCCGAGGTCGGCGACGACGTGCTCGGCCCGGGTGGGGCTGACCCGGCCGAACCGGTTCGCCGAGGGGGCGGCCAGCCCGCCGCCGAAGCGGCGCAGCAGCCGTCCGGTGACCGGGTGGTCCGGCACCCGGAGGCCGACGGTGTCGCGGCCGCCGGTGACGGCGTCGGGGACCCGGGGGGTGCGGGGCAGCACGAGGGTGAGCGGGCCGGGCCAGCACGCCTCGGCCAGCGCCCGTGCGGCCGGCGCCACGTCGGCGGCCCAGTCGTCGAGGACGTCGGCGCCCGGCAGGTGCACGATCAGGGGGTGGTCGGCGGGGCGGCCCTTGGCGGCGAAGATCCCGGCGACGGCCTCGGGGTTCGACGCGTCGGCGGCGAGGCCGTAGACGGTCTCGGTGGGCACGGCGACGAGGCCGCCGCGGCGCAGGACGGCCACGGCCTCGTCGATGCGCTCGTCGGAGACCGCGTGCTCGTCGGAGACCCCGTGCTCGTCGGTCACGCCGGCCCCCACAGGCGCTCGCGCAGGCCCGAGGCCCGCTGGACCGGCCGCTCGACCGCCGCGCGAACGGCCGCCTCGGTGCCCACCACGGTGACCGCCCGCTCGGCTCGGGTGACGGCGGTGTACAGCAGCTCGCGGGTGAGGATCGGCGACGCCTCGTCGGGCAGCACGACCACGACCTGGCCGAACTGGCTGCCCTGGCTCTTGTGGATCGTCATGGCGTAGAGGGTCTCCACGGCGGCCAGCCGGCCCGGCCGCACCAGCACGACCTGGCCCCGGCGCTCGAACGCGCACTGCAGGCCGTCGCCGGCGTCGACCACCACGCCGGTGTCGCCGTTGAACAGGCCGAGGGCGTGGTCGTTCTCCGTGATCAGCAGCGGACGCCCGGCGTACCAGCCGTGCGGGAGGTACCCGGGCACCGACTGGTGGAGCCAGCCCTCGATGCGGCTGCGCCACGTCGCCACGCCGTAGGGGCCCCGGCGGTGGCCGCAGAGCAGCTACACCCGCTGCATGGCGGCGAGGGCACCGAGGGCGTCACCGCCCCGTGCCGAGGCCACGACGTCGGCGGCCGGAGCGACGACGGCGTCGCGGACGAGGGCGTCGGCCTCGGCGCTGGTGGCGGCGTCGGCGTCGAGCCAGGTCACCCCGTCGGGCGCGTCGCGGAGCAGGTCGACCACGGCGTCGGGGTCGCCGGCCTCGACCGCCCGGGCGAGGGCGCCGACGCCGCCGGAGAACCGGTGGACGCGTCGCAGCACGGAGATCCCGGCGGCGATGGGTCCCTCGGCGGCGGCGTCCGGCTCGACGGCCGGTCCGACGATGTCGCCGAGGACGGCGCCGGCCTCGACCGAGACCAGCTGCTGGGGATCGCCGACGAGCACCAGCCGGGCCGAGGGCCGCACCGCCTCGACCAGGCGGGCCATCAGCGACAGCGACACCATCGACGTCTCGTCGACGATGACGACCTGGTGGGGGAGCTGGTTCGTGCGGTCGTGGCGGAAGCGGCTGTCGGAGCCCGGCCGGCGGCCGAGGAGCCGGTGGATGGTGGACGCCTCGGCGTGGAGGATGGCGTCGCGGACGGCGGGGTCCACGTCCAGTTCGCCGGCCCGGCGGTGGACGGCCTCGGTCAGCCGGGCCGCGGCCTTGCCGGTGGGGGCGGCCAGCGCCACCCGCAGCGGCCGGCCGTGCGCCGCCGCCTGCTCGTGGAGGAGGGCGAGGACGGCGGCGACCGTGGTGGTCTTGCCCGTGCCGGGGCCGCCGGCGATGACCGAGAACGACCGGCGCACCGCGGTCTCGGCCGCCGTGCGCTGGTCGTCGGGGGCGGCGCCGGGGAACAGTCGGGCGAGCCCGGCGGCGAGCAGGCCGTCGTCGACGTCAGGGGCGATGGCGCCGGCCCGCTGGCGCAGGTCGTCGACGATCGCCCGCTCGTGGCGCCAGTAACGGTCGAGGCAGAGCCGGGTGCCCAGCAGCCGCAGCGGCCGGGCGTCGGCCTCGGCCTCGTCGCCGCGGGCGGTCAGCGGCGAGGCGGCGACGGCGGCGACCCACGCCTCCTCGTCCGGCCAGGGGAGCGAGGCCACGTCGACGTCGGCGGCGTCGTCGGCGGTGGCCGTCTCGGCGATGGTGGCCAGGTCGACGGTGACGCTGCCCAGGCGCACCGCCCGGACGGCGAAGGCGACGGCCAGGGCCACCAGCTCGCCGTCGCCGGCGGTGGGATCGGTACCGCCGAGGCGGGCGAGCGTGCGGCCGACGTGGACGTCGGCGGCCTCGAGCACGGTGGCGTCGGTGAACGCGCCGAGGCGGCCGGTGGCGGCGTGGGCCCGCGAGGCGCGGTAGCGGTCGACGGGCTCGACGACGGTCACGGCGCGCCTCCCCGGTCGAGGACGTCGGACAGGCCGGTCACCAGCTCGACCGGCGGTCGCCACGAGAACACGCCGCACGGCTGGCCGTCGACCCGGGGGACGTCCGGCCCGGTCATGCCCCGCAGGAACAGGTAGAGCACCCCGCCGAGGTGCGTCGCCGGGTCGTAGCCGGGCAGGCGCCAGCGCAGGTAGCGGTGCAGGGCCACGGCGTAGAGCATCGCCTGCAGGGGGTAGTGGGCCTTCACCATGGCGTCGCGCAGGGCGGCGGGCCGGTAGTGCCACGCCGACAGCTCCTCGCCGGAGGCGCCGAGCCAGTTGCTCTTGTGGTCGACAACCACGTAGCGGCCGCCGGTGCGCAGGACGAGGTCGATGGAGCCGCTCAGGTAGCCGCGCACCGACTGCTCGAGCTCGGGCCCGGCGAGGTGCTCGTGGTAGCCGGCGAGCACGTCGTCGGCGGGCAGCGTGCGGGCCACCACGTCGGCGATGGCGGCCACGGTGAGCGTGGCCGACGGCTGGTCGCCGCCGACCAGCGGCAGCTCGAAGTGGAGCTCGTCGAGGCGGTCGGCCGTCGTGAGCTGCCGCAGGCGCAGGTCGTCGACCAGCGATCCGAGCGGCGTGTCGATGGCGGCGGCGAGCCCGTCCACGAGGGCGCCGGCGTCGATGTCGGCGAGCCCGCTGCGGTGCTGCGCCGCCAGCGCTGCGCGCAGGGCGCCGGGCAGGTCGGCGGCGGTGAAGTCGGTGTGCTCGAGCACGGCGTGGACGAGGGTGCCGAAGCGGGCGCCGCCGCCGGTGTCGCCGAACACGGACGGCACCGCCCGGAGCTCGGCCTCGAGCGGGTCGTCGCCGCCCGCGGCGATGGGCAGCTCGTCGAGCATCCGCTCGTCCTCGAGGCCCCGGTCGTCGTGCTCGGGCGCCGCCGGCGCCGGGCCGCCCCGGGCGTGGGCGGCCTCGTGGGCGAGGGCGGTGATGGCCGAGTAGGAGGTGCGGCGCCAGGCGTGGTCGATCGGGCGGTCGAAGCGTCGGACGTCGAGCCGGCCGGGATCGTGCTCGCCGGGCGACCACCGGTGGTCCGTCCCGCCGCTCGCGGTGTCGACCGACATGGCGCCGCCGGCCTGCTGGGCCAGCACGTCGAGGATGGTCCGGGCCCGGTCGTCGTCGGGCGTGTCGCGCAGCGAGCCGTCACGGGCGTGCGGGGCGAACAGCAGCGTGCCGAGCGGCGACTCGAACGCGAAGTGGGTGGAGGCCCACCACAGCACGACCTGGTGGCGAGCGCGGGTGAGGGCGACGTAGGCCAGGCGCAGCTCCTCGCCCCGCTCCTCCTCGACGTAGCGGGCCCAGTGGTCGCCGAACGCGGCGTGGGTCGGCCCGCCGACGTCGATGCAGCGGTCGTGGCCGTCGTGGTAGCGGGGCGGCTGGTCGTCGCGCAGCTTCGGCGTCCACCACAGGAACGGCGCGTACACGATCGGGAACTCGAGGCCCTTGCTGCGGTGGACGGTCCACACCTGCACGGCCTGGGCGTCGGTCTCGAGGCGCCGGCCCATGGCCTCGGCGTCGGCCTCCCGCTCGCAGCGCCGGATCCGCTCGCGCAGCCAGGCGACCAGCGTCGCCGGCGCGGTGTCGTGGTCGGTGCCGTGCTCGTGCAGCAGCTCGGCCACGTGGCGCAGGTCGGTGAGCGCCCGCTCGCCGCCGTCGGTGGCCAGCAGGCGGGCCGGCAGTCCCTCGCCGGCCTGGATCTGCTCGTACAGCGTGGCGACGCCCCGCTGCAGCAGCAGGCGCCGCCAGTCGGCCAGCCGGGCATGGACCCGATCCCACCGGGCATCCGTGGCGCCGGCGACGTCGGCGGCCGACCACCCGAAGAACGCCGTGGTCGTGGCACTGCGCACCCGGGTCGTGGCCGCCGGCTGCTCGATCGCCTCGAGCAGGGTCAGCCAGTCCTGGGCGGCGCTGGTGCCGAAGACGCTGCCGGTGCCGTTCACGACGGCGGGCACGCCGGCGTCGGCGAGCGCCTGGCGGACGAGGTCGGCGTCGGCGTGGCGGCGCACGAGCACGGCGATGTCGCCCGGGCGCACCGGTCGCGGCTCGGATGCGGTGCCGTCCGGGCGCCGCTCCACCAGCTGCGCGCCGGTGCGCGCCTCGAGCTGGTGGACGACGTCGGTGGCCAGGTCGCGGGCGATGAAGGCCCGCGTCCAGCCCTCCTGGAGCTTCTCGCTCCTCGGCGTCAGCGCCGCGCCCTCGGTGTCGCCGCGCACGTGGCGCACCCGCAGCGGGGTGGCCAGGCGCCCACCCACCAGGCCGGGCTCGCGGTGGTGGTCGGCGGCCTCGGTGCGCCGGTAGGCGATGTCGGGGTGGCCGAGGGTGGCCGAGCCGAAGACCACGTCGAGGGCCCGCAGCAGCGCGGCGTCGCTGCGCCAGCTGACCTCCAGCGCCTCGGTGCGGCCCACGCCCGCCAGCTCGCGGGCGGCCAGGTAGGCGTGGACGTCGGCGCCCCGGAAGGCGTAGATGGCCTGCTTCGGGTCGCCCACGAGCACGAGCGACACCGGGCTGCCATCACCCAGGAAGGCGTCGCGCAGCACGTTCCACTGCACGGCGTCGGTGTCCTGGAACTCGTCGACGACGACGAGCCGGTAGCGGTCCTGGAGGCGTCGGCGGACGACGTCGCCCTGCGGTCCGGCCAGCGCCTGCTCGAGCCGGGTGAGCAGGTCGTCGTAGCCGAGCACCCGCAGCTCCCGCTTCCGGCGCTCGAGCCGGCCCCGGACCATGGACGCGAAGCGGACCCGCATGGCCGCCCAGCCGTCGGGGTCGTCGCGCTCGGGGACGATGCGGGCGTGGGGGTTGGTGATGACGGCGTCGGCGATGCGGCGGGCGGCGTCCCGGGGGAAGTCGAAGGCGACCTCCTTGTGGAAGCGCTGGACGAGCAGGTCGTCGACCACCTGCTCGGTGAGGTCGCGCATGTCCTCGATGAAGGTCACCTCGCGCTCGACGTCGCCGGCGAAGCCCACGGTGCTCAGCACCTGCTCGCAGAAGCCGTGGATGGTGGCGATGGTGGCGGCGTCGAACTGGGCGACGACCGCGGCGAGGTGGCGGTGCCGGGCCTCGACCTCGTCGCGGTCGCCCTCGCACAGCTCCCGGCTCACCTCGTCCACCGGGACGGCGCCGGTGGCCAGGTGGGCGTGCAGGTCGGCCTCCGTGGACACGAGCCGCTGCCAGACCCGGTCGCGCAGCTCGCCGGTGGCGGCGCGCGTGAAGGTGACGAGGAGCACCGACTCGACCGGCAGGCCCTCGGCCAGCGCCTGGACGGCGAGCGAGGTGACCCGGTGGGTCTTGCCGGTGCCGGCGCTGGCCTCGACGACCGTGACGCCCGGTGCCAGCCCGGCGACGGAGGCCGTCGGCGAGGTCGCCGTCATCGCTGGACCTCGTGCGCGAGGAGCGGGTCCCACAGGCGCCGGGCGAGGCGGCCCAGGCGGCTCGGCTCGTCGTCGGCCCAGCCGGGGCCGCGCTCGTGGTCGGTGGGGGCGATGGCCACGAGCTCGTCGAGGCGCAGCTCGCCGCCGAACGCCAGCCGGTGGCTGCGGTCGGCCGCCTCGCCGTCGAAGCGGTGGTTCGACTCCCAGTCCCGGGCGGCCGACCGCTCGGGGTGCCGGCGGTACTTGCGGGCGTCGGCCCAGGCGCCGGCGGTCTTGCACGGCAGCGGCAGCGGCTCGCACAGGCCCCTGGCCCGCAGCGCGACCAGATCGGCGAGCAGGCGGGTGGCCTCGGCGGCTCGGGCGTCGGGTGGTCCGTCGAGGGCGGTGACCTCCACGAGCCGGGCGCCGCCCTTGTGCTTACCCACCGTCAGCCCCCGCCACGGCGTCTCCGCGTGGGCGGCGGACAGGGCGAGCACCCGCAGCCACGCGGCGAGGCGTTGCTTGGCGCCGACGCTGCTGAACGACACGGCGCACGTGGCGTCACCTCGGATGCCGGTGACCGTGCCGACCAGCGCCACGCGCCCGCAGCCGGCCACGTCACCGAGGTCGACGTCGACCTCCAGCGATCCGGTTGCGCCCGTGGCGCCGACGGCGTCGGCGACGGCGTGGATCCGCTCGGCGATCGTCCGGATCGAGCCGATCGTCGCCTCGCCCATCGCCTGCGGAGGCAGCGCCCCGCCGGCGAGCTCGGCCTCGACGGCGGCGTCGATGGGGTCGCCGGCGACCAGCCGCTCGACGATGCGCTGGCCGATGCCCCAGCGCTGCAGGTCGTCGAGCTCCACGGGGATGGCGTCGTCGAGCTCGTCGTCGTCCTCCCAGACGTTCAGCCCGAGCCGCTGGCGCAGGAACTCGCGCACCGGGTGCTGCACGAAGCGGAGGAGGTCGTCGAGCGACACGATCCCGTCGGCGGGCGGCACCGGCTCCAGCGGGCCGGCGAGGAAGGGGGGCCGGGGCGATCGTGCGGCGGCCGCGGCCCGGGCGCCGGCGAGGTGCACGAGGTCGAAGGCCCACGGGTCGGCGGCGCCGGCGCCGTGGGCGGTCGGGTCGAAGGGCTGCAGCGGGTGGCGGGTGACCACGGCGGCGCTGGCGTCGCGGCCGTCGGCGGTCACGGCCGTGCGGTCGACGACGTCGAGCAGCTCCGACAGCGGCACCGCCGGCGGGCGGGGCTCGTTCGTGCGCACGTCGGCGCCGGTCGTCGTCACGATCAGTCGGTCGGTGGCGGCGAGCAGGGCGTCGAGGAGCAGCTGGCGGTCCTCGGTCCGGGGGTCGCGGTCGCCGACCATCGGGGTGCGGCGCAGCAGGTCGTCGCCGTCGGCCCGCCCGGCGCGCGGGAAGGCGCCGTCGTCGAGGCCGAGCACGCACACCACCCGGTGGGGGACGGCCCGCATCGGCACGAGCGTGCACATGGTGATGGCGCCGGTGCGGAAGTCGGCCCGGGTGGGCACGCCCTTCAGCCGGTCGGCGAGCAGCGCCCGCACCTCGGTGAGCGACAGCTCGGCGCCGGCGGTGCGCTCGCCGGTGGTGGCCTCGGCCCGCACCTCCCGCAGGATCGCCTCGACCTGCAGGCGCTGCCACGAATCCCGGGCCGGGCACGCCATGAGGAGGTCGACCGACTCGGCGAGCAGCGCCACCCACGCCTCGATCGGGCGGGTCTCGCTGGTGCGGGTGCACACCGTGTCGAGGCGGTCGACGAGCTCGGCGAAGCGGCCGGCGAGGTCGACGTCGCCGCTCTCGACGTCGTCGAGCGGCAGGCGACCGCCCACGAGCCGGGCGCCGTCGGCGCCCATGGCCACGCCGAGCAACACCCGGTCCAGGCCGGCGCGCCACGTGTTGGCGTCGACGCCGCCCAGCCACCACCGGGCCCGCCGGTCGGCGTCGAGGCCCCAGCGCACGCCGCTGTCGGCGGTCCAGGTGGCGATGCGGTCGAGGTCGTCGTCGTCGAACCGGAACCGGGCTCGCACCGGTTCGCGCCCGGCGAAGGCCACCACCTCCGGTGCGGTGAGCCGGCCGTCGACGATGCAGAGCAGCGCGTCGAGGGTGGCGAGCAGCGGGTTCGTCTGGCGCAGCGAGCGGTCGGCGAGGCGGTACGGCAGGTGGGGCAGGCCCCGGTCGGTCGGTGCCGGCGCCGCCGGGTCGGGGTCGGGCGCGGTCGCGCCGAAGGTGGCGTGGAGCAGCGGGGCGAACTCGTCGATGTCCGGGCACAGGACGATGACGTCGCGGGGCTCCAGCGTGGGGTCGTCGGCGAGCGCGTGGCAGATGGCGTCGCGCACGACCTCGACCTGGCGGGCGCGGCCGTGGCAGGCGTGGACCTGCAGCGAGCGGTCATCCCCGTCCAGCACCACCCGCTCGTCGGGCTGCCCGGGCAGCGGCCGCCCGGGCGGGGCGACGTCGGCCCGCACGTCGGCCTGGACCCGGGCCAGCAGCGTCGCGGGCTCCGGCAGCTCGAGCGGGTGGTGGGCCACGTCGGCGTTGGCGGCGGCGCTGAGCACCAGCTGCATCTCGCGGGTGTCGGTGGCCCACGTGCGCAGCAGCGGGTTGGTGGGCACGTCGACGGTCGGGTCGTCGTGGCGGGGGAGGGGCAGCGCCGGCGTCGGGGTGGCGGCGATGCGGTCCCAGAGGGCGAGCGACGGGTGGAGGGCGAAGAGGTGGACGTCCCGGCTCGTGGCCAGCGCCCGCAGCACGTCGAGGTAGGTCGCCGGCAGGCGGGTGAGCCCGAACAGCGACAGCCGGGCGGGCACGTCGGGCAGATGGACGGTGCCGGCCCGCAACCGCTCGCACGCCTCGGCGATGCGCTCCGGCGGGCTCGCCTCGCCGACGCGGTCGCGCAGCGCCCGCCACAGCCGGGGCTGCCAGCGGGCGTCGTCGGGGATGTCGTCGTCGGCCCCGCCCTGGATCCAGCCGAGCACCATGTCGGGGCGGTACACGCCGTAGCCGTCGAACAGCTCGGCGAGGTGCCGGGCGGTGGCGAAGCGCCGGGCCTGGCGCAGCTCGTCGGCGTCGTCGCCGGCGCCCCCGCCGAGGTGGGCGGCGAGCAGCTCGAGCCACGGCTCGCCGACGTGCTCGTCGATCACGTCGAGCAGCGGCCACACCAGCCGCTCGGGCCGCCACGGGTCCTCCTCCCGGTCGACGCCGGTGGCGACGGCCAGCACGTCGCCCACGAGCCGGCCGGGGAAGGGGAACTCGACGTTGGCGCACACGCCGTCGGCCCGGCCCGGGGAGGCGCCGACGGTGGCGGCGATGCGGTGGGTCAGCCAGCGCTCGACGCCCCGGGTCGGCACGGCCACGACCTCGGCGGCGAAGGGGTCGGCCAGCGGCTCGGCCAGCACCCGCACGAGCGCGTCGACGAGGGCGTCGGCGCGTTCGCTGCGGTGGATCGTGAGCACGGCCTCCCTTCGTACCGCATCCCCGTGACGCCGACGCGCTCCACCCGCCGGACGCCGCCCGGGCTGGGTTCGGGCGGTAGGCCCGACGGCTGCCCGGGCGGGGGTGCGGGGCGGGTCAGCCCGGGCTGGGTTCGGGCGGTGGCCCCGAGGGCTGCCCGGGCGGGGTGCGGGGCGGGTCAGCCCGGGCTGGGTTCGGGCGGTGGGCCCGACGGCAGCCCGGGCGGGGCCGGTGTCAGCCGGTCAGGGCCGCTCGCGCAGCAGGGCCTGCTGGGCCACGGTCGCGGCGAGGTGGCCGTTGGCCGAGCGAATCGACCCCACGGCGAGGCCCCGGCCCCGGCCCGAGGCGATCGGCGTCCACTCCGACAGCAGCCAGCCGGAGGCGTCCACCGGGCGGTGGAACCAGATGCTGTGGTCGAGCGACACCGAGATGCGCCGGGCGTCGTCGGCCAGGTGGGCGTGGGGCTCTCGCACCGCACGCGTGGCGCCGAAGTCGCTCAGGTAGGCGATGGTCTGGAGGTGCAGGTCCGGCTCGTCGGGCAGCGGCGTCCGGACCCGGAACCACGCCCGCCGGGTGTGGGGCAGGCCGCCCGCCACGGCCTCGACCGGGACGTCGCGGCTCTCGAGCAGCGGGTTGTCGTACCGGCCGGCCGGCAAACCCTCCGGCCCGGGCACGTCCGGGACCGCGGCCAGCTCGTACTCGGCGCCGGGCTCCTCGCGCTGGAAGTCGCCGGTGAGCACCAGCACGGCCCCGCCCTCCTGGGTCACCGTGACCCGACGGGTGGTGAAGCTGGCGCCGTCGCGGGTGCGCTCCACGTGGTGGTGCACCCGCTGGCCGGGCGTGCCGGCGACCACGAACGAGGCGTGCACGGCGATGGCGTGGCGGTCGGCGTCGACCGTCGTGGTCGCGGCCCGCAGCGCCTGGGCGATGAGCCAGCCGCCGAAGACGTGGCGCTCGTCGGCGGGGTCGCGACTCGCCAGCTCGTCGGGGCCGGTGGGCTCGAGCGCCAGCCGCTCGGCCATCGTGCGCGGCGTGCCCGCCATCAGGCGATGCCGGCGGCGGCGAGCCCGACCTCGATCGAGTGCTCGACCGAGTCCTCGAACCGGTCCAGGTCGTCGGCGGCGGCGCCCATCTGCCCGGCCTTGTACCGGGTGTAGACGCCGGCGGCGATGCAGGCCGAGCGCCAGGCGTGGAAGGCCAGCCAGTAGTCGAGGTGCTCGGCGCGCTCGCCGGTGCGCTCCTCGTACCAGGCCACGAGCTGGGCCCGGTCGGGGAAGCCGTCGGTGGCCGAGGCGGCGTCGGGGCGGGCGCTGCCGGCCGGATCGACCCACCAGCTGAGCAGGTAGGACAGGTCGGCCGCCGGCGGGCCGAGCGTGCACAGCTCCCAGTCGAGCAGCGCCGCCACGGAGCCGTCGGGCGCGTGGATGACGTTGCCGAGGCGGAAGTCGCCGTGGACGATGCCGGCCGGGCCTTCCTCAGGCTGGTTGGCCACGAGCCAGCCGTGGAGGTCGGCCATGCGGGGCATCGGCCGGGTGTCGGCGGCCTCCCACTGCCCGTGCCAGCGGCGCAGCTGTCGGCCGAGGTAGTCGCTGCGCTTGGCGAAGTCGCCGAGGCCGACGGCGTCGGGGTCGACGTCGCGGAGCGCGACGAGCACCTCGACCATCGACTCCGCCGCCCGGCGCCGGTGCTCCACAGGGAGCCGTTCGGCGGCCGTGCGGTCGTGCAGCACCGGTCCGTCGACGAAGGCCATCACGTAGAACGGCGCGCCGGTGACGTCGGGGTCCTCGCACACGCCCACCACCGGCGCCACGGGCACGTCGGTGCCGGCGAGCGCGGTGATGACCCGGTGCTCCCGCAGCACGTCGTGGGCGCTGGCCAGCAGGTGGCCGACGGGCGGCCGGCGCAGGACGTAGCGGCGGCCGTCGGCGGCGTGGACGATGTAGGTGAGGCACGAGTGGCCGCCCTGCACCTGGTCGATGCGCAGCTGCTCGACCGGTCCCACGTCGCCGACGTGGTCGAGGAACCAGCGGTGCACGGGCTCCAGCTCGATGCCCACGGGAACGCTCATCGGCCCGTGAACCGGGCGGGCCGGCGCTCGAGGAACGAGGCCACGCCCTCCGCATGGTCCTCGGAGCGGAAGCACTCCTGCAGCAGCCGGCCCGTCTCGGCGGCGTGGGCCTCCACCTCGGCCGCCATCGCCGAGTACACGAGGCGCTTGGTGCGGGCGACGGCGAACGGCGACGCCTCGAGGTAGCGCTCGGCCTCGGCCCGGGCGGCGCCGAGCAGGTCGTCCGCGGCGACGACCGACGACACGAAGCCGATCCGCAGCGCCTCCTCGGCGTCGATCACCTCGCCGGACAGCAGGAGCCGCAGCGCCTCGGTGGCGCCGACGATGCGGGGCAGCAGGTAGCTGCCGGCGCCCGTGTCCGGCACGAGGCCCCGCTTCACGAAGATCCAGCCGAGCTTGGCCCGGTCGCTGGCGATGCGGACGTCGCACTGGGTGGCGAACTCGACCCCCATGCCGACGGCGGCGCCGTCGATGGCGGCGATCACGGGCTTCGGGCAGCGCACGATCGGCCACGGCACCGACGCCCGCTCGCCGTCGCGGCGCGACCGCGTGCCCCGCTCGTCCTCGGGCGTCTCGTCGAGCTCGGACAGGTCGGTGCCGGCGCAGAAGGCGCCGCCGGCGCCGGTGACGACCACCACCCGGGCCGCCTCGTCGTCGGCCGCCCGCCAGACGGCGTCGGTGAAGTCGGCCAGCACCGCGTACGTCATGGCGTTGCGCTTCTCGGGCCGGTCGATCGTGATGGTGGCGACGCCGTCGTCGAGCTCGTAGCGGATGTGGTCGGTCATTGGCAACGACCGTAGCCAGCCCAACGCTTGCGGGGGGCCGCCCGGGCGGCCCGTAGTCTCCGGGCATGGCGAAGGCACCCGTGCTCACCCCGCAGGCCGAGGACTTCCCCCGGTGGTACCAGGACGTCCTCAACAAGGCGGAGCTGGCCGACAACGGCCCGGTGCGGGGCACGATGGTCATCCGCCCCTACGGCTACGGCCTGTGGGAGCGCATGCAGGCCGAGATGGACCTGCGCATCAAGGCGTGCGGCGCCGAGAACGCCTACTTCCCGCTCTTCATCCCCGAGAGCTACCTCAAGCGCGAGGCCGAGCACGTCGAGGGCTTCAGCCCCGAGCTGGCCGTGGTCACCCACGGCGGCGGCAAGGAGCTGGAGGAGCCCGTCGTCGTGCGCCCCACGTCCGAGACCGTCATCGGCGAGTACATGGGCAAGTGGGTGCAGAGCTACCGCGACCTGCCCCTGCTGCTGAACGCCTGGGGCAACGTCGTGCGCTGGGAGCTGCGCCCCCGCCTGTTCCTGCGCACCACCGAGTTCCTCTGGCAGGAGGGCCACACCGCCCACGCCACCCGCGAGGACGCCGCCGCCTACGCCGCGAAGATCCTCGAGGACGCCTACCGGGCCTTCATGGTCGACATCCTCGCCATGCCGGTGCTCGTCGGCATCAAGCCCAGCTACGACCGCTTCGCCGGCGCCATCAACACCCTCGCCTGCGAGGCGATGATGCGCGACGGCAAGGCCCTGCAGATGGGCACCAGCCACGAGCTGGGCCAGAACTTCGCCAAGGCGTTCGACATCCAGTACCTCGACGCCGAGAGCCAGCAGCGCTACTGCTGGACCACGTCGTGGGGCAGCTCCACCCGCATGGTCGGCGGCCTCATCATGTGCCACGGCGACGACCGGGGCCTGCGGGTGCCGCCCCGCCTCGCCCACGTCCAGGCCGTGGTGCTGTGCATCCGTGACGAGGACGGCGCCGGCGGCGTGGCCGAGGGCGTCGCCGACGAGCTGGTGCGCGCCGGCGTGTTGGCCCGCCTCGACGCCCAGGTGGCCACGCCCTTCGGGCGCCGCTCCACCGACTGGGAGCTGAAGGGCGTCCCCGTCCGCATCGAGATCGGGCCCCGCGACGTCGCCGACGGCCAGGTCGTGCTCGTGCGGCGCGACACCGGCGAGAAGACCCCCGTGCCCCTCACCGAGGTCGTGCCCGCGGTGCAGCGCGCCCTCGACGAGATCCAGGCGGGCCTGCTCGCGGAGGCCACGACGATGCGCGACGAGCGCACGGTCGACGCGTCGAGCATCGAGGAGGTGCTCGAGGCCGGCCAGTCCGGCTTCGTGCGGGTGCCGTGGAAGGTCGTCGCCGGCGAGCAGGAGGCGGCGCGCCTGGGCACCAAGGCCATCACCGTGCGCTGCATCCAGCGCGCCGACGGCTCGGTGCCGGCGGACGAGGACGAGGACGAGCTGTACGCCATCTGCGCCCGCTCGTACTAGAGTCGAGAGCCGAACTCGTTCCGGCTCGGAGCGTGGGCCTCTGGCCCACGCTTCTTTCGTTTCACAGGAGGTGCGCATGGCCACGACCGACCAGGTCCGCGAGCTCGTCGCGCCCCTGGCCGACGAGGCCGGCGCCGACGTCTACGACGTCACCTTCACCGGCGGCAAGCTCGTCGTGGCGCTCCAGCGCGACGGCGGCATCGACCTCGAGACCCTCACCGAGGTCTCCCGGAAGCTGAACGTGCTGCTCGACGAGCAGGACGTGGTGGGCGGGTCGTACACGCTCGAGGTCACCAGCCCCGGCCTCGAGCGCACCCTGCGCACGCCTGAGCACTTCGCCGGCGCCGTCGGCGTCGAGGTCACCGTGCGCACGAAGCCCGACGTCGAGGGCGAGCGGCGGGTGCGCGGCACCGTGCGCGCCGTCGACGGCGACGACGTCACCATCGCCCTCGAGGACGGCGGCGAGCGCACGCTCGACGTCGCCGACATCGAGCGCGCCCGCACCGTCTTCACGTGGGGCGGAGCCGACAAGCCCGGGTCCAAGGGGTCCGGCAAGCCGAAGCAGACGAACAAGAAGGCACGACCGTGAGCAACCCCGACATGTTCGAGGCCCTCCAGGCGCTCGCCGCCGACAAGGGCATCTCCGTCGACACCCTGATGGCGGCCCTCGCCGACGCCCTGGAGTCCGCCTACAAGCGGATGCCGGGCGCCTACGAGTACGCCTGGGTCACCATCGATCCCGGCACCTTCGACATCCGGGTCTACGCCCAGGAGCTCGACGAGGAGGGCGAGCCGGACGGCGACGTCTTCGACGTCACGCCGGAGAACTTCGGGCGCATCGCCGCCCAGACGGCCCGCCAGGTGATGACCCAGCGCATCCGCGAGGCCGAGCGCGAGCTGAAGTACGAGGAGTACGCCGGCCGCGAGGGCGACATCGTCACCGGCATCGTCCAGCAGAACGACAGCCGCTACACGCTGCTCGACCTCGGCCGGGTCGAGGCCCTGCTGCCCCAGGCCGAGCAGGTGCCCCACGAGCGGCCCGAGAACAACGCCCGCCTCAAGGCCTACATCGTCGAGGTCCGCAAGACGGCCAAGGGCCCCCAGATCGTCGTGTCCCGCACGCACCCGGGCCTCATCCTCGAGCTGTTCAAGCTCGAGGTGCCCGAGATCGCCGACGGCATCGTCGAGATCAAGGCGTGCGCCCGCGAGCCAGGCCACCGCACCAAGATGGCCGTGGCCTCCAACGACTCCAACGTCGACCCGGTCGGCGCCTGCGTCGGTGCCCGCGGCTCGCGCGTGCGCCAGGTCGTCACCGAGCTGCGGGGCGAGAAGATCGACATCGTCCCCTTCTCCGACGACCCCTACGAGTTCGTCGCCAAGGCGCTGCAGCCGGCGCGGGTCAAGGAGGTCCGGATCGACGACATGACCGGCACCGCCATGGTCATCGTCCCTGACCACCAGCTGAGCCTCGCCATCGGCAAGGAGGGCCAGAACGCCCGCCTCGCCGGCCGCCTCACCGGCTACGGCATCGACATCAAGTCCGAGACCCAGCTGGCCGAGGCCGAGGCCGCCTACGCCGAGCAGGACTGGGCCGAGGGCGAGTGGGTCGTCGACCCCGAGACCGGCGAGCAGGTCTGGCAGCCCGCCGAGGGCGGCCCCGCCGTCTCCGCCGCCGAGTACCTCGAGTCCGCCGAGGAGGAGGGGGCCGCCGAGGCCGCCGCCGCCGAGGTCGACGCCGAGCCCGAGATCGACCAGGCCGACACGCCCGCCGAGGAGGGCCGCGCGCCCGCCGAGGAGGCCGCCGCGGCGGTCCAGGACGAGCCCGAGGCGCCGGCCGACGAGACGGACGAGGCGCCGGCCGACGAGACGGACGAGGCGCCGGCGGAGGACGCGGCCGAGGCGCCGGCGGAGACCGCCGACGAGGGTGCCGACGCCGACGACGAGCCCGAGGCGACCTGACCCAGCCGACCCGGACCTGCATCGGGTGCCGGCGCTCGGCCGGCACCGGTGCGCTGGTCCGCTTCGTGCGGACCGGCGAGGGATCCCTCGCGTTCGGGCCTACACTGCCCGGACGGGGCGCGTGGCTGTGCAGGGCGACGCTCTCCCGGTGCGCCGAGCTGGCGCAACGCCGGAAGGCGTTCGATCGAGCCCTCCGAGGCCCGGTCGACCCCCACACGATCGAGGCCGCGGTGCGAGACGCGGCGGACTCGGTTCGTGAACTGCACCAGGACGCGCGAGGATGAACGGTCGCGCAAGGAAGCCCCCGACGGACGACGCAAGGCGAAACGAAGACTCTTGGCAGGCAAGATCAGGGTGTACGAGCTCGCACGTGAGCTCGGACTCGAGAACAAAGAGACCGTCGACCTGTGCAACGCACTGGGGATCGGCGTCAAGAGCCACTCCTCGAGCATCGTGGAAGCCCAGGCCGACCGCGTCCGCCGCAAGGCCGAGCGCGAGGGGCTGATCCGGGAACCCCGACCCGACGACGACGGCGCCCCCGCCAAGGCCGAGGACGCCGAGAAGGCGCCGGCCAAGAAGGCGGCCGCCCCGGCCAAGAAGGTGGTCGCCAAGAAGGCGGCGCCGCCGAAGCCGCCCACCCCGCAGCCCGACGAGGCGCCCGAGGCGCCGGCGCCTGCGCCCGCCCCTGCGGCGGAGGCCCCCGCACCGCCTCGCCCGCCGGCCGCTCCTGCGGCGCCGTCCGCGCCTGCCGCCGAGGCCCCGACGCCCCCGGCTGCCGCGCCCACGCCGCCTGCGGCCCCCGCACCGCCCCGCCCGCCGGCCGCGCAGCCCGCCGCCGGCGTGGTGAAGTCCAGCGGCCGCGAGCACCCGCCGGCCCGCCCCCGCGAGGAGGCCCCGGCCCCGCCGGCGCGCCCCGCCGCATCGGCGTCGGAGGGCTCGGCGCCCCGCCCGCCGGCCGCCGCGCCCACGCCCCCGCCCGCCTCCTCGGCCCCCCGCCCGCCGGCGGCCGCGCCCACGCCGCCCCCTGCGGCGCCGGCGCCCGCCGAGGCCGCCGAGTCGACGGCCCCTCCGGCCGCCGCCGAGGCCCCGCGCCCGCCGGCCGATCCCGGCGCCAAGCCCGGCCCGATGGCCCCGCCGAAGTCGGCGTCCGGCAAGCCGATCCCGCCGCCCCCCGGGCCGATGGTGTCGCGCACCGGCAAGCCGATCCCCCCGCCGCCCGGCGCCGGTGGCCGTGGCCCCGCGCCCGCGCCGAGCGGTCCCGGCAACCGCCCGGCCCGTCGTGGCGCGGCCGGCCAGGTCCGCTACACCCCGCCGCCCAGCGGTCCCCGCCCCGGTGGCGGCGGTCCCGGCGGTGGCCCCGGTGGCGGTCGTCCCGGCCCCGGTGGCGGTCGCCGCCCACCGAAGCGCCGTGGTGGTCGCCGTCGCCGCAACCGCGAGGAGCTGCAGCCGCTCGAGGCGCCCAGCTTCACCCCGCGCGACGCGCCGGTGCCCGACCACGAGGTCGTCATCGAGCGCGCCTCGACACCCCAGGACATCGGCCCCAAGCTGAACCGCACGGCCTCCGACGTCGTCCGCTTCCTCATGGAGCAGGGCGAGATGGTCACGGCCACGCAGTCGCTGTCCGACGACATGATCGAGCTGTTCGCCGCCGAGCTCGGCGCCACCATCCGCCTGGTCGATCCGGGCGAGGAGGCCGAGGTCGAGCTGCAGAAGCGCCTCGGCGTCGACGAGTTGCTCGGTGACGAGGAGTACGACGACGACACGCCGCACCGGCCCCCGGTCGTCACGATCATGGGCCACGTCGACCACGGCAAGACCAAGCTCCTCGACTACATCCGCGAGGCCAACGTGGTCGCCGGCGAGGCCGGTGGCATCACCCAGCACATCGGCGCCTACCAGGCGGCGAAGGACGATCAGAAGATCACCTTCATCGACACCCCGGGCCACGAGGCGTTCACCGCCATGCGCGCCCGCGGCGCCCAGGCCACCGACATCGTCGTGCTGGTCGTCGCCGCCGACGACGGCGTGATGCCCCAGACGCTCGAGGCGCTCAACCACGCGAAGGCGGCCGACGTGCCGATCATCGTGGCGGTCAACAAGATCGACCTCGAGGCGGCCAACCCCGACCGGGTCATGCAGCAGCTCTCCGAGCACGACCTCATCCCCGAGACCTGGGGCGGCGACACCATCTTCGCCCCCGTGTCCGCCATGACCGGCGAGGGCGTCGACGACCTGCTCGAGAACCTGCTGCTCGTCGCCGAGGTCGAGGACTACCGGGCCGACCCCCATGGCCGGGCCGCCGGCACCGTCCTCGAGTCCTACCTCGACATCGGTCGCGGTCCCGTCGCCACCGTGCTCGTGCAGCGCGGCACCCTGCGGGTGGGCGACCCCATGGTCGCCGGCGCCGCCTGGGGCCGCGTCCGCGCCCTCATCGACGACCACGGCAACAACATCAAGGAAGCCGGCCCGTCCACCCCGGTGCAGGTGCTCGGCCTGTCCGACGTGGCCGACGCCGGCGACCAGTTCATCGTCGCCCCCGACGACAAGACCGCCCGCGACGTCGCCGACAAGCGCGAGCACTTCCACCGCCTGGCCAACCTCGGCCGGGAGGCCACGGCCACGGCCGGCGGCGCCAAGCTCGAGGACATCTTCGCCGCCATCCAGGCCGGCGAGGTCGCCACCCTCTCGCTGGTGCTCAAGGCCGACGTGAACGGCTCGCTCGAGGCGCTCACCGACTCGCTGAAGAAGCTCGAGCGCGACGACGTCAAGATCGGCTTCGTCCACCGGGCCGTCGGCGGCATCACCGAGAACGACATCCAGCTGGCCGCCGCCTCCAACGCCACCATCATCGGCTTCAACGTGCGACCGGACCGCAAGGCCCGCGAGCTCGCCGATCAAGAGGGCGTGGAGATCCGCACCTACGAGATCATCTACAAGGTCCTCGAGGACATGGAGGCGGCCATGCTCGGCATGCTCGCCCCCGAGTACGAAGAGGTCGTCACCGGCGACGCCGAGGTCCGCGAGATCTTCTCCGTGCCTCGCATCGGCAAGATCGCCGGCTGCATGGTGCTCGACGGGGTCATCACCCGTGGCTCGAAGGTGCGCTTCCTGCGTGAGGGCACCATCATCTGGAAGGGCACCATCCAGTCGCTCAAGCGGTTCAAGGACGACGCCACCGAGGTGCGCGCCGGCTTCGAGTGCGGCATCGGCCTGTCGGACTTCCAGGACCTCAAGGAAGGCGACATCATCGAGACCTACGAGGAGCGCGAGATCGCGCGCACGTGATGTGGGCGGCGGCAGCCCTCGAGCTGTCCCTCCGCATCCCCCTCGGGGACTCGCTCAAGGCGAAGCGGTCGGTGATCCGACCGATCCTCGACGGCGCCCACCGCCGCTACGGCGTGGCGTCGGCCGAGGTGGCCGACCAGGACGTGCCCGACCGGGCCGTCCTGGTCTTCGCCGCGGTCGCCTCCAGCCCCCGCCAGGTCGACGAGGTCCTCGACGCCGTCGACCGCTTCGTGTGGTCGTTCCCCGAGGTCGAGGTACACGGCACCGAGCGCCACTGGCTCGAGACGGCGTAGCGGGGTCGGCGGTCGGTACCGTGACCGGCATGCCGAAGGTCGAGCTGCCCGGCGGGGTGGTGCACGAGCTGCCCGACGACCTGCGGGCCGGGCTCGAGGCCAGCGCCGTCGCCCTCGAGGCGTGGCAGGACATCACGCCGCTGGCCCGCAACGAGTTCATCTGCTGGGTCGAGGACGCGAAGCGCGAGGCCACCCGTGAGCGCCGGATCCGGCGCACCCGGGAGGAGCTGGAGGAGGGCATGCGCCGCCCCTGCTGCTGGCCGGGTTGCGCGCACCGCGAGCGCAACGGCCGCGCCTGAGCCTCCTGCTCAGGGCGGGCTCACCTCGGCCAACATCGCGACGAGGCGCTGCTCCACCTCGTCCCTGTCGAGGCCGAGGCCGTGCAGCGGTCCGTCGTCGGCCTCCACCTCGAGCAGCGCGAGCAGCAGGTGCTCGGTGCCGATGTAGTTGTGGCCGAGGCGCAGCGCCGAGCGGAACGTGAGCTCGAGCACCTTGCGGGCGCCCACGTCGTAGGGGATGAGCGCCGGCACCTCGTCGTCGGCCCCGGGCAGGGTCGCCTCGACGGCGACCCGGACGTCGTCCTCGGTGCGGCCCTCGGCCAGCAGGATCCGGGCGGCGAGGGCGGTCGGCTCGGCGAGCAGACCGAGCACGAGGTGCCCGGTGGCGATGGTCGCGTTGCGGCGCTCGCGAGCCTCCTCCTGGGCGCCGAGCACGCAGCGCTTGGCGCGCTCGGTGAACCGGTCGAAGCCGTCGCCGCCGTCCACCACGGCGCCGGCGTCGACCGGGCTCGAGGGCACGAACCGCTTGCGCACCGCCTGCTTGGTCACGCCCATGCTGCGACCGATCTCGGTCCACGAGGCGCCCGAACGGCGGGCCTGGTCGACGAAGTGGCCGATGAGGTGGTCGGCGAGGTCGCCGAGGTGGTCGGCGGCGGCCATGGCGTCGGCCACGCGGTCGAGGGGATCCTCGTGCACCCCGTTGATGGCGGCGATGAGGTCGTCCATGCGGACGTGGGCTGCGGGGTTCGCCATGCGACAACCCTAGGTTGTCGATCAGTGAGCGTCAACCCGAGGTTGTCGCTCGTGTCGGTCCTGTCGCTCGGGGCGCCTACCCGCCGAGCTCGGCGAGGTCGACGACCTCGTCCTCGGGCGGCGCCTCGATCTCCAGCTCCTCGTCGAACTCCGAGAACGTGATGGTGCCCGGCTCGTCGCCCTCGGTCACCTCGATGCGCAGGATGACGTGCGGCTCCGACGTGGCCACCCACGCCGTGACCGGGTCGCCCTCGTCGGTCGTGCTCGAGATGCGCACCGCCTCCTGGCCGTCGACGTCCTCCGTGCCCTCGACCACCGGCTCCTCCTCGGCGTCGTCGTCGCTGCCGATCTCCTCGAGCAGCTGGTCGAGGTCGCAGAACTCCGAGAAGTCGCCGTCGTCGCCGGGGACCACGACCCAGCGGTCGCCGACCAGCTCCACGATGGCGCTCGCCCCCTCGCCGGCGAAGGTCTCCCAGAAGGCGGCATCGGGGCGCAGGTAGCTGGTGCCGCCGACGCTGCTGATCTCCGCCGTGGCGCCGCCCTGGGTGAGGGTGCCCTGGCAGTCGCCCTCCGTGTCGAGGGCCAGGTCGATGGCGAGGTCTTCGCCGTCGACGACGAGGTCGCCCGTCATGCGCAGCGAGGTCACGGCGCGCATGTCCGCCTCGGCGGCGGCGACGATGTCGGCCGCCGGCTGGTCGGCGAAGCCGGAGGCGTCGTCGCCCCCGCACGCGCCGAGCAGCGCCGCCGTTGCGATGATCCCGATGCTGCTCCGTCGCGCCGACACCGCACGCTCCTGTCCGCCGTCCACTGGAGGCGTCGAGTCAACCAGCCCGGCGGCGAGGGGGTGAGCATCCGCCCGTGGTGGCCCGTGCGCACCGGTGGAGATCGCCCGGGACTGTGGCAGGCTCGCCCCATGGCTCGACGTCGTCAGACCAGCTCGCGCCGCTACCCACGCACCGCCCGGCTCAACGAGCTGGTGCGGGAGATCGTGGCCGAGGAGATCGAGCGGATCGACGACGAGCGCCTCGGGTTCTTCACGGTGACGGCCGTCGAGGTCGATCCCGGCCTCGAGCACGCCAAGGTCCACTGGTCCGACCTCGGCGCATCCGACGAGGTCGTGCTCGAGGTCCTCGAGGAGCACCGGGCCCGGCTGCAGGCGGCCGTCAACCGCCAGACCCACATGCGGCGCACGCCCGTGCTGTCGTTCCACGCCGACGAGGTGGCCCGGGGCGCCAGCCGGATCGAGGAGATCCTGCGCGACCTCGACGCCGGTGACGACGAGGCGGACGACGACGAGGCGGCCGTCGTCGACGCGGCCGGCGACCCGGCCGTCGACGGCGTGGCCGAGGACGAGACCGAGCGGTGACCACGGTCGCCGAGGTCGCCGGCGTGATCGACGGGGCCGACCGCCTCGCCCTCGCCTGCCACCACCACCCCGACGGCGACGCCCTCGGCTCCATGCTCGCCATGCACCTGCTGTGCGAGGCCCACGGCAAGGACTCGGTGGCGTCGTGGCCGAGCCCGTTCGAGGTGGCGCCGCACTACGAGTTCCTGCCCGGGCTCGACCGGTGCACGCCGCCCGAGAGCTTCCCCGCCGAGCCCGAGGTGCTGGTCACCTTCGACCTCGGCCACCTCGGCCGGCTCGGTGACCTGGCGCCCAGCGCCGAGCGGGCCGGTCAGGTCGTCGTCCTCGACCACCACCCCGACAACCAGCGCTTCGGCACACTCAACCTCGTCGACGAGTCGGC
Source organism: Acidimicrobiia bacterium (assembly GCA_046565885.1). Classification (GTDB taxonomy): domain Bacteria; phylum Actinomycetota; class Acidimicrobiia; order Acidimicrobiales; family Salinilacustritrichaceae; genus Salinilacustrithrix. The sequence goes on from JBKHXT010000020.1 coordinate 61,969, forward strand.
CGCCGCCACCGCCGTGCTCGTCCGGGAGATCGCGCGCGAGCTGGGCTGGGCGCTCACGCACGAGGTCGCCCTGTGCCTCTACGTCGGCCTCGTCACCGACACCGGCCGCTTCCGCTACCCGAACACCACGCCGGACGTGTTCCACCTGGCCGAGGAGCTGGCCGAGTTCGACCTGCCCATCGCCCGCATCACCCGCGAGCTGTTCGAGAAGCACCGCTTCCAGTACGTGCAGCTGCTGTCGATGGCGCTGGCCCGCACCGAGCTCGACCAGGAGCGGCGCTTCGTCGTCGCCTGGCTCACCGCCCAGGACCTGGCCGACTTCGACGTCACCTTCGACGAGACCGAGGGCTTCATCGATCACGTGCGCGCCTGCGAGGAGGCCGAGGTCGCCTGCGTGCTGCGGGAGTCGCCGGGGGAGGGGCTGCGGGTGTCGCTGCGGTCGACCGGCGCCACCGACGTGTCCGAGCTCGCCGCCCGCTTCGGCGGCGGCGGCCACTCGTTCATGGCCGGCTTCGCCACCGACCGGCCGATCCCGCAGGTCGTCGAGGACATCCGGGCCTGCCTGCCGCCGCTGGCCACGCCCTCGGCCGCGTCGTGAGCCGCAGGCCGTGAGCCGCAAGAAGCCGTCGCCGTACGACGGGCTGGTGCTGGTCGACAAGGAGCCGGGCTGGACCAGCCACGACGTGGTCGCCAAGGCCCGCGGCGTGCTCGGCACCCGCAAGGTCGGCCACGCCGGCACCCTCGACCCGCCCGCCACCGGGTTGCTGCTGGTCGGGGTCGGCTCGATGACCCGCCTGCTGCGCTACCTCACCGCGCTGCCCAAGACCTACGTGGGCGAGGTCGTGCTCGGCTCGGAGACCGACACGCTCGACGACACCGGTTCGGTGACGGCCACCTACGACATGGGCGCGGTGACGCTCGAGCAGGTCCGCCACGTGGCCGCCGGCCTCACCGGCGACATCCTCCAGGTGCCGCCGATGGTCTCGGCGGTGAAGGTCGACGGCAAGCGCCTGCACGAACTGGCCCGGGAGGGCAAGGAGGTCGAGCGCCAGGCCCGCCCGGTCACGATCCACGCCTTCGGGGTCGGCGAGCCGGTGGGCGACGGCGTCTACCCGGTCGAGGTCACGTGCTCGTCCGGCACCTACATCCGCACGCTCGCCGCCGACCTCGGCACCGCCCTCGGCGGCGGTGCGCACCTGCGCAACCTGCGCCGGACCCGGGCCGGGTCTTTCCGGGTCGAGGACGCCCACGCCATCGGTGAGGTCGACCCGGAGCGGGACGTGCTGTCGCCGGCGCAGGCGCTCCGAGACCTGCCGACGGTGGTGGTCGACGTGCCCACCGCTGTCGATGTCGGCCACGGCAAGCCGCTCGAGCGCTCCCGCCTCGGCATCCCCGAGTCGCACGCCGGGCCGTGGGCGGTCGAGTCCCAGGACGGCCGGCTCCTCGCCGTCTACGTCCCCCACCGGGACGGGTTCGTGAAGCCCGAGGTCGTGGTGGCGCCGGTCGGCTGACCTCGCCTCGTCCCGGCGCCGGCGTGCGCGCCGATGCGCCGGGACCGCAGGGGATCCCGGTGCACTCGGCTGGTCCGCTGCCTCGCTCACCCGGTCAGCGGGCGAGGGTGAACAGGTCGCCCTGCTCGGCTCCCCGCGCTCGCTGCGGCGCCGGCCCGCCGGCAGGGGGTGGTCGGTCCTCGGGTGGTGGGTCCCAGTCGGTGCCGTCGCGGCGCACGAGGCGCTTGTTCCCGACCGGGCCGGCGAGGCGCAGGTCATGACGGGTCTTGAGGTCGTGGCAGTGCCAGCACACCCAGGACAGGTCTTCGGAGCGGGTGTCGTGGGTGAGGGCCCAGCCCTCGTTGTGGTCGATGTCGAGCAGGTGCGTGGATCCGCACCGCTCGCACCGGCAGCCCCGTGCCTCGAGCTCGGTGCGCTGGGCGGCGGTGACCTGCCGTCCGAGGTGGGTCACGTTCACCACGTCGGTGCCCTTGCGGAACACCACGCTGAGGAACGCGTCGGACAGCAACCGGCGCACGGCGGAGACCGACACGGGGCCGACGCCGGCGATCTCGCACGTCTCGTCACCCTCGACCCGGCCCCGGTTCAGGGCCTCGGCATCGATGAGGGCGATGACCTTCTTCTCCGGGCGCACCGCCTGGCGCCGTGCGCAGCCGGACCCGTCTGCGCCGGGTTCGGAGAGCAACAGGTCCATCACGACGTCGGCGGCGTAGGCCTCGACCGGCTCCATCCGTCCGGCGTGGCGGGCGTCGGCGAAGGCCCGGTCGATGAGCGGCTTCAGGCGGGCGTCGACCTCACGCAGGCGGTCCGCCGGCGCCCGCAGCAACAGGTTCCCCATGCCGTCGGCGTCGTCCCAGCGGCGCACCTGGCGGGCCCGGTGCAGGCGCCGGGCGCGGGCTTCCCGGTCGCGGTCGGCCTTGGCCTTCTCCTCGGCCACCTTGCGGCGCAGATCGTGCAGGGGCTGGCGCCGGGCCGTGTCGAGCAGCTCGTCCTCCGCCGAGGGGGCAGCATCGGCGCCTTCGGACACCTCATCCGCCTGCTCGGGCGACAGGGTCCCGCCGCGCACCGCGTCCTCGGTCTTGGGCTGGGACGGCAGGCGCTTGGACGTCGACAGCTTGCGCCGGGCCGCACGCGTGCCGGTGCCGGTCCGGCGGGCGATGTCGTCCTCGGGCGAGCGGGCACCGTCGCGCTTCCACCGCCCCGACTCCTCGTAGCGCGACGTCATCCGCAGCACCGCCCCACCCACCAGGTGATCGAGGGCCACGAGGGCGTCGAACACCGCCGGCGCCTCGCTCAAGGAGATCGCGTTCGGCTCCAGGCGTGCGCACAGCGAACGGGTGCGAGCCACGAGCTCGAGCACCTCCGTCGCCGTCGCCGGTCCCCCTGCCATGACGGCACGCTACTCGAACGTACGTTCGGCTACAACCCAAATGTCCGATTTCTTCGGACGGCCGGTGGGCCGCCCGCCGACCGCATCGCCGGGTGGGTCAGCCGCCGGTCAGGTCCTGGAAGGCGACGATCGGATCGGTGCCGACGTCGGCGGCCCTGGCGGTCTCGACCGAGCGGGGGATCGTCGGGCGCAACCGCTCGAGCAGCGCATCCGTGGCCGCCGAGCCGCCGTCGATGAGGATGGCGAGCACGTCGTCGCTGCGGCGCAGGACCCGGTCCTGGGAGCGCACCGAGCGCCGCACGGCGCCGGCCACCTCGTCGAGCACGGCGTCGCCGGCCGTGAAGCGCACCAGCTGATCGCCGGGGTGGGCGGAGGCGAGCACCTTGAAGAAGTCGTTGACGTCGTCGACGCTGCCCTTGGGACCGGGAACCTCCCGGGTGGTGCGCCGGCGCTCGGCGCGGCGGCGGGCGCCGGAGGTCAGGCGCTCGACGAGGTGGTCGAAGTCCGGCTTGCGGACCACGTCCACGAAGTCGCCCTCCAGGCCGGTCGGTGCGTCGTAGGCGGTGAAGACGACGACGTACGGCGGCGTCCCGCTCGAGCGCCGCAGCTGCTGGATCACGTCGAGCCCGGTGCCGCCCTTGAGCGACAGGTCGAGCACGACGACGTCGGGCTGCAGCCGCTCGACCTGCTCGATCGCCTGCCACGGCGAGAACGCCTCGGCGACCACCCGGCCGTCGTGGTCCTCGACGAGGCCGCACACGACGGACCGCACCAGCGGATCGTCGTCGCACACGACGACCGTCATCGTCGACGTCGGGGCCGCGATGCGAGCCATGCCGTTGCTATCGGCAGGGCGGCGGCGTGGCTTGAGGGCTGTGGCGTCCGCTGCGGTGCCTACGGAGCGTCACCGCAACACCCGAACTGCGCGCCCGCCGTGCGTAGTCCCTACGGACCATACCCATTGCCGTACGGAGAGTGGCAGAATGCGCAAGGTCGGAAGTCGTGTGACACAGCGTCACAAGAGTGGGAGCGTACGATCTCCGATGCGGAAGGGGAGGACTGCGGTGCGAGGGCAAGCGGGAGTGGGAGAACGAGAGCGCGGCGCGTCGCTCGTCGAGTTCGCGCTGATCGTTCCGCTGCTGACCTTGTTCCTCTTCGGCATCGTCCAGTTCGGCTTGGCCTACGACAAGAAGCAGTCGATCAACTCCGCTGCGAGAGAGGGCGCCAGGACCGCGGCGATCCCGACGAACACCGTCTCGGACGTCGAAGCCGCCGTCGAGAACAGCTTCCAAGGGCTGATCGACGGAACAGTGACGACGACGGTCATGGTCGGGGCCACCACCTACACGTCGGGTCAGGAGCCGTGTGACGGCAACGCCGGCCAAACGGTCGTGGTGGAATCACATGTGGATCACGAGCTGACGATCCCGTTCTTCGGGGCGCCGGTTCTGGATCTCCAAGGAAGAGGAGAGTTCAGGTGCGAGCGCGCGTAGTGCGGCGGCGCAACGGGGAACGAGGCGCTGTCCTCGTTCTCGTTGCCGTGTTCATGATCGTGGCGGTCGTGATGGTTGCTGCGGTGGTCGACCTCGGTGGTCAGCGAGCCGAGCGGAAAGAGGTGACCCTTTCCACGGACGCCGCAGCGCTCGCTGCGGCCGCTCTCGCTGACACGGAGGACATCGATCTCGTAAGCGTCGCGCTGGGCACGCTGGTCGATTGCGGGTCTGTCGGGATCTCGATGCATGCCGTCAACCCCGAAGGCTTCTCAAACGTCCAGCAGGCCGTTGATGACTACCTGACCCGCAACGGCGACTCGAACCCGGTCGACTGCAAGGTGGCTCGAACCTCGTTCCGCGAAGGCTATGTGATCGTCGCCGCCGACGAGATCGTCGACTACGCGATCGGTCCTGCTCTCGGGATCGACTCCGGCGAGGTGAACGGCGTGAGCGTCGCAGCCATCGAAGCCAACCCGGGCGGAGGTCTGCGCCCTGTGGGGATCTGTGGAGCGATGGTGAGCATGGCGGGGGTGTCCGGCTATCCGGAGGTGTCGCTCAACGCGTTGGCGACGACGGGAAGTGGTGGCTTCGAGCTCGACGCAAGCGGGAACGTCGTCAGCACATCGGCGCCGACGACGCCGACCACCTTCACCGCCCGGTTCCCCATCGAGCACGTCAAGGGTGGGTCGTGCAACGCCACGACCGGGCCGAGCGGGTCTGGCAACTTCGGCAAGCTGGACTTCGGCGGCGCCACTTCCACGAGCTGCACCGAGATCGGTCACTTCTGTAAGGACTACGCCGACGGCTACTACGGGACGGTCAGCAACCCGACCAAGGGTGATACCGGTAACAACTGGAGCAACTCGCAGACGGAGAGCTCCACGGAGAATCTGGAGGACCACGTCGGCCAGTTCTGGGCGCCCGTGTACTCCGTCGCTACCGGCACTGGCAACAACGCCAACTTCGTCCTCACGCACTTCGCGCAGATGGAGATGGTCAACCACTGCTTCAGTGGCAGCTGCAAGTTCGACGGAACCACGTGGTTCGACTTCCGTGTCTCGAAGATGATCCCGTACCTCCCAGCCGGTCCTCCTTCGACCGACGACGCAGACGAGCGACCGCCCCGGCTGTGTGCGGTGGTGAACGATGCAGCCAAGATCGCCGCTGGGTGCCCGCAACTGGTCTCGACCGTCACGACGCTTCCTCCAGCCTCAAGCACGACGTCTTCGAGCACGACCTCCTCCAGCACTTCCTCAACTACGAGCACTGCGCCCACGACCACGACGACGGCACCGCAGTGTGCGGCGACTGCCGTGTCGCCAGCGTCCGGGCATGCCTTGAAGAACGGAAGTGCACAGCAGCTCGACTGGACCGTGACCGTCGCTAATGAAGCCGACTGCACGAACGTTTCGGCCTATCTGGACAGGAGAAACGGCAGCGGAGACCTGACGCTCACGGTAGTGGGGCTCTCTGGCAACCAGCTCACCGTTCGGCTCCCGGCGACGACCGTCGGCGCCAATAACCAGGTCTATGACCTCGTCGTCTCCGTCGGTTCTCCTGCGAGGCAGATCGTCGGAGCGCAGGGACAGCCGTCGTCGACGTTGACGATGACCAACTAGGCCCCTCAAGGCGTGCCCACACGAGGCCGATACACCACCCACTTCCGGTTCTGCGGAAAACTCCGGATTACTAACCCCCCGACAGGGAGACTGAACCAGTGAACAAGAAGGTCGTCGGCGTGATCGCCGCAGTCGTGATGGCGATCGTCGGCACGGGCGTGCTCGTGCTGTTCGTTCGAGGAGCCGAGGATCGGGCGCTCGAGGGTGAGGAGCTGGTGCGGGTGCTGACCGCCGAGGCGACGATCCCGGCGGGCACGCCGGCGGAGCAGCTCGAGGGGTTGGTGTCCGAGGAGGACATCCCGACCAAGATCGCCCCGGAGGGCGTGATCTCCGACCTGGTGTCGGTGAGCGGCCTGGTGACGAGCGTCGACCTGGTGCCGGGGGAGACCCTGCTCGCCAACCGGTTCGTCGACCCGGAGAACTACTCGGCGAGCCGGCCCGGCAACGTCGAGGTGCCCGAGGGCCTGCTCGAGGTCACCATCGCCATGAGCCAGGAGCAGTTCATCGGCGGCGTGCCGGTGCCGGGCAACTCGGTGGCGCTCGTCGCCCTGGGTGACCGCACCGACTTCGTGAACCCCGCCAACGACCCGCTGGCGGGCATCGGCGCTGATCCGGCCACGGGCCAGACGGCCGCCGGCGAAGCCCAGCTCAAGCTGTCGAAGATCATCATCCAGCAGGCGCTGGTCACCAACGTCCAGGGCAACCCGCTGCCGGTGCAGGCGGCGGGCGCCACGGCCGACCCCTCCCAGCGGGTGGCGCCGGCCGAGGGCTCGCTGCTCGTCACGCTGGCGATGGAGGGCCCCGACGTGGAGCGTCTCATCTACGTCCGTGACGCCCAGTCGCTCAACGCCAACCTCCACATGGCGCTGCACAGCGGCGATGCGCTGGTGCCCTCCACGGGCATCTCGGTCGAGAACGTGATCAACCCGGAGGCGCCGGTCGGATGATCCTCGTCCTGTCCGCCACAGACGACCTCGAGCAGGCCGTCCGCGAGGCGGTCGGCGACGTCGTCCGCGTCGAGACCGCCCCGCTCGAGCGGGGCCTCGCCGCCGCCATCCCCGCCGTGGAGGTGGTGCTGGTCGACGGCACCGCTGACGCCGAGCGCGCCTTCACGGTCGCCCAGCGCTTCGACGAGGAGCGCCCCGAGGTCACGGTCGTCCTCCACATGGCGCCCGACCCCGAGGCGTTCTCCCGGGCGATGCAGGTGGGTGTCCGCGACATCCTCCCGCCGGGCTCCGACGCCGGTCGCATCCGCGAGTCGGTCAAGCACGCCCTCGAGGTCGCCGAGCGCCGCGCCCAGTCGCTGCGGGTCGGCGAGTCCGAGCAGGACCAGCACCGCATGATCATGGTGCTGTCGCCCAAGGGCGGCGCCGGCAAGACCACCGTCTCGACCAACCTCGCCGTGGGCCTCGCGTCCCGAGCTCCCAAGCAGGTGGTGCTCGTCGACGGCGACCTCCAGTTCGGTGACGTCGGCAACGCGCTGCGCCTGCTGGCCGAGACCAGCATCCGCGACGCCGTGGCCGGCGGCCTGCAGGACGCCACCGAGGTCAAGGTCCACCTCACCCCGCACCGCTCGGGCCTGTTCGCCCTGTGCGCGCCCGAGGTGCCCGGCGTGGCCGACGAGATCACCGCCCAGGCGTTCTCCAAGGCCGTGGTGCTGCTGCACCGCGAGTTCAAGTACGTGGTGGTCGACACCGACCCCGGCCTCGGCGAGCGCACGCTCACCGTCATGGACAACGCCACCGACCTCGTGTTCGTGGCCGCCACCGACGTGGCCAGCGTCCGGGGCCTGCACAAGACCATCGATGCGCTCGACCGCATCGGCATGACGGCGGCCCGGCGGCACTTCGTGCTCAACCGGTCCGACGCCAAGGTCGGCCTCGAGGTGGCCGACATCGCGGCCACCATCGGCCACCAGTTCGACGTCCTGCTCCCGAGCCACCGCAGCATGCCGGTCTCGATGAACCAGGGCGTCCCGATCCTCGAGGGGGGCGAGGCCTCGCCGACCGTGGCGCCGCTGTGGCAGCTGGTCGATCGGTTCGAGCCCGACCCCGCCGCGACCGCCGAGGACCAGGCGGCCGCGCAGCAACGGAAGAACAGCGGCGGGCTCTTCGGAAGGCGTGGGTAGTCATGAAGCTCGGTGACCGGCTCAAGAAGGTCGATGGCGACGAGGAGGAGGTGCGCCACGAGGACGCCCCGGCCCATCGGGTCGACCCCTACGCGCGCCTGAAGCAGCAGGTGTCCGGCGCGCTCATGGAGCGGCTGGCGGCGCGGCCCAACAACCGCGAGATGGCCGACGACGAGCTGCTCGACCTCGCTCGGGACACGCTCGCCGACATCATGAACCAGGAGTCGGTGCCCCTCACCGCCGAGGAGAAGGCCCGCCTGGTCGACGAGATCAGCGCCGACGTCATCGGCTACGGCCCGATCACGCCGTTCCTCGAGGACCCCGACGTCTCCGAGGTCATGTGCAACGGCACCACCGGCGTGTGGATCGAGCGCCGTGGCCTGCTCGAGGAGACCGACGTCGTCTTCCCCGACGACCAGTCGCTGCGCCGGGTCATCGACCGCATCGTGGCCGGCATCGGCCGCCGCGTCGACGAGTCCTCGCCCATGGTCGACGCCCGCCTGCCCGACGGCTCCCGCGTGAACGCCGTCATCCCGCCGCTGGCGGTCGACGGCCCGTCGCTCACCATCCGGAAGTTCTCCAAGATGGTGCTGCGCTCGGAGGACTACATCCGCACCGGCGCCGCCACCCCGGCGCTCATGGAGTTCCTCTCCACCTGCGTCGAGGCCAAGCTCAACATCCTGGTCAGCGGCGGTACCGGCACCGGCAAGACGACGCTGCTGAACGTGCTGTCGAACTTCATCCCGTCGGGCGAGCGCATCGTCACCATCGAGGACGCCGTCGAGCTCCGGCTCGCCCGGCGCCACGTGGTCCGCCTCGAGTCCCGCCCGGCCAACATCGAGGGCCGGGGCGAGGTCTCCATCCGTGACCTGGTCCGCAACGCCCTGCGCATGCGCCCCGACCGCATCGTCGTCGGCGAGTGCCGCGGCGGCGAGGCCCTCGACATGCTCCAGGCCATGAACACGGGCCACGAGGGCTCGCTCGGCACCCTCCACGCCAACACCCCGCGCGACGCGCTGTCCCGCATGGAGACGATGGTGCTGATGGCCGGCCTCGACCTGCCGATCCGCGCCATCCGCGACCAGATCGCTTCGGCCATCGACCTGGTGGTGCACATCAGCCGCCTGCGCGACGGCTCCCGCCGGATCACCAGCGTGTCCGAGGTGGTCGGCATGGAGAACGACATGATCACCATGAACACGCTGTTCGACTTCGACTACAGCGCCGGCATGGACGCCAACGGCCGCTTCCTCGGCCACCCGGTGCCCACCGGCATCCGCCCGTCGTTCTCCGACCGCCTCCTCGAGCAGGGCTTCACCCTGCCCAAGGAGCTGTTCACGGAGTCCAACGTGCGCAACGAGGCCCTCGCCGCCACCCGGGGCAAGAGGTGAGCGCAGCCAGCACGCGCCGCCCGGCCGCCCGCCGGGCCCTGGCCCCGCTGCTCGCCGTCCTCGTCGCCCTCGCCGCGCTGCTCGCCGGCGCCGCCCCGGGCGCCGCCCAGGAGGCCGGCCCGGAGGTCGAGGTCACCGGCATCGACCTGAGCGCGTTCCCCACGGTGCGGCTCACGGTCGCCTTCCCGCCCGACGTCACCTCGGCCGGGCTGTCCGCCGAGGACGTGCAGGTCACCGAGAACGGCACGCCGGTCGAGGCGCAGGTGGCCCCGCTCAGCGACGAGTCCGTGGCCGTGCTGCTCGTGGTCGACACCTCCGGGTCGATCCGCGGCGAGGCGCTCGACCAGGCCAAGGCCGCGGCCGTCGACCTGCTCGACGTGCTGCCGGAGGAGGCGCCGGTCGGCGTGGTCGGCTTCGGCACCGAGGCCTACGTCGCCTCGGGGTACACCACCGACCGCGAGGAGACCGTCGACGCCATCGAGGGCCTCGAGGCCGCCGGCGGCACCGCGCTGTACGACGCCGCCGTGCTCGCCAGCCAGCAGGTGGCCAGCTCCGGCGCCGACCGCGACGCCATCGTGCTGCTGAGCGACGGCGCCGACTCCGAGTCGTCCACCGGCATCGCCGCCGCCACCGCCGCCCTCGAGGAGGGCGTCGACAACTTCTACCTGGTCTCGCTGCAGACCGAGGAGACCGACACCGCCGCCCTCGAGGAGCTGGCCGACGCCGCCGGCGGGCGGGTCATCGCCGCCGAGGACCCCGACGCCCTCGCCGCCACCTACGTCGACCTGGGCCAGCGCATCGTCAACCAGTTCGAGCTGGTCTTCACGTCGGTCACCGAGGACGCCACCGGCACCTACCAGATCGGCGTGGCCGGCACCGACGCCGCCGGCTCGGTCGAGCTCGCCCTGCCCGACCGCGGCACGCCGACCGGAACCGACGACGAGACGGCCGCCCCCCGCGAGGTGGGCGCGCTGACCTTCGAGGCCGAGCCCAGCGCCCTGCAGCAGGACTGGGTCCTGTGGGTGGGCGCCGGCCTGCTGGCCATCGCCATCACCATCGCCCTGCTGCTGGCCGTGCCCGCCGGGGCCGGCGCCGGCACGGGTGCCGCCGCCGCGGCCCGCCGCCGGCTCGGCCGGCGCTCGCTGGTGTCCGATGCCGCGCCCACCGACGAGGCGAGCGGCGCCGAGCGCGCCTTCGAGAGCGTGCGCGACGCCGCCGTCGGCGTCGCCACCCGCGCCGTCGAGCGCACCGAGTCCACCGGCAAGATCGACGAGGACCTCGACCGGGCCGGCCTGGTCATGCGCGCCGGCGAGTTCGTCGCCCTGGTCGTCGCCATCGCCCTCGGCGCCGCCGTGCTCGGCTACCTGCTCCTCGGCGTGGTGGGCGGCGCGCTCGGCTTCTTCGTCCCGCTGCTCGGCGCCAACGCCTTCTTGAAGTTCAAGGCCGGCCGACGCAACCGCAAGTTCGGCGACCAGCTCCCCGACGCCCTCATGATCATGTCCGGGTCGCTGCGCTCCGGCTTCGGCCTCGGGCAGGCCATCGACACGGTGGCCGAGGAGATGGAGGACCCGCTCGGCTCCGAGATGCGCCGGGCCATCCTCGAGACCCGCCTCGGCCGCGACATCGAGGACGCCCTCGACGGCATCGCCCGGCGGGTGCAGAACGAGGACTTCGAGTGGGTCGTCGACGCCATGCGCATCAACCGCCAGGTCGGTGGCGACCTCGCCCAGATCCTCGACCAGGTGGGCGAGACGATCCGGGCCCGCAACCGCCTGAAGCGCCAGGTGGCGGCGCTCACCGCCGAGGGCCGCATGTCGGCCATGGTGCTCGGCTTCCTGCCCGTCGGCATGGGCCTGATCCTCTACAGCTCCAACCCCGACTACATGGACCCGCTCTTCTCCCGCACCATCGGCTGGATCATGCTCGGCGTCGCCGTCGGCCTGCTCGTCACCGGTGCGCTGTGGCTCAAGAAGATGATCGACATCGAGTACTGAGGCAGCACCGACCATGGACCTCCTCGTCGTCATCGTGGGCTCGGCCCTCGTCGTCTCCGCCATCATCGTCCTCGTCTGGGCGCTGACCTCCGAGCGCGAGCTCGACACCGCCCAGGCCAACCTCGGCCGCGGCATGCTCACCGACAGCCGCCAGATCGCCCTGTCGGCCTCGGCCAAGACCCGCATCCTCGACCCGCTCTTCGACGCCATCGCCACCCGGGCCAAGGGCTTCACGTCCGCCGGCATGGGCGACCGGGTCCAGCGCAAGCTCGACCTGGCCGGCCTCCACGAGAAGGGCTGGACGGTCGAGCGCATGCTCGTCATCCGCTTCGCCTCCATCGCCGCCGGCGTCGTCCTGATCCTGCTGATCCTCGCCGGCGGCACCGGGCGCCAGTCGCTCGGCCTGGCCCTGCTCGTGGGCGCCATCGCCTACCTGGGCCCGGAGGCGATCCTCGACCGCAAGGCCGGCGAGCGCCAGGGGATGATCGAGAAGTCGCTGCCCGACGTCATCGACCAGCTGACGGTCAGCGTCGAGGCCGGCCTCGGCTTCGACGCCGCCATGGCCCGCTCGGCCGAGGGCCGCTCCGGCCCCCTCGCCGACGAGCTGGCCCGCGTGCTGCAGGACCTGCAGGTGGGCGTCGACCGCCAGGTCGCCCTCGACCGCATGGTCGAGCGCACCGACGTGCCCGACCTGCGCGCCTTCGTGGTCGCGGTGCGCCAGTCCACGCGCCACGGCCTGCCCATCGCCAACGTGCTGCGGGTGCAGTCCCAGGAGCTGCGCGAGAAGCGCCGGGCCCGGGTCGAGGAGAAGGCCGCCCAGCTGCCGGTGAAGATCGTGTTCCCGCTGGTGTTCTGCATCCTGCCGTCCCTGTTCGTGATCATCCTCGGACCGGCCGGCATCAACATCATGGACTCCTTCTGAGCGCGGGCGGGGCGTAGCCTCAACGACGTGCAGATCGTCCGCGACACCTCGTCGTGCCCCGACGTGGGCGAGGGGTCGGCGGTCACCATCGGCGCCTACGACGGGCTCCACCTCGGTCACCGGGCCGTCATCGCCGAGGTGCGGCGGGAGGCCGAGTCCCGGGGCCTCGCCTCCGCGGTCGTCACCTTCGACCGCCACCCGGCGTCCGTCGTGCGCCCCGAGACGGCGCCCAAGCTGCTGTGCGACCTCGACCAGAAGCTCGAGCTGCTCGAGAGCACCGGCGTCGACCTGGCCGTGGTCATCCGCTTCGACGAGGAGCGCGCCGCCGAGACCGCCGAGGAGTTCGTCCAGGAGGTCCTGGTCGACTGCCTGCACGCCCGCACGGTCATCGTCGGCGCCGACTTCCACTTCGGCAAGGGCCGGGGCGGCAACGTCGCCCTCCTGAACCAGCTCGGCCCCGAGCTCGGCTTCGACGTGCACGGCATGGCGCTGGTCGACGCCGAGGGCCGCCCCACCGCCGACGACGCCCGGGTGTCCTCCACCGCCATCCGCCGGGCGCTCGTCGAGG